>NZ_JBFTGZ010000004.1:0-341571 GCF_056393985.1 Arthrobacter sp. 10T425 | reverse complement strand
ATTGCCGCGGTCTATCGCCGCGCGCACGGAGGGGTCCAGCGGATAATTTTCATACTCCATATTCAGGAAATCGATCGCCGCAGAGGGTGCGAACGGGAAGTCAGTTCCGTATGTGATGCGGCCCGGGTCAGCTACCTCAAGCAGGCTGGGCAGGGCCGCCGGGCTGGCGGATAGGGCCACGTCGTAATAAAACCGGCGCAAGATGGACTGCTTCTTATCTCCCAGCGCCGCCAGTGCGCTGAGGGCCAGGCCCTTATCGTTGAGCATCGTCAGCAGGATCCTGTAGGCGATGTAAGGCACGAAGCCGCCCGCGTGGGCCAGGATGAACCTGATTCCCGAGAACTTTTCCATCGCACCGGACAGGATCAGGCTGATCGCGGTGCGGGTCGTGTCGAGCAAGAAATCTGCGGCAAAGGCGGGTATGCCCGGCACCGCCGGACCGGGCAGTTCAGCGGGGTGGAYGAACACTACGGCCCGSCGGTGGTGCAGGAACTCCAGMAGAGGCTCAAAGCCAGGATCGCCCAGATAGCGGCCGGCGTTGTTGGCCAGCAATACGATCCCGTCCGCGAGCAGGGTGTCCAGGGCGTACTGGGCCTCCGCCAGGGCGCCTTGCACGTCCGGCAGCGTGAGCGTCGCGAAGAACCCGWACCGCTCAGGCCGGGCCGCGACCACCTCCGCACAGTATTCGTTGATCTCCCGCGCCCGCCGACGTGCCTCCGCAGCGTCCCCGAAGTACACGCCGGGAGTGGACAGGGACAGGATGCCGGTCTGCACGTCGTGCCTGTCCATGAACTTCAACGCTGAGCGCTCGGACCACGACGGCAGGCCAATGCCGCCGGGGCGGATGCCCTTTTCAAGCATCCAGCGCGCATACCCGGGCGGAACGATGTGCTGGTGAGTGTCAATGCGGTACGGCCGGCCCATCCGGATCCTTGTCCACGTCGTTTCGCCGATATGCGGGCCCTCAGCGGATGTGAACAATCTACTCGCAAATCCGACCCCTGAGCAGACCGCCGAACGGTGCCTGGGACTGAGCTAGACCGTCACTGGGTGCTCGTCGAACTTCTGTGTACCAAGGCCGCGGGCGCTGGGATCCGTTCTCTTAGTCGCCCTGCTGGTTGTCCGTGGTCAGCGCGCGTCCGGGGGCGCGGTGACAGGTGACGGCAGAGGCTAGAGCGCATAAATGAACGTGCCGGAGACGGACAGGTCCTGGTCGCGAAAGTAAGCGGCATAGCCGAGTTCCGCCGGATCGGCCACAATAGGCCGGCCTATCCGCTTGCCTCTACTGGCAGCAACGGCATGGTGGGGGAGAAGGGGCACCGGAACAGATGCCGCCCAGCCCACGTGAAAGGAACAAGCGATATTGTTCCTTCGGAAAACCAATTAGAGGTCTGCCATCTCAAGACCTATTCGCTAGGCATCGAATCGTCTGTGGGACAGCGCTGGGCAGCGACACTGGCTATACCAAAGGCGTAGCTATGGATCAGCCGTTGTGGGCCACCACGAGCCATCAAGGCCATGTGCCGCTGGCGTGTCGGAGCCCGGCCGATAGGGACGGCGAATCAGCCGATCCGCTCGGCCAGGGACACGATAATCCCCTCCGGGCCGCGCACATAGGCCATGCGCCAGAGGTGCTCGTACTGGCCGATGTCGCCGACCAGCCCGAAGCCGTCCGCGGCCAGACGGTCGACGACCGCCTGGAGGTCGTCGACCTCGAAGGCCACGTTGCGCAGCCCCAACTCATTGGCCATCGCCGCGGGCGATCCAGGCTGGTGGTCGGGCCGGACAAAGCTCGAAAGCTCCAGCCGGGTACCTCCGTCGGGCGGCCGCAGCATGACAATCTCCGTACGTGAGTCGGGGATGCCGATCACCGTGTCGAGGAACTCGCCCTCGACGAACATCGGCGCGCCCTCGACCTCGAGGCCCAGCCCGACGAAGAACGCCGTCACCTCTTTGAGATCGGCAACGGTGATACCAACATGATCGAAACGCCGTACCTGTGACATGAGATCAATCCTCCGTTGTTCATCTTGTCGATCCATCGGAATTGCTGAGCCGACGGGGATTCTTAGCACAATCATCGTCGAAATCCTTCAGCGCCCCGATTGAACAATCCCAAGGGTTGGCAGAGCGGGTCAACGTTGTCCCGGGTCGAGGAGGCCATCGACCATGTAGGGAATTCAGGTCCAGCGCCTCTTTGGCCGGCGGCCGTACGATATTTTCGCCGCCGCATCGCCGTCGTCCTCTGCGATGAAGCACTGACCGTTGATGAAGCACTGACCGTTGGGGAGGAAGCCGTCCAGGTAGCCGGGGTCCCGTTTCCACCCTGAGGGGAACATACTGGGGTGGTGAGCATCGACGCCCGGTCAGGGGCGGAGGGGAGGCGGCGGCCCGGGGCCGGCACGAGCCCGTATCCGCCGATCGCCGACTATGGGTTTTTGTCTGACTGTGAGGCCAACTGCTTGATTGCATCGAGCGGGCAGGTCGAGTGGATGTGCGTGCCGCGTCACGACTCACCGAGTGTGTTCTCCACTATCCTCGACCGCGCCGCGGGTGGCTTCAAGGTGGCGCCGTACGGCGTCCGTGAGCCCACTGCGCGCCGCTATCTCCCCGGCAGCTTGATCCTGGAGACCACGTGGCAGACCAGGACGGGCTGGCTGATCGTGAGGGATGCTCTGGTGATGGGTCCGTGGCACCACACCGACGAGAGGGCCGGCCGGTACCGCCGCCCGCCGACGAACTACGAGGCCGAGCATTGCCTGCTGCGCACCGTCCGGTGCGTCAACGGTGCGGTTGAGCTGTCCGTGCTGTGCGAGCCGGTCTTCGGCTACGGCCAGCGCCGGGCACGGTGGGAGTTCTCCAGCCCCGGATACGGAGAGGCCGTGACCGTCAGCGGCAATGAGGGGGATCCGGTGCTGCATCTGACTACCGACCGCCGGCTGGGCATTGAGGACTCCATCGCGGTCATCCGCAGCCGGATGACCGAGGGCGAGCAGGCCTTTGTCGCGCTCTCCTGGGGGTCGCTGCCCCCGCCGCGGACCTGGGAAGAAGCCACGCGCAAGCAGTGGCAGACCACTGAGTTCTGGAGGCAATGGATCACCGGGGGCGAGTTCCCCGACCACCCGTGGAGGGAGCAGCTGCAGCGCAGCGCGCTGACGTTGAAGGGCCTCACCTACGCGCCGACTGGAGCTCTGGTCGCGGCGCCTACCACCTCGCTGCCCGAGACGCCCGGGGGAGAGCGGAACTGGGACTACCGGTACACATGGGTGCGCGATTCCACGTTCGCGCTCTGGGCCCTCTACACCCTCGGCCTGGACCGGGAAGCCGACGACTTCTTCGCTTTCATCCGCGACGTCGCCGCCGAGGACGACCTGCAGATCATGTACGGCATCGACGGCGAAAGGGACCTTCCCGAGGTTACTGTCGAGGGACTCGGCGGCTACGACGGCGCCCGCCCCGTCCGGATCGGCAACGCTGCCGCCCACCAGCGCCAGCTCGACGTCTGGGGCATGATGCTGGACTCCGTCTACCTCCACGCCAAATCCCGTGACCAGCTTCCCGAGCCGCTCTGGCCCGTCCTGCTCCGCCAGGTCGAGCAAGCCGCCGCCCACTGGCGGGACGCCGACCACGGCATCTGGGAGGTCCGTGGCGAACCGAAGCACTTCACATCCTCAAAGCTCATGTGCTGGGTCGCCCTGGATCGTGGTGCCCGGCTGGCGCGCCTGCACGGTCAGGCTGATTACGCCCGAAAGTGGGACGCCGTCGCCACGGAGATTCATGAGGACATCTGCCGCAATGGTGTCGACGACCGAGGCGTGTTCGTCCAGTCCTACGGCACAAGGAACCTCGATGCCTCGCTTCTCCTTGTTCCGCTCGTCCGATTCCTGCCCATCAACGATCCTCGCGTGCGCGCCACGGTCTTGACCATCGCCGATGAACTCACCCGGGACGGACTGGTCCTGCGCTACCGTCCCGAGCAGACCGACGACGGTCTCACCGGCGACGAAGGGACCTTCACGACCTGCTCGTTCTGGCTCGTCTCGGCCCTGGTCGAGATCGGAGAGGTGGTACGCGCCAAGGCACTGTGCGAACGTCTGCTGTCCCTTGCCAGTCCCTTGGGCCTCTACGCTGAGGAGCTGGATCCGGTGAGCGGCCGTCACCTCGGCAACTTCCCACAGGCATTCACCCATTTGGCCCTCATCAACGCGCTCGTGCACCTCATCCGCGCCGAAGAAACCAACCGCGCGGCGCAGTTCGCCCCGGCCCACCGCACGCCTTGATACGCACACGAAGGTCAGGTAAGGATTGCAACGACGGGCTCAAGCTTCCACGGGAAGCCGCCCTGACGCGGGTCCCGGAACCGGATGTTCTGCCCCGCCGCAGCCGTGCGGAGAGGTGACCCCTTCGCAGAGGCAAGGAGCAGCCCATCTGGAGTGACGTGCAGGAATCCGAGCCCTCGGCTTCCTGGCTGGACCTGCCCGAGAATGGCTGGGGGGCGCTCATCGGCTGGGCAGCCGGCCTGGGCAACTTACGCCGCCGCCCGTCCTCGGACGCCGGCAGGACAATCACCGGTTACATCGAGCGCGGGGGCAAGCAACAACCCTTCGAGGAACCGTTCACAGCTGCCGACCGGCAGGGAATCGACGATGACATCGACCGGTACCTCCGGGATGCCGGCCTGCCGCCGCGGCCGAGGGGCTATGTCTGGATGATCCGTGTCCCGGAAGGGTATGGATCATCCGAGGCCTTCTTGGCTGAGGTAGACACCGCAATCCTTCGAACCGCCGAAGGCTCTGTCAATCCGAAGCAGCTGCGGCCGATCGTCGCGGCTATTCTCCGCGATTTCTATGCGAAGGACACTTGATCAATCAATACGGAGACCTGAGAACGGGCGGTGGGGGAGCTGGGCTGACAGGACCTGGAGCGAACTAGGGGAGTCCGCCCGGTGGTGAATGCGGCAGCCCAATGGCAGCCGTGCAGGGGGCCTCCCGTGGATTCGGCGCCTATCCGGCAGCTCATTTGTCGCCGTCGGGGCCGGGCAGGGAAGCGGACTCAAACCGTGGTTACTCGGCTTTGAAGCTGAGCGTGTCTGTCCCGTTCGTCCAGGTCAAAGTGTCTTGTTTATAGGTCATTGCAATGGGACGTTTCAGGAATTCATGAATCCATGCTTGATGGTCGCCGGCGGTACCGATGCAGCCGCTGGCGCCAGTGGCGATTTTTCCGAGGGTCATGATGTTTCCAGCAATTGTGGCTGGCCCGCTGATGGGGGAGCAGTCTGTTTTCATGGCCAGCTGCAGGGTACCTTCGACGGAGCTCAGTCGCACCTTGATGGTCCCGGCGGCCGCCCAGGGTAGAGCCATACCGTTTGATGTTGCGGCGACGCTGCTGTAGGTGGAGCAAGGCGCGGTGGGCAGGAAAGCCGCGCACGTTTCCCGCGGCGGGCCGGAGGTGGCCGGGACGGGGCTGTTACTCACGGAGCTGGTCGGGGCACTCGGTGATGTTGCTGCGATTCCGGAAGTGGTGGGCGTGGAGGCTGCTGATCCCGGTACAACTGATGGGGCGGCTGCGCATGATGTCATGAGCCATGCCGCCGCCAGAACTGAAATTCCTATTCGAAGGCGCCAGCTGCGATCCATTGTTCCCCCTAGTGAATGAACGCTGAACCGAGCCTAGGCTTCCAGACCTAGGTTGTCTTTGGCCTCTGCTGATGAATTTGGCGGCCACGATTCACGCCCATACCCCAGTCAAGGGACGAGAAATTGACATGGCGTTTCCCGAGGCGGCCCGGACGCCCGAAACGGAGGCCGACGGGGAGGCCAAGTTCTTGCCATGAACCCTAGTTCGTCCTTACATGCCGCCTACCGGCATCTCTGCGATCAAGTTCGAGCGTATTTTATATCGAATAGCTCCCAACTTCTGGGAATTTCGCACGTGGGCAGCGAGTGTCTCCGCTAATGTCACGTTATGCAACCTCTTCGTCGATTCCCGCCGGCTCTCTATGCCGATGCTCTCGAGTCCTGGACGTTCCTCGATCTTGCCGACAAGCGTCCGCTTTTCACTTCGCCATTCGGAGACGTGTTCTTGCAGACGGAGAGCGGATTCTGGTTCCTCGACGTCATTGCCGGTGAACTTTCTCGGCTGTGGTCGAGCGAGGGTGACCTGATCGCGGTACTGAATTCTCGCGAGGGGCAAGCCGAGTACCTCATGGTCGGTTTGGCCGACCAGGCAGAGAACGCGGGCCTCCAACCGGGCGAGGCCGAAATCTACGGTTTTTGCATACCACCAGTTCTCGGAGGTCCAACCGAACTTAGCAACGTCGAGTTAGGCGATTTTGTCGTGACCCTGAACATTGCTGGCCAGATTCACAATCAGGTCCGAACTCTTCCCCCCGGAACACCGATTAGCGGAATATCCCTGACCTAAAGGCGATGTACGAAGACGCTTTGGCTGCGTGGCCCGAATGGTCGGTGGAGAGGGGCTGCTTGATGCATCTGAGGAGATGCAGACTACAAGCGGGAAAGTGACCTACTGTTCTGAGTCCTATTCGTCAACGTTGGGCGGCCAGGGAAGCCGGATGCTAGCAGCAAGGCGTCTAATGGGAATCCCATGCGGGAGCTGTTTCATGCCTTCCCCTGCCTAGCAGCGACAGGTACGCTCACGGTGAGAAACACTGGGGGAAAATTCCGCATGGACGTTGAGGGAACCGGCAGGGCTAGGCCCAGCAAGGCGACGTGGCAGTCCGTCTACTCCATGCTCGGGCCCTTGAAAATCGCCAATCTCACGATGCTGGTAGCCATCATCTTGGCCGTCGTGTTCCAACCCAAAGCTAATGATCCGAGCACCTATTGGGCAGCAGCTATGGTGGCCTTCGTTATGCTTGTGGCCGGCTTTTTCCTGGTTAGGGGAGGGCTCCGGTTGAAGCGCGTCCGGACATCGGCCGCGGAGGACCGGCGGCGTATCGCGGCGGGTCTTCCCCTGGACCCAGAAGACCCCGAAGACCAAATAGGCAGGGGCAGATAAGCCGCCCCACGGAGGAGAATCATATTCGTCGAACTCTTCCCCGGGTTTCGTTGCTCTGGGCGTGCCGGGCCCGGTTGAATTCGGTGATGGTCTGGACGGGGGAGCGGCCGAACCCCTGGTGGCGGACCCGGTCCCATTCATAGACCGGATCGGTCAGGAGGTCGCAGAACACCTTCAGATGGGTCTGGTAGACGCAGATGGTGGCAAACGCCAGATTCAGGATCGAGCGCTCATGGGCGAAGAACCCGTCGGCATCATCGACGGTCCAGTTCTAGCTGCACGGTACCTCGAACCAGTTGACCTTTACACGCCCGGGCTGTTGCCCGGCGCGGCGCCGGACGGGCCCGGATCCCTGTAACGGCGAGGACTTCGGCGTCCAGTCAGTCGAAACCGGGGAGTGCGTATCACCGGGTCCTAATCTGCAGATTCTGCACTTGGATTCATTCAACTTGACATAATGTTGATTATCGGCACTTAAAGTACGGGAGTAGCAGTGGACATTGCCGCAGCAAGAACGGTCAAGAAAAACCCTAAATACGCCGTCGTCGTCTGTGTTCTCTGCGAACTCTTCCCAGTCCATGTTGGCAGTATTCAGGTTGTTATCGATTCCCCAAAGTTCACTGGCGACGCACCGGAACGGTTCATGTGACAATTCGTCCAAGTCAACCAAGCTTTGTCATCGGCGAAGCTCGTGCGGACCAAGAGTGAATTTTCTGTCCTTGGAAGAATTGGCATGCCGCTATCCAACCATGCGAATCAGGGCCGTATCTGTCAGCTTGCCTGGCCGCAGCCTGACTGCTGCAGTCTCAGGTGGTCAGAACCGAGACTGCATAGGACGCATGGTCGACTTGTTTTTCGTACAGGGATGGCCCGACGCTGCATATTCGCCCTGCAGGAGCTCCTGAGACTTTGCGGGATGTGGCGCCTGATAGTGTGATATCAGTTTCACCACTTTCACCACTTTCACCTACTTTCACCCTGGAGGTCCCGGTGCGGAACCCGTTCAAGCCCACCGCAGGAGCCACACCGCCGGACTTGATTGGGCGGGCCGGGCTCTTGGATGAATTCGAGTACGGCCTGCAGCAAGGCTCGGGAGCACCCGGGCTTTTGACCATCATCACCGGATCCAGAGGCATCGGCAAGACAGTCATGCTGAGCGCCGCGGAACGGATCGCAGGGACTCACGGCTGGGCGGTTATCTCCCGAACAGCAAACCCCGGTTTCCTCGCCGGAATCGGCGACGACATGCTCCGGCTTGTCGAGGAGCTCGGAGACGGGCCCCCAACACGGAAAATCACAGCATTCTCGGCGGCAGGGTTCGGACTAACAACGCAACTCCCCCAGGAACGGAGTGCCGACTGGCGACGGACCGGGAACGACCTTCTGCGGCTGTTGGACGCAAAAGGTACAGGACTCGTTATCACCATCGACGAGATACATGCGGTCGACCGCACAGAAATATCCCAACTGGCCGCTGAAGTGCAGCATTTCATCCGCGACGGACTGCCCATCGGCCTCATCTTCGCCGGCCTGCCATCCGCCGTCTCCGACCTCCTAAATGAAGGAGTGGCGACCTTCCTGCGACGCGCCGACAGGATCAATCTCCACGAGGCAGCCATCGCCGAAGTCACCGCATCCTACAGCGAGCTCTTCAGTGAGGGAGGAATAGGCGTCTCCCCCGGCCTCGTCAGTGAGGCCGCGGAGGCTACCGAGGGCTACCCCTTCCTTATTCAGCTTGTGGGCTACTACCTCTGGCTGGAGGCGGGAAAGGCCAACTGGAAACTGGATGAGAGCAGCGTGCACAGCGCCCTCACCGCCGCTCAAAGACGAAACACATTAGTAGTCGTCGAGTCAGCACTATCGGATATCTCGGACAAGGACCGCGAGTTCCTCGACGCCATGGCCCTTCAGGATGGACCATCGGCAGCGGGCCTGATCGGAAACATCATGACGGCCAAGCCCAACGTGGTGTCCAAGTACCGAAAGAGACTCATCGCCGCGGGACTGATCGAGTCAGCCGGCTACGGCAGGGTGGACTTCGCAATCCCCGGACTCCGCCAATACCTCCGCGAAACAGCGTCGGCCTGAAGCAGTGACATAACGTCAGCGGAGCTCCTCGACCAGCCCGATGATGATTCCGGCGGGGCCGCGGACGTAGCCCAGCTTAGGGGACCGGGAATTCTTGCCGTTGACGAACACCGTGCGTCGACAACATCCAGGAATCGGCGGAAAGTCTGCACTGGATCATGACTGAAGAAGCTCCGGGCCGGCTCCTTGAAGAAGCCGGCCCGGAGCTCGTAACGGGTCACCCAAGGACGGCGCCTCGCCCGGAGCTCGTAACGGGTCACCCAAGGACGGAGCCTCGCCCGGAGCCCGGATCAGGCGGAAATCTTGTCCGCCATGCCGGAGTGTGCCGCGCGGGCCGCCGGAACGCCGGCGCCGTCCTGGCCGTACAGCCAGTCGTTGTACCGGAAATCGTTGTCCATCCGGCTCTTGAAGAGCAGGTTGCGCAGCGTCCGGGCCAGCCCGGAGACGTGCCAGGATTCGCCCCAGACGCGGGCGGTGCGCTGGACCCTGGCGGTGCGGCCGGCGCGGAGGTTGTTGAATTCCTTGATCGCGCCGTCCCAGGCTTCGGGGTGGACGCCGTCGGCGGTGAACACGGTGCCGGTGGTGACGTCCTGCAGCACTGCCGCGTCCTCGAGCGCCTGGCAGGCGCCCTGGGCCAGGTACTGCAGCATCGGGTGCGCGGCGTCGCCCATCAGCACCATCCGTCCGGCCACCCAGTTTTCGATCGGATCGCGGTCGTACATGGGCCAGCGCATGCTGGTGCCCAGGTTTTTCAGCGCAGCCTGGACGGCGGGGACGCAGTCCTTGTACGCGGCCTCGAGCTCGTCGACTCCCCCGTACTGCTCCTCGCCGCGCTCAAAGGAGGCGGACTTGAAAACGGCCACGGTGTTCAGCAGCTCGCCCTTGCGCAGCGGGTACTGCACGAGGTGGCAGTCCGGTCCGAGGTAGACAATGACGTCCTCGAGGTCCGCCTTGGGTGTGTGTTCGGTAATCGGCACGGTGCCGCGGTAGGCGACGTAGGCCGAGGGGACCGGCTCGTCGCCGGCAACGAGCGGGCGCAGGGTGGACTTGAGCCCGTCGGCGCCGATGACGACGTCGGCCTCGTAGTCCACACCGGCGGCCGTGTGGGCCACTCCCCTGCCGTTCACGGTCTCCACGCTCTCGACCATGACATCGTTGACCAGTTTCACGCCCGCCGCTTCGCAGCCCTCGAGCAGGACCCGGTGCAGGTCGCTGCGGTGGATCACCACGTAGGGCGCACCGTAGCGTTCCTCGAATTCCCCGCCGAGGCTCTGGCGCGTGAGCTCCTCGCCGGTGACGGCGTCGCGGAAGACCAGGTGCTTGGGCTGGACGCCAATCTCCAAGGCCTTTTCCAGCAGGCCCCAGCGTTTCAGGACGCGGGAGGCGTTGGGCGCCACCTGCAGCCCAGCGCCGACCTCGCCGAATTCGGGCGCCCGCTCCACGAGGGTGACGTCGGCGCCGCTTTCCCGCAGCGCGAGGGCTCCGGCCAATCCGGCCATTCCCCCTCCGATGACGAGGACGTCGGTGGACCGGCCGTCGGTGGACAGGAAACTGGTGGACGGGACGTGCTTAGACATTGCTTGCTCCTGTTAGTGAAGGGGAGGTTGAGAGTTTTGATTTGAGTTTGAGCCCGACGGCGGCCAGCAGGACCGCTGCTATCGCGGCTGCACCGGCGAAGGCCAGGAAATTGGAATTGACGCCCAGTCCGGCAGCCAGCAGGAGGCCACCGATCTGGGGTGCGGCGACGGCGCCGATGCGGCCGGTCCCGAGTGCCCAGCCCAGCGCGGTCCCGCGCAGGTGGCCGGGATAGTGGCTCGCGACGGCGGCGATGATGAGGCACTGCGTGCCGTGGGTGCCGACGCCGGCGAGGACCAGCATGAGGTACACGACGGTGACCGGCGGTCCCGCAACCAGGACCACGAGAGCGCCGGCGGCGACGGCGGCCGCGGCGATCGCCGTCGGAATCGGACCGAAGCGGGTCCCGGCCCAGGCCGTGATCACCGAGCCGGCCACCGCACCCAGGTTGAGGGCCAGGGCGAAAGTCAGGGCGGAGCCCAGGTTGTAGCCGGCCAGCTGCATGAGGTTGGGCAGCCAGGTTCCCAGCCCGTACCAGGCGAACAGGGTAGCGATCGTCGCGAGGGCGAACAGCAGGCTCACCCCCAGGTAAGGGGCGCGGAGCAGGGACTTGAAGCCGATCGGCTCTTTGAGGTTGCGAGTTCCCCTGTCCGCGGCACTGACCGGGGCCAGCGTCTCGGGCAGGTATTTCAGTCCGAGAGGCACCACGATCATCAGTGCGAGCACGGCCACGAGGAACATCGACTCCCAGCCGAAGGCAGGGATCAGCTGGATGCCGACGAGGGCGGCGATGGACCCGCCGATCGGGACGCCGGACATCATCAGGGTGGCGATGGTGGACCGCCACTTAGTGGGGACCAGTTCGGCAACGAGGGCGTTCGCCGAGGGCACCAGGCCACCGAGCCCGATGCCCGCCAAGAGCCGCAGCCCCCCGAAGGCGGCCGCATTGGGGGCGAAGGCGCAGAGGATGGTGAAAATCGAAAAGACGATGGCGCAACCCAGGATGGTGCGGCGGCGGCCCCACGAGTCGGCCATTCGGCCGGCGAAGATCGCCCCGATCATCATGCCGACGAAAGCCATGGAACCAATGGTCCCGGCGGTGGCCTTGGTCAGCCCCCATCCGGTCTCGGAGATCAGGGAGGACTGGACCGTGCCGTAGACGATCAGGTCGTAGCCATCGAAGACCACCAACAGCCAGCAGACCAGGACGGCGGCTGCCGAGCCTTTGGAGAACCGTGATGCAGGCCCACCAACGGTTGAGGGGGCAGCTGCCCCCGGCGAAGACCGTTGCGGCACTGCAACAGATTGTGTGTGATTCATGCCACTCACTGTCCTAGCCGCCGCAGGTGAACCACAATACAATTCTGATGTGCAGAACAACCCATCCACCAGAGCGGCCCGCAAGCCCGTCCAGAAACGGCCCACCTATTCCATCGAGGCGGTGGACAACGCGCTGCAGCTCCTCCAGCTGCTCCGCGACGGCGGAGCACTCCGGCTCAAGGACGCCGCCGAGGAGCTGGGCGTGGCGCCGTCCACCGCCCACCGCCTGCTGGCGATGTTGGTCTACCGGGGATTCGCCGTGCAGGATGAAACCCGCCGCTATGTCCCCGGCCCGGCAATGGGCGTCGGGCCGGCCGGCCTGAGCTGGACCCGGCTGCTCCGATCCCTGGCCCAGCCGCACATGGAGCTTCTCTCTGCACGGCTCAACGAGACGGTGAACCTGATGGTGCGGGTGGGGACGAAAGTGCGCTTCCTGGCGACGGTGGAAGGGAACAATGTGCTGCGGGTTGGTGACCGGCAGGGGACGGTGATGGCCGCCAACAAAACGTCCGGAGGCAAGGCCATGCTCGCCGAACTGGAACCGCCGATGATCGACCAGCTCTTTCGCAGCAACAATGCCGAGATTGGCGGGGACACCATTGCGGCCGCGGAGTACCCGGCGTTCCTGCGCGAGCTTGAATCCGTCCGCAGTAACGGATTCGCGGCCAATTTCGAAGGCACGGAAGAGGGCGTGAGCGCGCTCGGGATGGCCCTGCACAACCGGCACGGGCACGTGGTCGGCGCACTCAGCGTCGCCACCCCCGCGACCCGCTTCCGCCGCGTGTTTGACGCCGGACTGGTTCCCGCCCTGCGGGAAACCTGCCGGCAGCTGGAGATCGACATCGCGGCCAACCCGGCCGAGCCGGACTGAGCGCCGCGGGAGCCCGGTTCCGGGAATTCTGACCAGCAGAATATGTTGGGGGTCACACACCGGCATCCGTAGAGTCGAACTACGCCAACGAACTGTTCTGACCTACCGAGGAGGCCCACGTGTCCATCAGCGCCGAGAACACGACTCACGAATCAGTGGCCGCGGGGCACACTGCTCCGGAGCCGACGCCCGAAGAAGCGGCCCAGCTCAAAGAGCTGTACCGGGATTTTGACCGCGAAAACCTGATCCCGCTGTGGACCGAGATCGCAGACCTCATGCCGATGGTCCCGACCCCCAAGGCGGTCCCCCACGTCTGGCGGTGGAGCGACCTGTACCCGCTGGCTGCCCGTGCCGGCGATCTGGTCCCGGTGGGCCGGGGCGGGGAACGCCGGGCCATCGCCCTGGCCAATCCCGGCCTGGCCGGGACGCCGTACGCCACACCCACGCTGTGGGCAGCCATCCAGTACCTCGGCGCCCGCGAAACGGCGCCCGAACACCGTCACTCGCAGAACGCCTTCCGCTTCGTCGTCGAGGGCGAAGGGGTCTGGACTGTGGTGAACGGGGACCCGGTGCGGATGTCCCGCGGCGACTTCCTGCTGACGCCGGGCTGGAACTTCCACGGGCACCACAACGACACCGATGAGCCGATGGCCTGGATCGACGGCCTGGACATCCCGTTCGTGCACTACGCTGACGCCGGCTTCTTCGAATTCGGCACCGAGCGCGTCACCGACGAGGCCACCCCGGACATCTCCCGCTCCGAGCGGCTCTGGGCGCACCCGGGCTTGCGCCCGCTGTCGGGCCTGGATGACACCACGAGCTCCCCCATCGCGGCCTACCGTTGGGAACACACGGACCGTGCCCTGTCCGAGCAGCTGCTGCTCGAGGACGAGGGCCATCCGGCCACTGTGTCCCAGGGCCACGCCGCCGTCCGCTACACCAACCCCACCACCGGTGGGGACGTGATGCCGACCATCCGCGCCGAATTCCACCGGCTCCGGGCCGGGGCCAGCACCGAAGCGGTCCGCGAGGTGGGCTCCAGCGTCTGGCAGGTCTTTGAAGGCTCCGGCTCGGTGGTCCTCAACGGCGAAACCCGGACCCTGGCCAAGGGCGACCTCTTCGTGGTCCCGTCCTGGCAGGAATGGGCGCTGCAGGCCGGAACCCAGTTTGATCTGTTCCGCTTCAGTGACGCCCCCATTTTTGAACGGCTGAACTTCAACCGCACCTACATCGAAGGACGCAACAAGTAATGAGACTTCTCACCCTCCGCACCTCTGTTGGAGACAAAACAGTTAATAAGGCTGTCCGCCAGGACGGCGACACCCTGACCGAGATCGACGGCTTTGCCGACGTCGGAGAACTGCTCCGCACCCAGGACTGGGAAGCAACCGCTAAGGCGGCGGCCGGCGCCACGCACCCTCTCGAGGGCGCCGACCTGGACGCCGTCGTGCCCTCCCCCGGCAAGATCATCTGCGTGGGCCACAACTACCGCAACCACATCAAGGAAATGGGCCGGGAAGTCCCCGAGTTCCCCACCCTGTTCGCCAAGTACCAGGAATCCCTGATCGGCCCCAACGATGACCTGGCGCTGCCGCAGGAATCCGACGCCGTCGACTGGGAAGCCGAACTCGCCGTCGTGATCGGCAAGAAGGGCCGCCGGATCAGCGAAGCTGACGCCGCGGACCACATCGCCGGCTACGCCGTCCTGAACGACGTGTCCATGCGCGACTACCAGTTCCGCACCATCCAGTGGCTGCAGGGCAAGACCTGGGAAAAGTCCACCCCGTTCGGGCCGGCCCTGGTCACCAAGGATGAGTTCACCGCCGGGCCGCTGATGACCTCCGCGGTCGACGGCGAAGTCCAGCAGAGCACCCCGACCGGTGACCTCGTGTTCACCCCGGAGTTCCTGGTGTCCTACATTTCCACGATCATCACGCTGAACCCGGGCGACGTGATCGCGACCGGCACCCCGGGCGGCGTGGGCCACGCCCAGGACCCGAAGCGCTACCTGCAGGAGGGCCAGATCCTGGTCACCGCCATCGAGGGACTGGGGCAGCTGAAGAACCGCGTCATCAAGGAAGCCTGATGGTTGCCCGCCAGGACCAGACGACGAACCCGGAACTGCTCGCGGCGCTGCTGCAGGCACGGGGCGGCACGGCGTTCTTCGCCCGCAAGCTCAACGAGCTCTCCGACGCGGAACTCGACGGCGACTCGCTGCTGCCGGGCTGGACCCGCCGCCACATCACGGCGCACATCGGCTACAACGCCCGGGCGATCGCCCGGCTCATCGAGTGGGCGGCCACCGGGGTGGAGACCCCGATGTACCCGTCCACGGAGGTCCGGGACCACGAGATCGACTTCGGCGCCACGCTGAGCCCGATCGCGCTCCGGCACCTCTTCGACCACTCCGCCGTGCACCTGAACGTCGAATGGCGCGATCTGCCCGGGGAAGCCTGGCACCACAAAGTCCGCACCATCCAGGGCCGGGAAGTGCCCGCCACGGAAACGGTGTGGATGCGCAGCCGCGAAGTCTGGATGCACGCCGTCGACCTCGCCAACGGCGCGAGCTTCGCCGACATCCCGGCACCGGTGCTGGAACGGCTCCTGACGGACATTACCGGCGCCTGGCATACCCGCGGCACCGACAAAGGCCTCGTCGTCACGGTCACCGACCGCGACCTGACGTTCGGGGACACGGCGACGGCGACCCCCACCGTGGTCTCCGGACCGCTGGCCGCCGTCGTCGAATGGGCCGCCGGACGCGGCAATGGCGGCGTCACCGCCACCGGGCCCGGCACTGAAGCGAACGACGGGACGGTTCCAGCCGCCCCGAAGTGGATTTGAGCACTGGCTAACGGCAGTAAAACGGTCGTGAAAGCGGAAGGCCCCCTCGCCGAGGGGGCCTTCCGCTTTTCGTGCCTGGTTGGCTCAGCCCAGGTGCACGACTGGAGTGTCGCCAGCTGATCCGGTGAACGTCTCGCGATCGATGTTGATTAGCAGGAGCGCTACCGGGGCAATCAGGATCGCGACGCCTGCGGCCCAGAGGAACACCATGGCATAGCCTGCAGAGAGGGCCGATAGCGTCGCGCCACCGGCCGTGGCTGCTGCGGCGATGGTGCCGAACAGGGCGATGCCGAGGGAGCCGCCGATCTGCTGCGAGGCGTTGACCAACGCACTGGCCACACCGGAGTCATCCTTGTCCACGCCGAACAGGGCGAGGTTCTGCATGGGCACGAACACCATGCCCAGCCCGATGCCAAGCAGAAGCAGGGCGGGAAGCATGTTGACGAAGTAGCTGCCCTGGGCGCTGACCTGTGTGAGCCACAGCATCGCAGCCGCCATGAAGACCGGCCCAGCGGCCGTCGGGATTTTGGCCCCCAGTTTCGGCAGGTTCTTCGCGACGAGCGCTGCCGTGATGATTACCGCAACGGTCATCGGCAGCGAAGCCAGCCCGGCGAGGAACGGCGCGAAGCCCAGCACGATCTGGATGTACAAGTTGATGAACAGGATGCCGCCAATGAGGACAGCGCCGGAAAGGAACGACGCCAGGAAGGCGGCCGCGCGGTTTCGTTCGGTGGCCACGCGCAGCGGCAGGAGCGGATGCCTGACTTTCGTCTCGACCAGGACGAAGAGTGCCAGGAGAACTGCGCCGGCGGCAATGAAGACCCAGGCTTCGGGGGCATCCCAGCCGTGCTCGGCGTTGGTGAAGCCGTAGACAAGGGATCCCAAGCCGAGGGCTGCCAGAATGACCCCGGGCCAGTCGTACTTGGTGGACCCCTGGGCCTTGCTTTCACTGACCAGGGACCACACGCCGAAGAGGGCGATAGCGGCAATCGGCACATTCACGAAGAAGCACCAGCGCCAGTTCACGTGTTCGGTCAAAAACCCGCCCAGCAGGACACCGGCGGCCGCGCCGACGCCGGTAATGGAACCGAAAATCGCGAACGCCGTGCCGCGGTCCCTTCCGCCAGGGAAGGCGACGGTCAGGAGCGCCAAGGCAGCAGGGGCCAGCAGCGCAGCGAACACGCCCTGCAGCGCGCGGGCGCCGATCAGCTCCCAGGGCTGCTGCGCGATGCCGCCGACCAGGGACGCGGCGGCGAAGCCGACGGCGGCCACAAGGAACGTCCGCTTGCGGCCCCAGAAGTCTGCGATGCGTCCGCCGAGCAGCAGGAAGGCACCGAAGGCCAGCGCGTAGGCCGTGACCACACAGGAGCGGGTCGAGTCGCTGATCCCCATCTCGAGCTGGAGGCGCGGAAGCGCCAGATTCACGATCGTGCCGTCCAGCACCACCGTGAACTGCGCGAGGGCGAGGAACACCAGCGCCCACCAGCGTTTCCCTGGCCTGCTCCCCCGCCGGACGACTGCCTCTTCCAACTGCGTTGCCATACCCATGTCCCATCCTCCAAAGTAGTAATACTTATAAAAGTATAACTATCGCGGGCGACGGGTCATGACCGTTGCAGGGGGTGATGTGGGTTACTCGGGTTCGGAGAGTATCGAGGCGAGGCGCTGCAGGGCCGGGAGGCTGGCGGCAATTTGCTCGCGCTCTTCAGGCAGCAGCCGGGAACTTGCCGACTCCAGCGCCTCCGCCCAGGCACCCTCCAGGAGCGCCTTGATCCGCTGGGATTCGGCCGTGGGGTGGAGGGCGACGTAGCGCTTGTCCGCGGCGTCGCGGATCCGGGTGACGAGGCCGGCGGCGACCAGCTCACGCAGCTGGACGCTGACGTTGCTGAACTGCCGCCCCAGACGGGAAGCGACTTCCGCGACGGTGATGCCGGGGTGGCTTTCGATGACGCGGAGGATTTCCAGGACGCCGTTGGACAGCGGCCGGACGCCGGTGTCATTGTGCGACTTCCGCCGGACGTCGGCGGAGATGTCGATCACGGCGACGGCCAGGGCCCGGTGGTCGACTGCCTCGTCCAGCACTTCGCCTGCGCCAATACTTTCCATTCCATAAGCATAGGCGTCCGTCTGCGAGGGCAGGCTTAGCCCTCGTCGCAGAGCAGGTGATACCAGTTATCGGCGAGCACCTCGAGGGCGTGCTCCCGGTTTGGTTCAAACTTCCGTCGGGTCCAGAGCGTGGCCACGTAGTCGAGCGAGGTGAAGGCCAGGGTGCCGCGAATGTGGTGCGTCTCCTCCGGGAAGCGCCCTGCCAGCTCCATTCCGCGCACGAGGTCCGAGATGACCTCCTCATGCCATCCCTCGACCAAGGCGCGCACTTCGCGATCGATGGCGGCGGCCTCCTCGAGCACGTCGAGGTACGGGCGGAAGACCGGCCAGAGCGCCGCCCGCGACTCCAGCCAGGCCAGGATGCCCGCCAGTTCGCCCGCACGCACGACGTCGACGAGCTCGGCCGCGGTCGATCCCCGTTCGGGGCCGGCCGCGCGGTCCAGTACGGCGTTGACGCGGGCCATGAAGTCCCGCATCAGGTCGCTGCGCGTGGGGTAATAGGCGTAAAAAGTCACCCGGGTGGTACCGGCCGCAGCGGCGATCTCATCGATCGTCGTCGCGGCGTAGCCCTTCTCGGTGAAGAGCTCCAGCGCCCGTTCGACGATCACGTCGCGGGTCAGCTGCTTCTGGGCTTCTCGCAACGACGACATGGATCAATCCTAACGGTGTTGTGCGGCGTCAGGTTCGAGCGGGCGCGCCGCACGCAGCGCGGCCGGACCGGCGTCGGCGAACCGGCGCAGCTTGGGGACGGGGATTCGGTAGTTAAGCGCGGCGGCGGTGCCGGAACCGTCCGTGTTGTCCCAGCGAAGCAGCATCGAGTCCGCGCCCCCGCCGGGCTCGCAGTAGTCGGGAGGCCCGACAGCCGGCGCGAAGCCCGCCGACTTGAGCGAGAGGCCGAAGCCCTCCGTCCAAAAGTAGGGCTGGAAGTCGAACTCGGGCGCCGCGTCACCCTTCAGGAGGCCGACGCCGGCGACCCTGGCCTGGTCGATGGCGCTGGTCCAGAGGGGCACCCGTTCCACCCCGCGGCGGGTCGGGAAGGACGCCACATCGCCGGCGGCGACGATGTCCGGCCGGAGCCTGCCGCGCGAATCGACCCGCAGCTCTCCGTCGACGAGAAGGTTCGAGCCGGCGAGCCAGCCGATGTTCGGCTCATCGCCGATGGCGGTGACCACCAGGTCAGCCTCCAGCACGGTGCCGTCGGCCAGGACGACCTTTGCCCCGGCACCGTGATCGACAAGCCGGGCCTTCCCGCCGCCAACCACGCGCAGTCCGCGCCGGATGGCGGCGGCGGTGAAGATGTCCGCCAGATGGTCGCCGAGCTGACGCGCCAGGGGCTTGCCGTCGGAGACGAGGGTGACCTCGCAGCCCACGTGCACGCAACCGGACGCGACCTCCATGCCCAGCGCTCCGCCGCCGATCACGATAACCGACGGGCGCGATGCGACGCGTTCCTTGAGGAGGATCGCATCCTCGATGGTGCGCAGGGTGAGTTCCCGGTGGGAACCGTCCCGTTGCGGTCCGGCTGTTCCCTTCTTCTGCGTCTCTTGCGCACCCGCCCCGAGTCGCTTTGCCCGGGAACCCGAAGCGATGACGAGGCCGTCATACGGCAGCTCCCCTCCCCCGTCCAGGCGCACCAGCCGGGCCCCGACGTCCAGGCCCGTGGCGCTGACTCCGAGCAGCTCCGTTGCTTCGTGGGTCGGCTCGGGGAGCACATGGGGTTGGAGTCCGCCGTCGCTTTGCCCGTCGACAGCGTGCAGCAGCGCCTTGGAGAGGGCCGGCCGGCTGTAGGGCTGGTGGCGCTCCGCGCCCACAACGGTGAGCTCGCCGTCGAAGCCGGCCGAGCGCAGCGAGTCGCAGGCCGTGAGCCCGGCGATGCCGTTGCCGACCACCACGATCTTTCGCATCGTCATGCCGCGGCCAATCGCAGTGCGGCAACCGGGCAGACCCTTACCGCCGCCTTCGCGGCGTCCAGGTCAGCGCCTTCGACGTCCGGGACGTCGAGTACCAGCTCGCCGTCATCGTCGAGGTGCATCAGCCGGGGCGCGGCTTCTTCACAGAGGCCGTGACCCTCGCAGCGCGGCCGGTCAAGTTCGATCCTCATGCTGCCACCACCTTGGCGACCTGGAGCGACTCGAGGCTCCGCGTGATGTTGCTCGGCTCCCGGACCTCGTCGGTAACCGTCAGCGTTTTCACCCTGCGGGCAAGCGCCTCAATGATCGCATGCGCTTCCAGTTTCGCCAGGCCCTGGCCGGCGCAGCCGTGCGGTCCGTAGCCGAAGGACAGGTGGTCCACCGGGTTCCGCATCACGTTGAAGGTGTCGGGATCCCCGTAGTGCCGCGGGTCGCGGTTGCCGGCCCCAAAGAGGATGCCCACCTGCGCACCTGCTGGAATCGTGACGCCCTCGATCTCCACGTCGCGCATTGCCTTGCGGCCCCAGATGTGGACCGGGGCCCAGTAGCGCAGCACTTCGGCGAACGCTGCGGGGACCAGGTCCGGGTTCTTCCGGACCAGGTCGAACTGCTCGGGGTGGCGGCCGAACAGCGCAATGATGTTCCCGATTGACGCGATTGTCGTGTCAACGCCCGCTCCCAGGTACTGGTGGATGATGTGCCCCGCAGAACCCTGGGGTATGTCGCCGCGTGTCTCGGCATCGAAAATACCTCGGCCGATCGAGCCAGGCGCCAGGTCTTCTGCGGTGACCGACGAGCACCAGCCGTAGAGCTCGCCGGCGATCGGGAAGCTCTCCTGGGTGCGCTGGTTCAGCGGGCCGAGGACCTGCATCGCGGCCTGGCCCCAGCGCAGCATGTTGTCCTTGACGTGTCCCTGGAAGCCAATGAGGTCGGCAACGATTTCGATCGGGAAGGCGCGGGCCAGGGAATCGATGGCCTCGAAGCTGCCGCTGGCGGCGAGTTCGGCGACGAGCTTGTCAGCCTTTTCGTCGATGACGACTTTCAGGCCGCGGAGCGCCCGGGGGGTGAGGTTTTGGGACAGCGTGGCGCGGAGCTGGGTGTGGACGGGCGGGTCGGAGGCGAGGGAGGTGCCCTGAAGGGCCTCGTTCACCATGGGGTTGAAGCCGATGCTGGTGGACGAGAAGGTCTCCGGATCGCCGAGCGCGTCGCGGATGACGTCGTAGCGCGTCAGGACGTAGAGGTCGTTCTTGGGGAGGTGGACCACTGCGGCCTGCTCGCGGAGCGCGGCGTAGGTGGGGTACGGGTCGACCAGGACGTCGTCGTCCCAGATGTCGATGCCGGATTCGGTGGGTGCAGTCACGGTGTTCTCCTTGTGGATTTTAGGTGGTCAGGTCAGTGCCGGAGGCCGTCAGGCTTAGACGGCGGCCTCGGCGTTTACTTCGGTGGTCTCGGCGATGGCCTCGGGCGCGGGCGCCGAGGACCGTGCAGAGATGAAGAGGGTGAGAGTGGCGGAGAGGATCGCCGCGATGCCCGCGGTGAGGTATACGGCCTGGAACCCCTGGCCCAGTGAGGTCCCTGCCACGCCCTGGATTTGCGGCTGTGCGGCGTTGAGGGCCTGGACCATACCGTCGACCGCCGGGGTGGGCGCGCCGCCTGCCAGCGCCTGGCCGGAGAACTGGGCGATGACCCCGTCCCAGCCGGCGAGGAAGCCCAGCGGCGGCACGTTCGCCAGCCCGCTGACGGCCTCTGCGGGCAGTCCCGCCCCGCCGAGGATCCCGGCAAGGGGACCCGCGAAGGCCGTGGCTCCGATGCCGAAGGCGATAGCTGAGCCGACAACGGGGCCGAGGGCGAAGCCGAGGTCGCGCAGGAGGTTCGTCGTCGCCGAAGCCATGCCGATCTGCTGGGGCGGGACGGTGTTGATGGCAACAGCGGTGACGGAACCGACGGTGAGCGCGAATCCGATACCCAACAGCAGGAGCGGCGGAATGAAGGCCGTCCAGGGGGTGCCGCCGAAGGCCTCCGGAGTGCCGAGGGCGAATGTCGAGAGCCAGAAACCGGAGACTGCCATGAGGACGAAGCCCGCGGTGAGCACCCAGCGCGGTGCTACGTGGTGGATGAGCCACCCCACCACCGGGATGAAGGCGAATGCCGGGCCCTGGATGAAGACGAACAGCACACCGACCTTCCAGGTCTCGGCCAGCGCGAGTCCACTGACGGCGACGCTGGTGCTGAAGCAGATCGCGAGGAAGGCGAACATGCCGGTGACCGCCACAATGCCGGTGATCGAGTAGGCGCTGTTCTTGAACAGCGACAGGTGAATCAGGGGCTGCGCGGTGCGTGATTCGATGACGACGAAGGAGACCAGGAGGATTCCGCCCGCGACGTAGCTTGCAATCACCTGGGCGCTGCCGAAGCCGGCATCAACCGCTGTCACCGTGGCGTAGAGGACGGCGATAAGTCCGAGCGCGAGCGTAATCTGGCCGGGGATGTCCAACTTGCGCCCCTCGGCTGCTGCGGAGTCCTTCGCCCGGAGCGCGACGAGGAGTACGAGCACGGCAATTGCGGCCGCAACCAGGTAGGCCGCCCGCCAGCCGCTGAACTCGTTCGGCGCACCCGGCGCAGCACCCGGCACGGTGAAGAACTGCGCGGTGAAGCCAGCGAGCACTGGGGAGATCACCGCGCCGAGGGACAGGAACCCGGCCCACGTGGCGATGACCTTCGCCCGTGCGCGGTGATCCGGGGTGATCGCGGCGATCATGGACAGCGAGATGGGGAACAGGATGCCCGCCCCAATGCCGCCGACGGCCTGGGCGGCGATCATCATCTCGGTTGTCGGCGCCAGCGCAGCCATGACGGAGCCGACGATGCTGACCCCGGCTCCGATGTACAGAAGCTTCTTGCGTCCGAACAGGTCGCCCAGGAGGCCCCAGCTGAGCTCGAACACGACAATACCCATCAAGAACATGCCCGCGATCCAGGTCAGGCCCGCGCCTGAAGTATGGAATTCCGCGGCGAACGTGCCGCTGAGGGCGCCCGGCAGCGCGTTGGTGATCTGGGCCAGTGTGACCGCGCTGTAGGCGGCTATGAAAGTGGCTCGCACCGAGCTGCGGCTCGGTACCGAAATGGTCTGACTCATCGATGAAACTCCTTTGTTCCGGGTCGATCCTCCGGTGACGCGCCATGACTGGTGCCCTGCCGGAGCAAGAGCCGGCAGGCGGAGGTGGATGTGGCGCTCACCACAGTCTGATATCAATCTTTACGAGATGTCAAGAAAACATACTCAACGTTTGCTTCATGAACGCACCGGCATCCAGGGGATGTGTACGGCTCGTCTGTTTTCTTGACACAATGTAAAGAAAGATGTGATGCTGGCTACACCGCAACGGGGCTACGGCACGGTCAGGCACCGCGGCGCCCCTGTATTCAGCACCCGATCTTCAAGGGAGAAGCCAAGTGAGTCACACCACACCCGTCGATAGCGGGGACACGTTCCACGCCCCCACCGGGCAAACCGTCAATACGGTATTGGGTCCCGTCCCTGCCTCGGAACTGGGCGTAGTCGCGCTCCATGAGGCCCTATTGTCAGTGGTCCCGGGCGCCCAGTACGCACCAGAGATCTCCATGGACAGGGCACAGATCTTCGAGGCCCTGGCGGCCAAGCTCGCGGACTTCCGCGAGCACGGCGGGCAGACGATCGTCGACAGCACGGGCATGTTCCACGGCCGCGACCTCAAGCTCTACGAGGCGTTGTCCCGCACCACCGGCGTCCACATCGTCGCCTCCACGGGCCTGGGCCCGGAGGAAGAACTCGGCGGATACTTCCTGACGCCGCAGACCAACCCGCCCACCCCGTGGCCGGCCGAAAAGTTCGCCGATCTCTTCGGCAAGGAGGTCACTGAGGGGATGGTGGTTCCCCGGGTCGAGCGCCGCGCCGCCGCCGGCATCGTCGCGACCATTGCCGACCGCGCCGGCATGACACCGACCGAGGAAAGCCTGTTCCGCGGCTCCGCCCGCGCCGCCAGGAACACCGGCGTCCCGGTCTCTATCCGCTTTGGCGCCGATGTCCTGCACGATCTGGACATCGTCCTGGACGAGCAGCTCGGGGCCGACCGGGTGCTCGTCGGCGACCTCGACCGCAAGGACGCTGCCGGCTCCGCCAGCGAGGTGGCCGGCCGGGGAGCCTTCGTCGGCATCGACCATGTGGGCCTGAACGACCACGCGGACTACCTCACCGACCATGACCGCGCCGAACTGGTGCTCGGGCTCGTCAAGGCAGGCCATGCCGACCGGATCATCCTGTCGGGCAACTCGATCGGCGTTGCCAAAGGGCTGCCGGAGTACAACCTGCCCTACAGCCACGTCCTGACGACGTTCGTGCCGTACCTCAAGGCCCACGGCCTGAGCGACGAAGACGCCCGGCGCATCCTCGTGGATAACCCGCGCAACCTGCTGACCGTGCGCTAAGCACCGCTCGGTCCACACACAACAAGCTTTCGAAACCCTGAGGTGAACGAATGACCAAGGTCAACACCGTGCTGGGAACCATCCCGGCCGAAGAACTGGAAATCGTGGCGGTCCACGAGCACATCGGCTACGGCATGCCCGGGTCCGAACTGGATACCAGGTGGTGGAAGTCGCCGGAGCAGGCGTACGAGGAAACCGTGCCGAAGCTGCGGAAGTTCCGCGAATACGGCGGCGGTACCTTCGTGGACGCCACGGGCATCTGCAACGGCCGCGACGTCGACTACTACAAGTCCCTGTCCCGGAAGACGGGCGTGCACATCGTTGCCTGCACCGGCTTCGTCGGCGGAGACACCGCCCTGCCGCACTTCTCCCGCGCAAGCGTGGACTACCTCACGAAGGTCTTCATCCACGAGATCACCGTCGGCATCGGCAACACGGGCGCCAAGGCCGGCGTCATCAAGGTCGGCGTGAGCCGCGGCGGACGCATGACGGATCTGGACAAGCGCATTTACCGGGCCGCGGCCCGCGCCGCCGTCGTCACCGGCGCTCCGGTCCTGACCCACCTGGCCATCGACCCGGAACCGGCAGTGAACATCTTCAACGAAGAAGGCCTCCCGCTGGACCGCGTGCTCTTCGGCCACGCCGACGACGGCCTGAACGCTCCGGTCACCCCGCACGATTGGATCTACGAGCAGGGCGGCCGCATCGGCTTCGACACTTTCGGCTACGACCTCGAGCTGCCTGATCCGCCGTTCTGGGGCCGCAAACGTGCCGAACGCATGGAGCACTTCGTCAACCTCGTGAACAAGGGCTATGCGGACAAGCTCCTCGTCTCGGCGGACGCAAACTGCAGCCCGCTGGGCTGGCCGGGCGTGAAGGGCCACACCATCAACTACATCTTCGAGGACATGATCCCCGACATGCGCGCGGCCGGTATCGACGACGCCACCCTCAAACTCCTGCTTGAGGACAACCCGGCCGACTTCCTGTCCCTTCACGCCTGATTCCGGACAGACCACCACAACTTGCCCGTTCCGCCAGACATGGCCCGGGCCCAGAAAGAGTCAAGAAAGAGATGAAACCATGAAGGCTGAAGACATCAAGAACCTCAAGATCGCCATCGTCGGCGCGGGGTACGGCGGCGCCGCGGCGGCCAAGGCCCTGAGCCTGCTCGGTGCCGACGTCAGCGTGTACGAACAGGCATCCCAGATGCGGGAGGTCGGCGCCGGCATCGGGCTGCGTCCTGCCACCATGCACCGGTTCAGCCAGTGGGGCATCTTCGACACGATCGCGAACGTAAGCTCCCCGAGCGACTACTTCGAAATCCTCACCGCCACGGGTGAGCCGATCATGAAGGACACCTGGCCGGAGTTCGGCGGGCAGAGCCAGACCCACCTCATCCACCGCGGCGACTTCATCGATGCCCTCCTGAGCGTGCTGCCGCAGGGCATGGTGCACCTTGGCCACAAGCTGGAGACCATCGAGGACAAGGGCGGCCGCCCCGTCCTGACCTTCACCAACGGCACGACGGTCGAGGCGGACCTGGTGGTCGGCGCCGACGGCATCAAGTCAGTGGTGCGCGAGCAGCTCTTCAGCGACAAAGGCCCGGTGTTCTCCGGCGAACACGCCTACCGCGCTGTGATCTCCGCCGACGACGCCCACGGCATGGTGGTGGACGACAACCTGCGGATGTACATGGGCAGGGGCACGAAGGTCTACCTGCTGCCGCTGCGCCACCGCAACCAGATGTCCTTCGATATCACCGCACTGTGCCCGGACAGCACCTGGGCCCCCACCATCACGAAGGATGACCTCGTGGCGACGGTGGAGGGCTTCGACGAGCGGATCGTCAACATCGCCCGCGGCCTCGACATGGACACCGTCAACATCCGCGCCGTCTACGACATCGACCCGGTCGACACGTGGCACACGGACTCCGTCGTGCTCATGGGCGATGCGGCCCACTCGATGCTGCACCACCAGGGCCAGGGCGCCAACTCGGCCATCGAGGATGCCGGTGCGCTCGCCGATGCCTTGGCGGAGGCCGGCTCTGTCAAGGATGCACTGGCCCTGTTCCAGGCAACCCGCAAGCCGGTAACGGACGAGCTGCAGCGCATCTCGCGTCAGGGGTGGACCGAGGACGAGGTCAATGACGTCTTCCCGGGGCAAAAGCCCACGTCCCAGAAGCCCGCCGCCGTCAACGCACCAGCAGAGTCGAAGGCCTGACTCATGACCATCCATCCCGAAATTGCCAAGATCCTCAGCACCCTGCCGGCGCCCGACGGCTCGCCGCTGAACCCGGGGGCCATGCGCGCCGGCGAGGCCGCGCAGGTTCCCGCATTGGAGGACCGTCTGCCGCTGCACTGCGTCGAGGACGCCACCGCAGTGACGCCATCGGGCGAGGTGCCCGTGCGGATCTACACGCCGGCCGGGGCCGGCGCTCATGGGCTTCTGGTGTACCTCCACGGCGGGGCGTTCTTCCTCGGCAGCCTGGACACGCACGACCACGTTGCCCGGGCCCTGGCCAAGGAGACAGGTCATAAGGTCATCTCTGTCGGCTACCGCCTGGCGCCCGAGGCTGCTTTCCCTGCCGGCCTCGACGACTGCTACGGGGTGGTCCGTTGGGCCGCCGAGCAGGGTACGAGCCTGGGCTGGGACGGCAAGAACCTTGCCATCGCCGGCGACAGTTCGGGCGGCAACTTCGTCGCTGCCGTCGCAGCGATGGCCCACGACGACGGGTTCGACCGGATCACGCATCAGGTCCTCTTCTACCCGTCCCTGGACCTGGACTTCGACGTCGACCGCTACGCCTCGCTGCGGGAGAACGCCGAAGGATTCGGGCTGGAGACGGCGGGCCTCAAGCCGTTCAACTCCTTTTACCTGGAGAGCGCGGCGGACCCGGCGGACCCGCTCGTCTCCCCCATCAAGCGCGATGACCTCACAGGCCTGCCGGCGGCGCTCATCATCACCGCCGAGCACGACCCCCTGCGCGATGAGGGCGAACTTTACGGCCAGCGACTGGCGGAGGCCGGCGTCGTGGCGGCCGTCAGCCGCTACCCGGGGGCCAACCACGGCTTCGTCCAGAACTTTTCCTGGATCCCGGAGTTCTACCGGGCCTTCGAGGAAGCAGGCGACTTCCTGAACGCGGGGGCCGGGCAATGACAGGGCCAGTCGCTGTTCATCCCCTGGTCTCGCCGTGGGGCCGGTTCGGACTCTACAGCTTCTTCATCGACGCTACCGAGCCCGCCATCGTCGACACCGGGATCGCGTCCTCGCCTGCCGAAGGCATGGTCCCGGCACTGGAGGCGATCGGCCGCCGGATCGAGGACGTGCGCTGGATCCTGCTGACCCACGGCCACATCGACCACCTCGGCGGTGCGCACGCCCTATGGGAGCTCACCGGACGGCGCGCGGAGGTCGTGATCCACGAGGCCGACGCGCCTCTGCTGCGCTCCCGGCGCGCGCACGTCGACCAGTACGTGGACGTGCGCCAGCAGTACATCGACAATCCGAATGCCATCGAGGAGCAGACGAAAGCCGCGAACCACGTCATCTCCGGCGAGATGGAGCCGACCATGCTGGTTAGGGGCGGCGAGACCCTCGCCCTGGGCGGGGACGTCACCGTCTCGGTCCACCACATCCCCGGCCACACGGCCGGGTCCGTCGCCTACGTCGTGGACGGGCAGCAGTCGGTCTTCGTCGGCGATGCCGTGCAGATCCACGGAGCGGCCAACGGCTTCCCCGGCTACGAGGATCCGGCCGCCTACCGCTCAAGTCTGCGGTACCTGCGCGACGACGTCCGCCCGCAACACCTGTACCTGGGCCACCCGTACCGGGGCGCTGACGGCGTGCCGTACGGCGTTGAACTGGACCGTGAGGCGGCCCGGAATGCCCTGCAGGGAAGCCTGGACCTCGAGACCCGAATCGACGACGCCGCCCGCCGGTACCTTCGCGACGGCCTCCAGGAGACGGACTCGCCATACTCGCCCTTCGCCCGCGTCGCTGCAGAACTCGGCTACGCGGGCGACCCCAGCCTCGAGCCGTCCCCGTTCTTCACGACGCTCCACGGCTACCGCACGGCCTTTGACCGCCTGACCAAAGATGAGGAGCTTCGCACCCATGGATGACCTGAAGATGTTGGATGCCGGCGCGGAGAAAATCGCCGTCCGCAAGGACCTCCGGGTCCCGATGCGGGACGGCGTCGAGCTCGCCGCGGACGCCTATCACGGTATCGGGGACAAACCGCGCCCCGCCCTCGTAGCCCTGAGCCCCTACGGCAAAGAATTGCAGGCGCTGGCCCTCACAACCCCGCCACAGCGGCGCCCCAGCCCGATGTGGGACGGCTGCATCGAGGCCGGCGACATCGCCCGCATCGTCAAGGAGGACTACGTTCACGTCATTGGCGACCTGCGCGGCTCGGGTCACTCCGGCGGCGAACATATCGGCAATTACAACGCCGGTGGCGTGTCGCTTGGCCAGGACGCCTACGACTTCATCGAGTGGGTCGCCGCGCAGCCGTGGTGCGACGGCAACGTCGGCATGGTCGGCATCTCCTATTTCGGCTCCATGCAGGTGCTGGCAGCGGCCGAGCGGCCGCCGCACCTGAAGGCGATCTTTGTCTCCGGCGGCCACTACGACTTCTACGAGACCACCTACCATGGCGGCATCATGTGGTTCATGCCGCGTGCTGCACGCGAGGGCCGCGGCGGCGATTCCGGCTGGGCGTTCACGGACAACGTCAAGTCCCGCATGATCGAGAAGTACTCCCCCGGGGAATTGACGAAGCTGGTTGCCACGCGTCTTGCGGACCCGGACGTGGCCGCCTGGCCGAACCTGGTCCATGTCCTGAACTACCCGAAGAACCACGAGGCCTGGTTCGACATTGTGATGAACGAGCTCGACGGGGACTGGTACGAGGAGCGCAACCCCATCACGCTGGCCCCGAACATCGACATCCCGGTCTACCTGCAGATCGACCAGGGCCGCGGCTGGACGATGGACGGCACGATTGAGCTGTTCAAGGAGCTGAAGGGCCCCAAGAAGCTGGACATCGGCCCGTACCCGCCGATGCAGTCGCGTCCCTTCATCGAAGAGCACGACAAGATGTTCCGGTGGTACGACTACTGGATCAAGGGCATCGACAACGGCGTCATGGACGAGCCGGCCGTGAGCGTCTTCGTGGAGGGCTCGCGTGAGCTGGTGACTGCGGAGGCGTGGCCGCCGAAGGACGTCGAGTACAAGTCCCTCTATCTGCGCCCGCGGCACAAACTGTCGACCGAGCCCGAGCTGATGGGCGCGGAGTACGCCGCCCCGGACGGCTTCTACCAGGCGCCGCTGACAGTGACCGACAAGGTGGAGATCATCAGCTGGTCCACGCCTGCCTTCGAGGAGGACACGGAGATGATCGGCACCGGTGCCGCGCACATCTTCGCCGAGATCGACCAGCCGGACACCAACTTCATCCTCCGCCTGTGGGATTACGCGCCCACCGGCGCGCGCCAGCTGATCACCAGCGGATACCTGAAGGCCTCGCACCGCGAACTTGACGACCGCAGCACCGAGGGCAACCCGCTCCACCCGCACACCCGCAGTGTGCCGGTGGAGCCGGGGACGATCGAGGAGTACATCCTGCGCCTCTATCCGTTCGCGAACACTTTCAAGCCGGGCCACAAGCTCATCGCAGAGCTCTCGAACGGCGAGCCGCTGGCCGACGAGCACAACGCGCTGCTGCCGCCGGATGCCTTCCATCTGCCGGTGGGCCGGCCCGTCACCCACAAGATCTACCGCGACGCCGCCCACCAGTCCAGGCTGGTCCTGCCGTTCACCTCCCGCCAACCGGCGGAGGGCCAGCCGGCGGGCGTCCAGGCGCGCTGATGCCGTGCGGCAGCTGACAACACCAGGGCGCAGCCAACAGGCTGCGCCCTGGTGTTGCCTGCTCACTCAGCCAGCAGGAAGCACCAGTTCTCGACCATCAGATCCAGTGAAGTATCGCGGTCCACGGTCCAGCCGAGCCGCATCCAGCGCCGGGAAAAGAACTCCAGCTCGCCGAAGGCCAGCGCGCAGCGGACCCGGCGGCTGGCCGGGTCAAAACGCCCGGCGCTGTCGAGGCCCGCCTGCATGTCGTCGATCGCCGTGTCGAACCACTGGTCCAAAGCCGCCTGGATGTCCGGTTCGCTGGCCGCGGCCTGGTGAGCCGCCACAACATAGGGGCGGATGTCGGCCCACTGGTCAAATTTCCGGGCCAGCCAGACCCTGATCAGCTCGCGGTCCCCGGACTCCACCACCGAATGCAGCGGCGGGACATCGGCCTCCGTCAGCATCTCGTTGGACCGCTCGACGAGCGAGCGCATGAGCTGGGCTTTGGACGGAAAATGCGAATAGAAGGTTGCCCTGGTGGTGCCCACGGCAGCGGAGATGTCATCCACCGTGGTGGCGGCGAACCCTTTCTCCTCGAAAAGCTCCAGCCCCTTGTCGAGGAAAAGCCGGCGGGTCATCTGCTTTTGAGCGTCTCGAATGCTTGCCACGCCCCCAGATTAGTCCCCCGATTCACCGCATTCGTTCACTTGATGCTGTTTTCAGCCACTGAACCGACGTAAGCCGCGAGGTGCTCGCCGGTGAGGGTGGAGCGGGCGGCCACAAGGCTGCCGGGCGTGCCCTCGAAAACGATCCGGCCGCCGTCGTGCCCGGCGCCGGGACCAAGGTCGATGATCCAGTCGGCGTGCGCCATGACCGCCTGGTGGTGCTCGATGACGATGACCGATTTGCCGGAGTCGACGAGCCGGTCCAGGAGTCCCAACAGGTTCTGGACGTCGGCGAGATGCAGGCCGGTGGTGGGCTCGTCGAGGACGTAGACATCACCCTTCTCCGCCATCTGGGTGGCGAGCTTGACGCGCTGCCGCTCGCCACCGGACAGCGTGGTGAGCGGCTGGCCCAGGGTGAGGTAGCCCAGCCCGACGTCGACGAGCCGGTCGAGGATCTTGTGGGCCGCCGGGGTGCGGGCCTCCCCTTCGCTGAAGAACACCGCGGCTTCGGTCATCGACATGGCCAGCACCTCGGCAATATTCCGGCCACCCAACGTGTACTCCAGAACTGCCGCCTGGAACCGGCGGCCCTCGCAGTCCTCACAGGTGGATTCGACCGTGGCCATGACACCGAGCTCGGTGAAGATGACACCCGCGCCGTTACAGGTGGGGCAGGCACCCTCCGAATTGGAGCTGAACAGCGCCGGCTTCACGCCGTTGGCCTTCGCGAACGCCTTGCGGATCGGCTCGAGGAGGCCCGTGTACGTCGCAGGGTTGCTGCGCCGCGAACCCTTGATGGCGCCCTGGTCGATCACCACCACACCGTCCCGGCCGTCCACCGAGCCGTCGATCAGCGAGCTCTTGCCCGAACCTGCAACACCCGTGACGACGCAGAGCACGCCGAGCGGGACGTCGACGTCCACGTCCTTGAGGTTGTGCGTCGAGGCGCCCCGCACCTCGAGCGTGCCGGACGGGGTACGCACGGAGTCCTTCAACCTGGCCCGGTCGTCGAGGTGCCGCCCGGTGATGGTGTCGCTCGCCCGCAGGCCCTCCACGGTTCCCTCGAAGCACACGCTGCCGCCCGCCGTACCCGCGCCGGGGCCAAGGTCAATGACGTGGTCGGCGATGGCGATGGTCTCCGGCTTGTGCTCGACGACGAGCACGGTGTTGCCCTTGTCCCGCAGCTGCAGCAGCAGCTGGTTCATCCGTTCGATGTCATGCGGGTGCAGGCCGATCGTCGGCTCGTCAAAGACGTAGGTGATGTCGGTAAGGGACGAGCCCAGGTGCCGGATCATTTTGGTGCGCTGGGCCTCGCCGCCGGACAGGGTGCCCGCCGGACGGTCCAGCGAGAGGTAACCCAGCCCGATTTCGGCGAACGAGTCGAGCAGGTGCTGCAGGCCTTTCAGCAGGGGTGCGACGGAAGGGGCGTCAAGCTCGCGGATCCATGCGGCGAGGTCGCTGATCTGCATCTCGCAGAGGTCCGCGATGTTCTTGCCCTGGATCTTCGCGGACCTGGCCTCCGGGCTCAGCCGGGTGCCGTCGCACTCGGGGCAGGCCTGGAACGTGATGGCGCGTTCCACGAAGGCCCGGATGTGCGGCTGCATGGCGTCGACGTCCTTGGAGAGCATCGACTTCTGGATCTTCGGGATCACGCCCTCGTAGGTCAGATTGATGCCCTCGACCTTGATCTTGGTGGGCTCCTTGTAGAGGAGGTCGTGCATTTCCTTCTTGGTGAACTTCGCGATCGGCTTGTCCATGTCGAAGCCGGCGCCGCTGAAGATCCGGCCGTACCAGCCGTCCATGCTGTAGCCGGGGATCGTCAGGGCACCCTCGCTGAGCGATTTGCTGTCGTCGTACAACGCGGTGAGGTCGAAGTCCGAAACCGAGCCCATCCCCTCGCAGCGTGCGCACATGCCGCCCAGGTAGACCACATCGCGCACCACGCTCCGCTCGACCCGGCCGCCGGCTTTCTCGGTACTCATCACCCCGCTCGCCTTGCGCGTCGGGACGTTGAAGGAGAAGGCAGTGGGTGGCCCGATGCGGGGCATGCCCAGGCGGCTGAAGAGGATCCGGAGCATGGCGTTCGCGTCGGTGGCGGTGCCGACGGTGGATCGGGGGTTGGCGCCCATCCGCTCCTGGTCAACGATGATCGCCGTCGTCAGCCCCTCGAGGTGGTCCACCTCGGGCCGCGCCAGGTTGGGCATGAAGCCCTGCACAAACGCGCTATAGGTCTCGTTGATCATCCGCTGCGACTCGGCGGCGATGGTGGCGAAAACCAGCGAGCTCTTGCCCGAGCCGGACACGCCGGTGAACACCGTCAAGCGGCGCTTCGGGATCTCGACGCTGATGTCCTTGAGGTTGTTCTCCCGTGCGCCCTGCACGCGGATCAGGTCGTGGCTGTCCGCTTCATGCAGCGCGGGCGGCTGCGTGTCCGTGCTCGTGGCAATGCTCATCGTGTCTCCATCTGTTGGGCGGGGCAGCCCCAAGCGTCCCCGTCGTCGTCGACTGGCTCTATCTAACCAGCTGGTGGCCGGCCCGGCGGTGGCCGGCGGCCACCTTAGATCGGCTGCTGGATGCGGATCAGGTTGCCCGCGGGATCGCGGAAGGCGCAGTCGCGCACCCCATAGGCCTGCTCTGTCGGTTCCTGGACCACCTCGGCGCCGCTGGCCTGCAGCCGCTCGAAGGTGGCGTCGACGTCCTTGGTGGCCAGGAGGATGCGCGCATAGGTGCCCTTGGCCATCATCTCGTCGATGGTGCCGCGCTCTTCGTCGGTGACGCCGGGATCGGCGGCCGGCGGTTCCAGGACGATGGATGTGTCCGGCTGGCCGGCCGGGCCGACCGTGATCCAGCGCATCCCGCCGTAGCCGACGTCGTTGCGGACCTCGAAGCCGAGGGTGTCCCGGTAGAAGGCCAGGGCGGCGTCGGGATCGTTGTGTGGGAGGAAACTCGCGTGAATGTTAATGTCCATGGACTTCATGCTAGTTGCGGTTCGGGGGCCGGGACTTCTCGATTCCTGACCGGTCTGGTGACCTGTTTCGCGACGCATGAGGGCATCCCTGCGGTTGCCCTGGCAGCCTCGCGCCGGTAGACGCTGGGCGGCACGCCAACCAGTTCGGTGAAGCGGGTGCTGAAGGTGCCCAGCGACGAGCAGCCGACCGTAAAACAGACCTCGGTGACGCTCAGGTCGCCGCGGCGCAGCAGGGCCATCGCGCGTTCAATGCGCCGTGTCATGAGATAGCTGTACGGCGACTCGCCGTACGCCAGGCGGAACTCGCGGCTGAGGTGCCCCGCGGACATGTGGGCGCCGCGGGCGAGGGCCTCGACATCCAGCGGCTGTGCGTATTCCCGGTCCATTCGGTCGCGGACGCGGCGTAACAGCGCGAGGTCGCGCAAGCGCTGCGCCCGGTCGGGTTTGCTGGTCACAAGTGCGATCGTGCTACGTCGTGCCGGAGTTGTCCAGCCCGGAGGTGTTCCTGAATCTCCGGCCGTTCCATTGTCTTTGGCGGCAGGCTCGCTGAGAATGAACCATGACGGTCTACCTGAGGTCTCTGGAAACTGCAGTCCCGCCAACCATCCTGGTCCAGCCCGAGGCCAGGGCCGTGTTCGCCGCCCAGCCGGGCCTCACCCGGCTCGGATCCCGGCTCGTCAACACGTGCTTTGACTCCGCAGCCATCGACACCCGGCACACGGCGGTGGAGGAACTCACCGCGGACAGCCAGGCGGAAAACCCCCAGTTCTTCGACCCCGCCACCGGCCTGGTGCTCAGCCCCAGCACCAAGACCCGGAACGGCATTTTCGCCACGGAAGCGACCAAGCTTTTCATTGAAGCAGCCCAAAAAGCCCTCGATGCCTGCCCGGGCGTCGAGGAGCGGGACATCACCCACCTGATCACGGTTTCCTGCACCGGATTCTTCAATCCCGGCCCGGACTACAAGATTGTCCGGGCCCTCGGCCTGAATCCGGCTGTCCAGCGGTACCACCTCGGCTTTATGGGCTGCTATGCAGCCTTCCCGGCGATGCGGGCGGCGAAGTCCTTTTGCGAGGCGGATCCGGAGGCGACGGTGCTGGTGGTCTGCGCCGAACTCTGTTCCCTTCACGTCCGGACCTCCAATGATCCGGACACCATCATGGGGTCGGCGTTGTTCGCCGACGGCGCTGCCGCGGCCATCATCACAGCGCGGGACATCCCCGGGGAAACGCCCCTGCTGCGGCTGGACCACTTCGAAACCGTCCTGACGCCCGTCGGGGAGGACTCGATGGCCTGGAACATCGGTGACGAGGGCTTCGAGATGGTGCTGGGCAACTATGTCCCGCACATCATCGATGATCACATCATTGGCGCGCTGGAACCGCTCCTGTCCCGCGACGGCTCGCTGAAGGGGCTCCCCTACCGGGAGATCGAGCACTGGGGCATCCACCCGGGCGGCCGGAGCATTCTGGACAAGGTCCAGTCCAGGCTGGAGCTCAGCGACGAGCAGCTGGTCCCGGCCCGCGAAACCCTCCGGAACTTCGGCAACATGAGCAGCGCCACCGTCCTGTTCGTCCTCAAGCACATCCTCGAACTGCCGGCAGCGGACGATGCCGCAGACGACGCCGGGGCCGGCCCGGGTGCGGAACGGATCTGCTCCATGGCCTTCGGTCCGGGCCTGACGGTCGAGACGGCGCTCTTCACCCGGGTGGCGGCCGCGCGGCCCGCCGCAGCTCCGCGGCAGGAGCCGGCGGCCGAACCGGCGGAACCTGCACAGTCCGTAGCGGTGCGGGTCTGAAAGCGGCCACGCTGAAACCGTTCAGCGCGAAGCGGGGCACGGAACACCTTCGGGCGGCCCTCCTGCGGGACCGCGCATCCGACGCCGTCGAGGAAATGGACCTGCCGGGCTGCGACCCCGGCCGCCTGGAGCGCACGTATGCCCAGTTTGCGCTTGTCAACCGTGCCGTCGCCGGCTGGCGCGGCATCTACCGGTCCCGGATCAGGCCCCGGCTGTCCACTGCTTCCGTCACGTCCCTGCTGGATATCGGGTGCGGCGGGGGCGACGTTTCCGTGCTGTTGGCCCGGTGGGCGGCCCGGGACGGACTGCGTCTCGAGGTCACCGCCATTGACCCGGATCCGCGGGCGATCCTGTTCGCCCGCGCCCGCCACTCGACGGCGGACGTGACGTTCCGCCAGGCGGCCAGCGCGGAGCTGCTCGAAGAGGGCCACCGGTACGACCTCGTGGTATCCAACCATGTCCTGCACCACCTTGACGGGCTGGAAGCGTTTCTCGCCGAGTCGGCCCGGTTGTCCCGCGGCACAGTGGTCCACAACGACATCCGCCGCAGCCCCGCCGCCTACGCGCTGTTCTCTGCCGGCTCCTGGGTGCTCACCGGCTCCTACATCCGGCAGGACGGGCTGACCTCGATCCGCCGAAGCTACACCGCCGCGGAGCTGGCCGCCGCCGCTCCCCCGGGCTGGACCGTCGCCCGCCACGCCCCCTTCCGGAACCTGCTGCTGCACGGCACTCCCGGCGGCGCCAACCAGTCAGGGCCCGGCGCCAGTGGCTGAGGTTCTGATCATCGGTGCCGGTCCGGTGGGGCTGTTCATGGCCGCGCTGCTGCTGCAGGACGGCGTGGATGTGCAGGTGCTGGAACAGCGGGGCGCACCGGAGCCGCAGTCGCGCGCCATCGGCATCCATCCGCCGGCGCTGGCCGCGCTCGCGGGAACCGGAGTTGCCGAGGCCATGATTGCCGAGGGGGTCCAGATCCGCCGAGGCATGGCACTGGCCGGCGGAAAATGCCTCGCCCGGATGTCTTTTGCCGGCGTCTCGGACCGCTTTCCGTTCGTCCTGTCCCTGCCCCAGGCCCGTACTGAGGCGCACCTGGAACGGCGGGTCAACGAGCTCGGCGACGGCGCCCTGCACCGCGGCGTCCGCCTCACCGGGCTGTCCGACGACGGCGGCCGGGTCAGCGTTGAAGCCGACTCCGGGAGTGGCGCCCTGCGCTATTCGGCGCCGCTGGTCATTGCTGCCGACGGTGTGCGTTCCACGGTGCGGGCGCTGCAGGGCGTCGACGTGCGCGTGAAAGAGTACCCGGACAGTTACCTGATGGGTGACTTCGCGGACGGGACGGGGTTCGGTCCGGACGCGGCACTGTTCCTCTCCGGCGCCGGCATCGTGGAGTCGTTCCCCTTGCCCGGCCAGCTCCGCCGCTGGGTGGTCCGGCTCGGCACCGGCGACTCCCCGGCCGGCGGCTCCCCGCCCGGTGGACCTGGTGCCGGCGGACCTGGTGCCGGCGGACCCGGCGCGGACGCCCGATGGCTCATGAGCTGCGTGCGCGAACGGACGGGACTCGACATCGACGCCGGGACCAACAGCATGCTCAGCCGCTTCGGCGTCCGCACGCGCCTGGTCCCCCGGATGGTGGCCGGCCGGGTGGTGATGATCGGGGATGCGGCCCACGAGGTGAGCCCCATCGGCGGGCAGGGCATGAACCTCGGCTGGCTGGATGCGGCGGAGCTGGCACCGATCGTCTCGGCGGCCGTGCGCGGCCGGGATGTCTCGGATCGCCTCCGGACCTTTGAGCGGACCCGGTTGCGGGCGGCGGCGAGGGCCGCACGCCAGGCGGAAATAAACATGGCCCTGGGCCGGCCCCTCACGGACCGTCTCCTGGCGCTGCGGAACCGTGGCATCTCAGGCGTCGCCGCAGTTCCGCCGGTGAATTCCCTGATCGCCCGCCGTTTCACGATGCACTAGGCAGCGCATTGGCACGGGTTTGCCCCGGAATAGACTGTCCGCATGGACGGACTTCCCGGGATGCGCGGCGCCGCATCGTATTGGGTGTTGCGGGCAGCGGCCGCCACGGTGCTGCTCGGCGCGGCGGCGTCATGCAGCTCCGGAACGGCCGGCGGCACCGCCTCCCCGGCAAGCGCGACGGCGTCGGCGACCCCGATCCCCGCAGGCCCCGTGACCGCGGAAATCAGCCAGTTCCGCGACAACTACAGCAAGCAGATCATCGAAATCCAGCTCACGAACACCACCGGCCATGCCCTGACGGTCCTCGGCGCGGAACTGACCAGCCCTCTCTTCGCGGCCCCGATCATCTGGTCCGCCCGCACCGGCGGGATCGAGCTTCCGCCCGGACAGCCCAAGAGCCTGCCGGCACCGTTGCCCGCCCCGGATTGCGGCGGCCCGGCCGGACCGGGAGCCACCTCCGGGGCTGCGGGCGACGCCCGTGTATCCCTGCGGCTGGCCACGCCGGAAGGTGCCGTGCCGGTCCCGGCCATGGCCCCGGCAACAGACCCGTTCGGCGTCCTGGCGCGGAACAATTCGGAGCTGTGCCTTGCCCGGGAAGCCTCGGCCGTCGCCACGATCACGCTGGATCCCGAGCTTGAGGTGGGCGCGGACGGTCGGACCGCCGTCGTGCGTCTGCTGCTGCAACCGCGCGCCGCCGCCGGCGCCGGTGAACTGGTGATAGACCGGATCGAGGAAACCACGCTGCTGGCGGAGGCCTCACAAGCCCCGTGGCCCCGGTCGGTGACGGTCCGCGCCGGCGGTGCCCCGGCCCAAGTGCGCCTCGGCATCAGGCCCTCCCGCTGCGATCCCCATGCAGTGGCCGAAGACAAGGTGGGCACACTCCTGCCCCTGCAGGTCAGGGTGGCGGGCCGCGAGGGAATTGTGAAGATCGACGCCGGCAGCCAACTTCGCGCCCGCATCTACGACTTTGTTACAAAGGCGTGCGGGCGCCAGTAGTGTGGGGGCATGCCCTATGACGCCAGGCCCACTGACTACAGCGCCGCCCGGATAAGCGAGACCGTCCAGGAGATCCTGAGCGCCGGCATCCTCCCGCCGATTGTCCAGGCCGGACACCCGGTGCTCCGGCACGTGGCGGCGCCGTACGATGGCCAGTTGACTGATGCCGACCTCGGCCACCTCATCGACCTCATGCGCAGCGTGATGCACAAGGCCCCAGGCGTGGGCCTGGCGGCCCCGCAGCTGGGGATTCCGCTGCAGATCGCTGTCCTGGAGGACCAGTTCGACGTCGATCCCGACGTCGCTGCCGTCCGCGGGCGGGAGGCGCTGCCGTTCTTTGCCATGCTGAACCCGGGCTATCGTCCCCTGGGTGCGAAGTCCGCGGCGTTCTACGAAGGCTGCCTCTCCATTGGCGGCCTGCAGGCGGCGGTCGTGCGGCCGGAATCAGTCCAGCTCGATTTCACGGCGCCGGACGGCACGAAACTCCAGCAGACTTTCTCCGGCTGGCAGGCCCGGATTGTCCAGCATGAAACCGACCACCTCCAAGGGATCCTCTTCCTGGACCGGGCCGAGCTGCGCTCCATCAGCAACAATGCCGAATACTCCGCCCGCTGGGCCCAGCCGGACATCAGCCGCGCCCGGCAGGAACTCGGGTTCCTGCCGGACCCGGCCGCGGACTAAGCCTGCGGGCCAGGGCTAGGGCTGCGGCGCCGGATTCGATGCGGACGGCAGGTAGCGGGCCCACCACTTCAGGATTTCATCGAACCGCTGCTTCCGGTGGTGCGGCGTGCCGGAGCGGGACAGCTCATGGTTCTCGCCGGGGAAGACCAGGAATCCGGTCTCGACGCCCTGTTGCTTGAGGGCGGTGAAGTACCGCTGGCCCTGCTCCACGGGACACCGGAGGTCCTCCTCGCTGTGGATCACCAGCGACGGCGTCCGTACGTGCTGCACGCGCGCCATGGGACTCTGGGCCGCCATTTGCTCCGCCGCCGGGCCGGTGTATTCGCCACCGAAGAACCAGCCGATGTCGGAAGAACCGGTGAAGCTCACGGGGTCCAGGAAACCACGCTCGACTATGGCGGCCCGGAAACGGTGGTCGTGGCTGATGGTCCAAGCCGTCAGGTAGCCGCCGTAGGATCCGCCCATGATGCCGACATTGGCGGCGTCCAGATCCTCGAACTTCCCCACTGCCCCGTCCAGGAACGCCAGGACGTCCTGCATGTCCACGGTTCCCATCCGCTCCTTGATGGACCGGCCATGTGCCTGGCCGTAACCGGCCGAACCCCGCGGATTGCACATCAGCACGGCGTAACCGGCCCCTGCATAGACCTGCGCTTCGTCGAACAACGCCACCCCGAACTGGGCAAACGGGCCGCCATGGATGTTCAGCAGCACCGGGTGCGGTCCCGGGCCCGCCGGCTTCACGAGCCAGCCATGGACCGGGTACCCGTCGGCCGAGGCCAATGTCAGTTCCTGCGGCTCGCTGATCCCCGCCACGCTCCGCAGCTGGGCGGAAAAGTCCGTCAGGCGGCGCACCTGCCCGCGCTCGAGCACGGCAACATCACCGGCCGTCGTCGAATGGCTGAAACTCACCACGAGCGTTCCGCCACCCTCCGCGGCGCCGGTCACCACCCGGTTGCCTTCCAGGAGGACGGTGTGGCCGCCCGTCGCAACGAATTCGTGCAGCTCGACGGTTCCCCGCGCATTGTTCAGCACCAGGGCGCCCGCGCCGCCGCGCAGCTCCAGCCGGCTGCCGCCGGACAGGTCCAGCGCCTCGGCATCGCTGAGCGCCGTGGCGTGTCCGCCGTCGGCAGGCATCGCATAGAGGACGGTGTTCCTGGCCACGAAGTCCAGCCCGGATGCGCCCAGATCCTGGGCCAGGAAGAAGAGCCACAGCCCATCGGCGGATTGGCGCACGGCGCTGATGCTCTGCCGTCCGGCGTTGGCCGGCACCACAGCCTGCGGCTGCCCTCCGGCAACAGGCAGCGCGTAGATTCCACTGACGAGGTCAGTGTCCCGCCCATCGTGCAGGGCGGCGGTGAAGAAGATGGTGCCGCCGTCGGCGCTGAAGCCGGCGCCGTTGTGGTCCGCTGGTGCGGTGGTGAGTTGTTTGGCGGCCGGCAGCAGCCCGGCAGCATTCTCCGCGGGATCGGCCGCGGTGCCGAGGGCCTTCAGGGCGCGTCCGGCCGGCGCCACCTTCGGTTCGGCGTCAAGCTGCGGCACCTCGAGGATGAACAGCTGAAGCGGCTTGTCAGCGATGTAGCCAACACCGTTCATCCGGTACTGGAAATCCGTGATCAGCCGGGCGTCCTCGCTGCCCGCACTCACGCCGTCGACGCTGCCATACCGGCCCTCGTCAGGCGTCCTGGCGCTGAAGAGAATGCTGCGGGAATCAGGCGACCACGTGAAGGAGCTGACCCCCAGTGGGGCCGCCGTCAACAGCTGGGGTTCGCCGCCGGCGGCTTCCACCACGAACAGCTGCAGCTTTCCGTCCGCTGCCGCACGCAGGAACCCAAGGGCACGGCCGTCAGGTGAAAAGTCCGGTGCTGTGTCACGGAAGCCCCGGGTCAGCCGGCGTGGCCTCTGGTCCGGGTCGTTGAAGTCCGGGTGGGTCGGGTCCTGGCCCAGGGGCACGGTCCACAGCTGGCCCACGTAGGCATCGGCATCGAAGTCCGGGCGGAGCACGGAGACCACGGCGCGGGAACCGTCGGGGTGCACGGCAGGGGCGGACACGGAATTGAGCAGCGGAAGATGTTCAGATTTCACGATTGCGAGCCTAGCCCGTGGCGTGCCCGCTGTGAAACACCTCACGTTGCGCCGGTGCGGCGAGGCACGCCGCGGCCTGCCCGGTGCCCGGCGCCCCTGTAGCCAATGTCCCGTCCGCGCGGCGGGCCGGGGTCCGCGCATAGGATGAAAGCTATGCCCGCCGCCGATCTCCCCCTCCTGTGCCCGGTGTGCCGCCAGGGCCTCCGTTTCACTGGCGGCGCCCGCACCCTGGTGTGCGGGGCCGGCCACAGCTTTGACGCGGCCAGACAGGGCTACTTCAACTTCCTGGTCGGCAAGGGGACGGTTTTTGAAGCCGACAGCGCAGAAATGGTGGCGGCCCGCTTCGACTTCCTCTCCGCGGGGCATTACCAGCCGCTGGCCGATGCCGTGGCCGGGCTCGCCACACCGGCGCTCCGGGAGGCCCCCGCCGGCCGGCCCCTCGTGCTCGACGCCGGAACGGGCACCGGCCACTACCTCAGGGCCGTGCTGGACCGGGCCGCGGACAGTTGTCCGGCCGCGGCAATCGGCCTGGACATTTCCAAGTTCGCCCTGCGTCGCGCAGCCAGGCTGAACCCCGAGGCTTTGAACGTCGTCGGGGACGTCTGGCAGCCGTTGCCGGTCGCGGAGAAGGCCGTCGACGTCGTCACCGTGGTCTTTGCGCCGCGCAACGCGCCCGAGTTCGCCCGGGTCCTCCGCCCCGGCGGCCGCCTTGTCGTGGTCACACCGCGGCCCGGCCACCTGGCGGAGGTTGCCGGGCCGGCCGGGATGCTGGGGATCGAGCCGGCCAAAGACGAGCGGCTCGCCGCGTCCCTGGGCCAGCACTTCGCGCCCGTCGCAGCATCTGATCTGGACCTGGCATTGAACCTTGGCCCGCGCGACGTCGCCAACCTGGCCTACATGGGACCGGCCGGCCACCACCTGGACCGCGCCGCACTGGTAGCCCTCGAGGCCGCGCTTCCGGAGCGGACCTCCGTCTCGGCCCGCTTCCGGATCAGCGTCTTTCAACCCATCCGCTGACCATTCCCGCTCCCGCCGCTTCGCAGGCGCCGTCAGGTACGCCCTGAAACCACCCCCAGGAGGGGACGGGGGCGGAAAGCCAGGCCGGGGAATCGACCCGCGAAATAACGACTTGGCCACTTTGGCCATCAATTCCCTACCGCCGGTCCCAGCTATTGCCTTTCCGCTTAGGATGGAATCACAGTTACTGGGGACCTGTGCCTGCAGCTCCCGGAACTCTAGGGGGAATTGATGTCTGAATGGCTGATCGAGAATTGGTGGGCGTTGTGGCTCACGCTCTTTCTCCTGTTTGCCGTGGTCGAGATGATCACACTCGATCTGTTCTTCATCATGCTCGGCGGCGGCGCCCTCGCCGGGCTTGTGGCGGACTTCGCCGGCGCCGATCCGTGGCTGCAGATCATCGCCTTCTGCGTCGTGTCCCTGCTCATGATCGGCTTCGTCCGGCCGGTGGCCCTCAAGCATCTCCACCGGGGACCGGCGGATCAGCGCACCAACATTGAACGCCTCATCGGCGAATCCGCCGTCGTCATGGAGGCTGTGAGCGAAAACGGCGGGCTCGTCAAGATTGGCGGGGACGTCTGGAGTGCGCGGTCCGAATCGGGAGTGCTGGCGCCCGGACAGCAGGCTGTGGTCAGTGCCATCGAAGGGGCCACCGCGATCGTGGCTCCGCAACCGGAATCCGCCGTCCAATAAGGGGCGCTGTCCGGCGGGCACTGCTGTCCGGCCGGTGCGGCGCTGCCGGCGCGAGACTAAAACAAAACAACTGGGGAATAGGTGATGTATGAATATCGCAGTCGCAATTGTGCTGCTGGTACTAATTGTGTTTGTAATTATTGTGCTGGTCCGGTCGGTCCGGATCATTCCACAGGCCCGTGCCGGCGTCGTTGAACGGCTGGGTAAATACCAACGCACCCTGAATCCCGGACTTACCCTGCTGATCCCGTTTGTGGACCGCCTGCTGCCATTGCTCGACCTGCGGGAGCAGGTGGTGTCCTTCCCGCCGCAGCCGGTCATCACCGAGGACAACCTGGTGGTCTCGATCGACACTGTGGTCTATTTCCAGGTCACGGACGCCCGGGCCGCCACCTACGAAATCGCCAACTACATCCAGGCAGTGGAACAGCTGACCACCACCACTCTGCGCAACGTGGTTGGCGGCCTCAACCTGGAGGAAGCGCTGACCTCGCGCGACCAGATCAACGGCCAGCTCCGCGGCGTCCTGGACGAGGCGACCGGTCGCTGGGGCATCCGGGTCTCCCGGGTCGAGCTCAAGGCGATCGATCCGCCCCACTCGATCCAGGACTCGATGGAAAAGCAGATGCGGGCCGAACGTGACCGCCGCGCCGCCATCCTGACGGCCGAGGGCACCAAGCAGTCCGCGATCCTCACCGCGGAAGGCCAGCGCCAGTCCTCCATCCTGAAGGCCGAAGGCGACGCGAAGGCGGCCATCCTGCGGGCCGACGGCGAGGCGCAGGCCATCCAGAAGGTCTTCGACGCGATCCACAAGGGCAACCCGGACCAGAAACTGCTGGCTTACCAGTACCTCCAGACCCTCCCGAAGATTGCCGAGGGATCCTCGAACAAGCTGTGGATCATTCCCAGCGAGGTTGGCGAGGCGCTCAAAGGGATCGGCAGCGTACTGGGTGCAGGCGCGGTGCAGGAGCAGACGGCCTCAACGCCGGACGTGGCACCGTACTCACCGCCCGCCGCAGCCGACGGCCAAGGGAACCGGACCTGAGCCTGCTCCCGCACTGGGTCTCTCGGATCGGATAGTTCCGTCCTGGCCCCCGCAGACCGGCCGTTTCGGCCCGGCTGCGGGGGCCAGCCAGCTTAAGGCCGGCCCGGTCGGGTACAGGATACGCAGTTCACGCCGCGGGGCTACTCGCTTTACCGCGCCCGCACCACTCCCGTATACTTGAATATTTGTCCGGTCAGTTCAGCCGTCCGGAACAAAAACGCTCCGCACAGCGTTGATTCCAATGACGTTCCAAAGAGTTTTGTCCACTGGTGACTGTCATCTGGCCCGGCCACACCGGGCCAGGTACGGTACAGCGCGGTGCAACCAGAAGTCCGGCGCCTGACGGTCCCCGGACAACGCAGGGCTTGACCCTGCGAACCGAATAGAGGGAGAAAAGATGAGCGATCGCAGCCTGCGGGGTATGCGCCTTGGCGCACAGAGCATGGAGACCGAATCCGGCGTCGAACCGGCTCCGCGCCAGCGGGTTGAATACCGTTGCGAGGATGGCGAGCAGGTGTTCGTGACATTCTCCTCGGAAGCCGAGATCCCCCCGGTTTGGGTTTCGAAAACGGGCAAGGAGGCGTTGCTGGTGGACGGCGAACGCCCCGTCAACAGTAACGAGAAGGCAGTGCGCACGCACTGGGACATGCTGCTGGAGCGCCGCTCGCTTCCCGAGCTTGAGCAGATCCTCGAAGATCGCCTCACCATCCTGCGCGAACGCCGCGGCGAACGCCGCTCGGCCTAGTCCCCCAGCGCACCGGCTACGGCAAGGGCCGGGCCCGCATCGAATGATGCGGGCCCGGCCCTTTTTCTGTTCCTGCGCCTCCATGCTCTGCGCGTCCCCTGCGCCTCCTGCGGCTGCACCGTCTGGACGCGCACAGGAGCCGGGATTCTGCGTCAGCCGGGGGTGAGGACGCAGAACTCGTTGCCCTCCGAATCGGCGAGGCAGACCCAGGGCACATCGCCTTGGCCGACGTCGGCGTCAGTGGCGCCCAGAGCCCGCAGCCGGGCCACCTCCGCCGCTTGATCATCACCCGGGTACGGCATCAGGTCGAGATGGACACGGCCCCACACGGCCTGTACGCCGGGCGTGCGAAGGAACTCAAGGTACGGCCCGACACCCTTGGCCGAACGCAGTCTCGCATAATCATCGCCCACCTCGTGCAGGGTCCAGTCCGCCGCCCCGCCCCAGAACCCGGCCATGGCCCGCGGGTCTGCACAGCTGACCACCACCGCGGCGATCGGCCCGGTGTCCTGGTAGATCGGGCGGGGCTCCAGCACGCGGAACAGGTTGCCCTCCGGGTCGGCCAGAACCGTCGACGGCACAGCATCCTGGCCGACGTCGGCGGGCGTCGCGCCGAGCCCCAAGAGGTGCGCCACGAGCTCCGCCTTGTGGGCCGCAGAGGTGGTGGCGAGATCGAGGCGCGTCCGGTACCTCACCGTCTCGGGGTCCGGGACGGTGACGACATCGATGCAGACGGCGGCGGGGTCCGGCCAGACGAAACCCAGGGGTTCAACATTGGTCACACCGGGTCCCTCGCTGGACACGCCCCAGCCGAGTGCCTCCGCCCAAAACCGGCCGAGCGTTGAGTCATCCCGAGCCTTGAAATTCACCTGAACAAGTCGCAGCGCCATACCGCCCGACCCTATACCCAGGCGATGCCCGGACCGGGAGACACGCCTCAGGCGTTCTGCCTGCTGTCCTGCTTGCCCCGGAGCTTGTTCCAGCGGGCCGTGAGTCCCCATTTGGTGACGTTGATCATGGCTTCGACGACGATGTTGCCGCTCATCTTCGAAGCGCCGAGCTCGCGCTCCACGAAGGTAATGGGCCGTTCCACGATGGTCAGGCCGAGCTTGGCCACGCGCCAGGCCAGATCCACCTGGAAGCCATAGCCTACCGAGTCGACCGCATCCAGGTTCAGCTTCTCCAGGGTGGTCCGCCGGAAGGCGCGGAAGCCGCCGGTGACGTCCTTGATCTTCACTCCGAGCATGATCCGCGCGTACGTGCTGCCGACGCGGCTGATGGCCTGGCGGTAGAGCGGCCAGTTGACCACACGGCCGCCGGGAACCCAGCGGGAGCCCATGGCGAGGTCCGCGCCCTGCTCCACGGCCTCAATCAGCTGCGGCAGCTGCTCGGGCTGGTGCGAGCCGTCAGCGTCCATCTCCACGAGGATGTCGTAGCCGGCGTCCAGGCCCCACTTGAAGCCCGCGATGTACGCCGCTCCCAGGCCGGCCTTTCCGGCGCGGTGCAGGACGTGGACCTGTCCGTCTTCTGCGGCCATGCGGTCCGCCAGCTGCCCCGTGCCGTCAGGGCTGTTGTCGTCGACAACCAGCACGTCGGAGGCGGGCACGGCTGTGCGCAGGCGACCGAGGGTCTTGGGCAACGATTCCAGCTCGTTATAGGTCGGGATGATGGTGAGGACACGCACAGCGAGGCCTTTCCTTGAAGGGAGCGGTCGGTGCGCCGAAAGTCAATGGTTCCGGATATTCAGGCGCAACTTCCCATTATAGGGAGTTGCGCGCCCGTGGGGCGCCCGCGAGGCGGCCGTGCGGCCGCCCGGGCAGGTCCACCCGCTTCGGGCCAGTTCCGGCAGGCCACGAATTGCGGCGCCGGAACCGTTTTCTGCTGCGAAGTAGACCCGCCCCCTGGGGGTGCCCGTGGTCATGACCAAGTAAAGCTCCCGCGGGTGCGGCAACCTGGGAAGGACCGGGGACTACCGGAGTCTGCGCGGTACGCAACCCTCCGTTGACCCTCAATGCTACGGGGGCGGGCCGATCTGTCAACCGAGCCGTGACCTGCCGTTTCGTCTGTCGGTGCAGGTCAGGGCGGGGTCGCGGGTGGAAATGTTTCCGCTCCGTGCGCTGGATGACGGGACGGATCAGGCGCCAGGTGGTCAGGCGTGAAGGGCGCCGCTGGCATAGAGTTCCTGGCCGTCCCGTACCGTCAGGAGGCAGGCAGGATCGCTGCCGGTGTCCAGCGCCGGCAGCAGCGGGGTGCGGGCGCGCGGGTCGGTGCTCCACGACTGCACGCGCCCGTCGGCCACCTGGACCATGAGCTCCTCGACCTCCCAGACCGCAAAGCTGGCCGGAGCGCCCGGCACCAGTTGCCCGGCCATGGGGTTGGGGTAGCGGGCTGCCCGCCAGCCGGCCCGCGTGTGGCCGAGGAACGCGGCGCGGGCGGAGATCTGTTCGGCGGGATTGGTGTGCTGCAGGCACGCTCGCACGCTGGACCACGGCCGGAGCGGCGTCACTGGGCTGTCGCTGCCGAAGCAGATCGGCACACCGGCCGCGTAGAGGCTGCCAAAGGCATTCATTCCAAGCCGGCGGGAGCCGAGGCGCTGCTGGTACAGGCGGTCCCCGCCACCCCACAGGGCGTCGAAGACCGGCTGCGCGCTGACGCTGACCGAATAGCGGGCCAGCCGGCTGATGGCCGCGGCATCGGCGAGTTCGACGTGCTCGAACCGGTGTCCCGCGGCACGGACGCGCTGCTCCCCCACCTCAGCCGCGGCGAGGTCGAGGGCGTCGAGGGCCGCGTCCAGGCCGGCGTCGCCGATCACGTGAAAACCCGCCTGGATCCCCAGGAGGGAGCACGCCGCGAGGTGGGCGGCTGCCTCGGCCACGGAGAGGTACAGGTTGCCGCGCTCTCCGGGCGCGTCGGTGTAATCCTCCCGCAGTGCGGCGGTCCGTGAGCCGATCGAGCCGTCGATGTTCAGGTCACCGGCCAGGCCCAGTACAGGCAGGCCCAATTCGTCCAGGATGGACTGGGCATGTTCGGCGGATCCGGCGAGCTCGCCCCAGTACGGCAGGATCTCCGGCGCTGCCACGCCGTCCACCCCGGTCGGTCCTCCGCCGGAGGTGCTGTTCCAGGCCACCGCGAGCCGCAGGTCCTCGATGCTTCCGATATGCGGCGCGGCCATCTCGGCGAGGGCCACGTAGCCGTTGGCCGCAGCCTCGGCGAGGGCGCGCTGCTGGTACGCGCGCAGGGCGTCCGCCGGCAGCCGGCGGGCCGCCAGACGGGCCGCTGTGTGGGCGTCGCGTTTGACCTGGCTTCCGGCGCCGCCGCCGTCGAGCCCGTCCAGTCCGGCCGATGCGGCCAGGGAGTTCGATACCAGGGCCGAGTGGACATCCACGCGGGACAGGTAGACCTGGCGGCCGCCGGCCGCGCGTTCGATTTCGTCCCGGGAGGGCAGGGCGGGATCGGCCCAGGTGGTCTCGTCCCAGCCGTGGCCGAGGACGGGACCGTCCGCGCTGGAGGCGGAGGCGGAGGCGGCGGCGACGGCGTCGAGCAGTTCAGCGGAGGAGCGCACCCCGGCCAGCTGGAGGCCCTCCAGCGCGATTCCGGTTTCCGTCAGGTGGATGTGGGAGTCGACGAAGCCGGGTGCCAGGAGCGCGCCCTGCAGATCGATCACCTCCATGGAGGAATCGGCGATGGACGTGGCGGCCTGCTCGGAACCGACCCAGGCGACGGTGTCGCCGTCAACCAGCATCGCAGTCGCAAAGGGATCGGCAGCTGTGTAGACCGAGCCGTTGCGGTACAGCGTGACGTTGCGGGGGGCTGGGGCGGCCGGCGAATCGGTCATGGGGCGGGAACTCCTTGTTGCTGGGGCCGGCCGAGCGCCGACGGGTTCGAAAATCTGGGAGGCCGCGGCAGCGGCCCAGCGAGTGGTGCAGGGAGCGGGCCGGTCCGGCCCGCGCCCTAGGCCACGGAGGAATAGGCGACGACGCCGCGTTTGACGAGTTTGATGGCCTCCGCGCACAGCCGCGCAATCCGGGGGTCGAGGTTCGGGATGTCGGCGAGCTGGTCCAGGAGGTCGATCACCTGTTTGACCCAGCGGACAAAGTCGCCCGCGGCCAGGTCGGTGCCGCTCAGCACGTCCTGGAGGTGCCGGCCCTTGGCCCATTTGAAGATCGGCCAGACGAGGCCGAGCTCGGGCTCGCCAGTGAGGGGCAGCTTGTTGGCTTCCTCGACGTCCTCCAGCGCGGACCATTCGCGGACCACGGTGTCTACCGCGGATTCCAGGGACACGCTCGGCATCTTGGGCCGCAGGCCGCGGTCCTCACGCTTGGCCTGGTAGACGAGCACACTGGCTAGCGCGGCGATCTCGGCGGCGTCGAGGTCGTTGAAGGCCCCCATCCGCAGCGACTGCGAAATCAGCAGGTCCTTTTCGCCGTAGATCCGCCGCAGGCGTTGCCCGTCCGGGCTGATGGACAGCGCGCCGGTGTCCGAGGTTTCCAGGTAGCCGTAGCCCGTCAGGACGCCGCACACACGGTCGAACGTCTTGGCGATGGTGTTGGTCCGGCCCTGGATCTGGCGGATGAGCCCGTCCGTTTCCTGGCGGAGTTTCCACCAGCGTTCGGACCACCGGGCATGGTCCTCGCGTTCGCTGCAGCCGTGGCAGGGGTGGGCGCGCAGTTCCCGGCGCAGCTCGGCGATCCGCTTCTCCTGGTTGGGCGCAGCGGAGGCCCGGCCGAAGTCGTCGTCGCGGCGCGGCGGCGCCGGCGGCCGGTGCTCGCGGATGGCGTTGCGCACCGAGGAGGCCAAGTCGCGGCGGGATTTGGGAACCTTGGCGTTGAAGGTCTTGGGAATCCTGATCCGCGTGATCGGCGACAACGGACCCTCGACGTCGTGCAGGCCAATCCGGCGGAGCTGGTTGTCCAGCGTCATGACGGCGGGGCGGGGCTCGCGGGATTCGTGGTCGGAGCTGAGCACCACCGCGAGCCCGGGCGATTTCCCGGCCGGAACATCCACCACGTCGCCCGGAAGCAGCCTGCTCAGGGAGTCCTCGGTCAAGGACTTCCTGGCCCGGGACGTGCTCCGGGAAGCCATGGTTTCGGCATCGCCCAGGGCCCGCCGCAACCGCGCGTATTCGGTGAAGTCGCCCAGGTGGCAGGTCATGGCCTTGCTGAACCCGGCAATGGATTCTTCCCGGCTCCTGACCTGCCGGGCCAGTCCCACCACGGAACGGTCCGCCTGGAACTGGGCAAAGGATGATTCGAGGATCTCCCGGGCGCGCGGCCGGCCGAACTGCGCCAAAAGGTTGATCGACATGTTGTACGTGGGCCGGAAGCTGGAGTTCAGCGGGTAGGTCCGCCGTGAGGCCAGGCCGGCGACGGCGGCCGGATCCGTTCCGGGCTGCCACAGCACGACGGCGTGGCCCTCGACGTCGATGCCGCGGCGGCCGGCGCGGCCCGTCAGCTGGGTGTACTCCCCCGCCGTGATGTTGACATGGGCCTCGCCATTGAACTTGTCCAGCTTTTCGAGCACGACGCAGCGGGCCGGCATATTCACGCCCAGGGCCAGTGTTTCGGTGGCGAAGACGGCCTTGACCAGCCCGTCGACGAACAGCTTCTCCACAACCTCCTTGAAGGTCGGCAGCATGCCGGCGTGGTGCGCGGCGAGCCCGCGGAGCAGGCCGTCCCGCCAGCTCCAGAAGCCGAGCACATCGAGGTCATCCGAGGGGATGTCCTGGGCCGCCTCGTCGACGCGCCGGGCGATGATCTGCTGTTCGGCTTCGCTGGTCAGCCAGAGTCCGGCCGCGACACACTGGGCCACGGCGGCATCGCAGCCGGCGCGCGAGAAGATGAAGGTGATGGCAGGCAGGAGGTCCTGCCGGTCCAGGCTGGCGATGACCTGCGGCCGGCTGGCCTTCCGCACCGGGCTGCGCTGTGCGCCCTGCGGTTCGTCCCGCTGGCTGCGTTGCTGCCGGCGCTGGTTCCGGCCGCCGTGGCCGAAGCGGCCACGGAAATTCATCTGGCTCTCGGCCCGGGCCATGGACAGCAGTTCCGGGTTGACCTCGAAGCCGGCCCGCCCGGGCGCTTCCGAGGTGACGGCGGCCGCCGGGCCCCCGACAACAGCCTCGGCTACGGCGTCGGCGGACGCCTCACTGGCAGTTGTCTCACTGGCAGTTGCCCCCCTGGCACTTGTCCCACTGGCAGTTGCCCCACCAGGCAGGGCGATCTCGTCAAAGCTCGTGTCACCGGCAAACAGGTCCACGATCTTCCGGCCCACCATGACGTGCTGCCACAGCGGCACCGGGCGGTGCTCGGAGACGATCACATCGGTCTGCCCGCGGACGGTGTCGAGCCACGCACCGAACTCCTCGGCGTTGGAGACCGTGGCACTCAGTGACGCCACCTGGACCTCGCTGGGCAGATGGATAATGACTTCCTCCCACACAGCGCCGCGGAAGCGGTCGGCGAGGTAGTGGACTTCGTCCATGACCACGAAGCCGAGATCATCCAGGGTGTCCGAATCCGCGTAGAGCATGTTGCGGAGCACTTCGGTGGTCATCACCACCACCGGGGCGTCGCCGTTGATGCTGGTATCTCCGGTGAGCAGGCCCACCTGGGCGGCGCCGTACTTGGCGGCCAGTTCGGAGTACTTCTGGTTGCTCAGGGCTTTGATGGGGGTGGTGTAAAACGCCTTGAGCCCACGCTGGAGGGCCAGATAGATGGCGAACTCCCCCACAATCGTCTTCCCGGCGCCGGTGGGGGCGGCCACCAGCACGCCCCGGCCGGCCTGCAGGGACAGGCATGCTTCGCGCTGGAAGTCATCGAGTTCAAATTCGAGCGAGCGGATGAACCCGCCCAGATAGGTCTTGGCTTCAGCAGCCCGCTCGACGCTGGCGCGGTAACGTTCGGACGGTGATTCCGGCCCGGGGTGTGAGGACATGTTTCCAGCCTAGTGCGCGAAAGGCTAGAGATTCTCCAGCTCGGAGCTGGGGGTGGCGTGGTCGGCGGTGGCTTCGGTCTCGGCGTCGCGTTTGACGGCGCGCCGCTCGCGCCGGCGGTCGTTGAGCAGGCACAGCCCGATCGCGGCGAAGAACAGCGCCAGCATGGGGCCGGCCAGGTAGAACATGCTCATGGCGTCGGCGCCGGGAGCGGCCATCGCGGCGAACAGGCACACCAGGAAGACTGTGATCCGCCAGCTCTTGAGCAGCTGCTGGCCCTTGATGAGCCCGGCCAGGTTCAGCCCGAACAGAACCACCGGGAGGAGGAAGGCGATGCCGAAGGCGAGCAGCAGCCGCAGCACGAAGGACAGGTACACCTGGGCGCTGATGAAGTTGGAGCCGCCCGACGGCGTGAAGTCGGTCAGGACACGGACCGCGTTGGGCAGCACGAGCCAGGCCAGCAGGACGCCGCCGACGAAGAGCGGCACGGCCGCCGCCACGAAGGACAGGGCCAGGCGGCGTTCCTTCTTGTGCAGCCCCGGCACGATGAAGGCCCAGAGCTGGTAGAGCCAGACGGGGCTGGCGATAATCAGGCCCAGGAACACGGAGACCTGAATCATGAGGTCGAACGAGCTCGCGACGCCGTCGAAATTCAGGGTCGCCTGGCGGCCTTCGTGTTCATTCAGGTCGCGGATCGGCTTGATCAGCGCCGCCAGCATTGGCTGGTAGACAAGGAAACCCACTACCGTCCCAAGGACGACGGCGATTGCCGCCTTGAAGAGCCGGTTGCGCAGCTCTTTGAGGTGGTCGAGGAGCGCCATCCTCCCCTCGGGGTTCGATCGACGGCTCATGGTTACTGCCATGCGGTCTTAGGCGCGGGTCGACGGCGGAACGTCGGTTCCGTCGCCCGTGCGGCTTTCCGGTGCGCCGGCCTGCGGGTGGTTGATGACCCGTCCTTCAACCGGCTCGGAGCCATCCTTGGCATCGGTGGTGCCGTCCTTCTTCATTTCCCGGACTTCCGACTTGAAAATGCGCATCGACTGGCCCAGGCTGCGGGCCATGCCCGGCAGCTTCGGCGCAGCGAACAGCACCAGTGCCAGAACGATGATGATGATGAGATGCCAGCCTTCAAGCCTCATGTCAAGAGGTCCTTTCGTTTGAATACATCCTATGTCTAACGCGTTTCGATGTCGCGCAGTGCCTGGGGTTGCCCGCGGTCCTTCTTGCGTTGGATGCGGCGCAGCCGGCGGGCGTTTTGCCGGGCGAGCTTGGATGCGTGGTAATCATGTCGCATCCGCGCGGGCGAGGCAAAAATGGCGTCGCCGGGCGCCGGCCGAAGGGACTCGTCCGCGCTGACCGGGTCACCAACGCCGGCCGCTGTCGAACCGGCCGCTGAAACGGTGCCGGTGCCCGCTGGTGAAGGCAGGGTGGAAAAGCGGTCCGCGGCTTCACCCAATTCGGTGAGCGTCGTCGTGGCCTGCCGGAACAGCCGGAAGCCGAGCACGCCGAAGAACAACAGCGACAACGCGACAAGCGCTATCCAAATAACGATCCAGGACCACCAAGGCATGCTGATCAGTCTATCGGGCGATCCGGGAAGGCTTCGTATTGCGTCAGGGCCGCGGCGAGCCACTCCCGCGACGCGGCCGCGAGGGCCTCTGGCTGTAGGATCCGGACCATCCCGCCGTGCTGGGCCACGAACATCGGCAGCCAGTCCGTGCTGCCAAACCGGATTTCGGCGAGCATTCCGCCGCCAGGCAGGGCCGCGGTCCGCTCGGCGTAATAGTCGTCAGCGAGGCCAGTGCCGCGGGGTGCGAGTTCCACCACGACCACCGTGTCGTCGTCGTTCGGGGTGAACAGTTTCACCGGAAAGCTGTCCGCCGGCTTTGCCGTCGCGGCCGCCCGCCGTCCGTTGGGCTCAAGGGCTTCGATCCTGTCCAGCCGGAAGTTGCGGAGGCCCTGGGCGGAGTGGCAGTACGCCTCGAGGTACCACGTGTTGTCCAGCGAATAGAGCCGCAGGGGGTCCACGTCGCGTTCGGACACGGCGTCGCGCTGCGCCGAGAAGTACTTCAGGTGCAGCTGCGCGCCGGATTCGAGGGCGGCGCGGGCGGTGTCGAGGACGGCGGAATTGCCGGGGGCCACCTCGGGGCCGGAGAGCGCCGCCGCTTTGACGCCTTCCTCCCCCGCCGCGGCCATGAGTTTCAGCGTCACCGATTCCAGGGCGCCGCCTTCGGCGAGTTCGGGCAGGCTGTTGAGGGTCTCCAGGCCGGTCAGGAGCGCACAGGCCTCGTCCACGGTGAACCGTACGGGGCGGGTCAGGTCCAGGGCCTGGGTGATGAATACGTGGTCATCGTCCCACTGGATGTCCAGCAGATCGTCGGGGTACCCCTCCGGCAGGCCCGAGCAGATCAGGATCCGCAGGTCGTCCTCGAGTGCCTTGCGGGTGATGCCAAACCTGGCGGCGACCTCGCTGATGTGCAGTCCCTGGTTGTGGACAAGGAACGGGACGAGTTGCAGCATCCGCTTGAGCTGGTCCTCCGAGGTTCGTTTCCGGGTACGGCCGGCGCGGCCCGCCGCCGGGAAGGCCACATCCGGCAGGGGCCTGTCGGCGAACTTGGCGGCTGCCGTGAGTCGGCGGTGGACGGCGCCGGCGAGTTCGGGGGGTGAAATCACGGTGACGCGGGGACCGTAGGAGGCCAGCTCCTCGCCCAGGGTCTCGGCATCGCGGAAGGGCACCGCGAGGCGGTCCGTCCCGGCCGAATGCCCCAGCGTTCGGGCTTCCGGCGCTGTGGCTTCCGGCGCTGCGTCCGGAAGCGGCTGGGCGCGTTTGCGGAGGCCCAGGAGCCGCCCGTGTTCGACGTCGACCACGGCGCTCTGCACCGGCAGCTCGGCCAGGCCGGCCAGCTCGGCGCGGACGTTGAACCCGGCCGGCGGCGTGAAGCTCTCCTTCTCCAGGACGGTCACTGCGGACGTCAGGCGGGACAGGCGGAAGAACCGTTTGTCCCCTCGGCCCCGGTCGTGGCCCACGAGGTACCACTGGCCGAAGCGGCTGCCCAGGCCCCAGGGCTCCACCAGGCGTTCCTGCTCCTGGCCGGTGCTGCCGGCGAGGTAGCTGAACCGGACCGGGTGCTGGGCGTGTGTCGCGGCGACCAGGTCCTCGAAGGCCTGGCCGGCGGGGCGGATGCGCGGCTGGACGCCGGTGGGGAGTTCGGCGTCGACCAGGCCGCCGGCGGCCTGCAGCTTTCGGACCGCGTCGACGGCGGCGGAGCCGAGGGCGGCGTGCTCCCAGAGCTGGGCCGCGAGAATCAGGACCGTGCACTCTTCGGGGGTGAGGCTGACGTCGGGCAGCCGGTTCGATTCCTTGCCGATCCGGTAGCGGGTGGTTGCCGGGTCGTCGGAGCCCCAGCCCGTGTCCGTCACGGCCTCGACGTCGAAGCCAAACTGGCGCAGCTCGCCCTTGTCGCGTTCGAACATGCGGCCGAAGGCGACGTCACTGCTCGTGGTGTCGTGGTAGACCTTTTCGCGCAGCTCGCTGCGGCGCAGGCCGTACTTGGTGTTGAGCAGGGCGATGAGCAGGTTCAGGAGGCGTTCTGTACGTGAGGCGGACACCCCGCAAGGGTACTAAAGCCGGTCGCGGAAAATGACGAAAGCGCGGCAACAGCCGGAAGAACTTTTCCGATTGTTACCGCGCTTCGTTCCCCGGGGGGCGGGTGGGGACTAGCGGACGGCGACGAGGTCCACGACGAAGATCAGGGCCTCGTTGGGGCCGATCGCCCCGCCGGCGCCACGGGAACCGTAGGCAAGCTCGGACGGGATCTCGAGCCGGCGGCGGCCGCCGACCTTCATGCCCAGCAGGCCCTGGTCCCAGCCCTGGATGACCTGGCCGACGCCGACCCTGAAGTCCAGCGGCGCGCCGCGGCCCCAGGAGGCGTCGAATTCTTCACCGGTGGACCAGGCGACGCCCACGTAGTGGGTGGATACGGTGTCGCCGGCTTTGGCCTCGGCGCCGTCCCCTTCGATCAGGTCGGTGATGACCAGTTCGGTGGGGACGTCTCCTACGGGGAAGTCAATTTCCGGCTTCTCGCGGTCGAGGTTGCGCTGTCCAAATGACATGGTTACTCCTTTGAGGTGACGTGTAGTGGTGGCAGTTGTAGCGGTGGATTACTTGACGCCGAGGATATCGACGACGAAGACGAGGTCGCCCTTCGCGTCGCCCTGGCCCTGATCTCCGTAGGCGAGGTCCTTCGGGACGACCAGGAGGACGCGGGAGCCGACCGTCTTGCCGGTCAGGCCCTGGGTCCAGCCCTTGATGACGCCGGTCAGCGGGAAGGTGGCCTTCTTGCCACTCTCGAAGCTGGAGTCGAAGACCTTGCCGGTGGCGAGGGCGACGCCGACGTAGTTGACGGTGATTGTGTCGGTCTCCTTGAGGGCCTGGCCCTTGCCGGTGATGAGGTCCTGGGAGACCAGCGCGGTCGGCGCCTTGACGCCGGCGACGGAGATCTCCGGAACGCCCTTGTCGTTTTCCTTGACGGTCGGCAGTCCGGCCGGCGGGGTGACGGCGTCGCCTTCGGGCTTGTCCAGGACCGGCGGTGCGTCCTTGGCTGAGAGCACCTTGACGATCAGGAGCTGCGTCGGCTTGGCCTCGGCACCCTCGGCTGCGGCCTGGCCGGGAACGGCCAGGGCGAGGTGCGAGCCGATCTTGGCGCCCACGAACGCGTTGTAGATGACGGGGCTGCTGCGCTTGAGCTCGTCGTTCAGTTCCAGCGGCTCGGGATCGTTAGGGAACGTGTCCTCGAGGGTGGAGCCGTCCTTGCCGTTGAACGCCACGATCGAAATGTCGGCGATCTGGTTGGCCTTGACCCGGTCGCCACTGCCCTCGGTGACCACCTTGACAGTGGGTTCCTTGACGTCGAGCGGCTTGGTGAAGTCGACACCGGGGGCCTTCTTGTCACCGTTCTCAGTCAATTTGACCGAGTCCAGCTTGGCGGTCTCACCGGCGGACTGGCTGGTGGGTTCCGGAGCCGGAGGCGCTTCGTTGCCGCCGCAGGCGGTCAGCAGCAGCAGTCCGGGAAGAAGAATTGCTAGTAGTCGGCGCAATTGGAAACTTTCGTCGAGGCAGGGTGGACTCAGTGCCGTTCGGTTTCCCGTGGCAAAGAAAGCGGCGGCCGCAGGGCGGCCCTACCCCAGAATAACGTGCGAAGCTGGGTATCAGCCCATCGAGTCCAGCAGCGCATCCACCCGGTCGTCCACGCTCCGGAAGGGATCCTTGCACAGGATGGTCTGGTGGGCGCGGTCGTTCAGCTTCAGATGGACCCAGTCCACGGTGTAGTCGCGGCCGAGTTCCTGGGCGCGCCGGACGAAGTCGCCGCGGAGTTTGGCGCGCGTGGTTTGCGGCGGGGCATCCACCGCGTCCTTGACCGCGGTGTCGTCCACCACCCGGCGCACAGCCCCGCGGGCCTGGAGCAGGTAGAAGAGCCCGCGGCCACGGGAAATGTCGTGGTAGGTCAGGTCCAGCTGCGCAATCCTGGGAGCGTCAAGGCCCAGCCCGTGCCGTTCCCGGTAGTTGTCCATGAGCTTTTTCTTGATGGCCCAGTCCACTTCGGTATCGATCGTGCTCGTGTCGCCGCTTTCGATGGCGTCCAGCGTGCGCTCCCAGAGGTCCAGGATCAGCGGCACGTGGGGGTTGTGCGCGCCGTGTTCGGCCACGAACGCGGTCACCTTGCCCAGGTATTCGCGCTGGATTTCCAGGGCCGTGAGCTGCCGGCCGTTGGCGAGCCGGACCAGTGCCCGGCCGCTGAGGTCGTGGGAGATTTCCCGGATGCTGCGGATCGGGTTCTCCATCCGCATGTCGCGCATGATCACCCCGGCCTCGATCATCCGCAGGATCAGGTCCACCGTGCCGATTTTGAGCAGCGCCGTCGTTTCGGACATGTTGGAGTCGCCCACGATCACGTGCAGGCGCCGGTAGAACTCGGCGTCCGCGTGGGGCTCGTCCCGGGTGTTGATGATGGGCCTGGAGCGGGTGGTGGCAGAGGAGACGCCTTCCCAGATGTGGTCGGCCCGCTGGGAGAACGCGAAGGTCGCCCCGTGCGGGGTCTTGAGGATCTTGCCGGCCCCGGCGATCAGCTGGCGGGTCACGAGGAACGGGATGAGGATTTCCGCGAGCCGGGAAAATTCCCCGCGCCGCGGGATGAGGTAGTTTTCGTGGCTGCCGTAGGAGTTCCCGGCCGAATCCGTGTTGTTCTTGAACAGGTATACGGTGCCGTTGAATCCCTCCGCCGCCAGCCGTTCCTGGGCTTCGTCCACGAGGTCGCACAGGATCAGTTCCCCGGCACGGTCATGGGCGATCAGCTGGGCGAGGTCGTCGCACTCGGCGGTGGCGTATTCCGGGTGCGACCCGACGTCCAGGTAAAGGCGCGAGCCGTTGGTCAGGAAGACGTTGGAGGACCGTCCCCAGCTGACCACCTTGCGGAAGAGGTAGCGGGCTACTTCCTCCGGTGCCAGCGGCCGGGACTCCGGGCTTGAATAGGAAATTCCGAATTCGGTTTCGATGCCGAATATGCGCTTGTCCATCTCACTTCTCCTCAGCCAGCAATGCCACGATGTCCGGGTCCTCAAGCCGGCGGAACGCCCGGCGGGTGCCGCGGCCGCTTTCCGATCCCCGGTCCAGTACCGCAACTTCCAGTGCGGATACGGGCAGGGTGGTGGTTTCCTTGTCCGCCACGAGCCCGGCGAGGGCCAGCCGGATGGCGCCCGCGAAGTCGAGTTCGCCCTGCCAGCCCGCCGCGACAGCCTCGGAGACCTTGTCCGCCTGGCCGCCCATCACAATAAAGCCGTGCTCGTCGGCGATGGACCCGTCAAAGGTCAGCCGGTACAGATGGTCCGCCTCCTGGGCCTGACCGACTTCGGCCACGGCCAGTTCGACCTCGAAGGGTTTCTGTTCGGCCGTAAACACCGCGCCGAGGCTCTGTGCGTAGACGCTGGCGAGGCCGCGGGCCGTGACGTCCTCGCGGTCGTAGGAATAGCCCCGGACATCGGCATACCGCACCCCGGCTTGCCGCAGGCTCTCAAACTCGTTGTACTTCCCGACGGCCGCGAACGCGATTTTGTCGTAGATCTCGCCGATCTTGTGCAGCGACGGGGACGCGTTCTCCGCCACGAGGGCGATCCCGTCCCGGCAACTGATGACCACCACCGAACGTCCGCGGGCGATGCCCTTCCGTGCGAAGTCCGCACGGTCCTTCATCAGTTGTTCGGGAGATACATAGAACTGCTGGGTCATCTCAGGCCTCCCGCTGGGCGACGGTGCGGGATTCGATGACGCGGCCGGCCACGGCGGCAAGGTCGCGGTCCGGTACCCGGAAGGCACCTGTCCGGTTCACGATGTACACCACCGGCCATAGCTGCCGGACGGGGTCCGGGCCGCCGGTGGCGGAGTCGTCGTCGGCGGCGTCGTACAGGGCCTCGACGGCGACCGCCACGGCGTCCTGCTCCGAGAGGCCGGGACGCCAGAGTTTCTTCAGCGCGCCGCGGGCGAACATCGAGCCGGATCCCACCGCGTGGTGCTCCTGTTCCTCGTAGCGGCCGCCGGTGACGTCGTAGGAGAAGAGCCGGCCGAAACCTGCGGGCCGGTCGAATCCTGCGAACAGGGGCACGACGGCGAGGCCCTGCATGGCCATGGGCAGGTTGCCGCGGACCATGGCGCCGAGCCGGTTCGCCTTGCCGTCCAGGCTCAGGAGCGTGCCCTCGATCTTCTCGTAGTGTTCGAGTTCAACCTGAAACAGCCTGGTGATGTCCAGGGCGATGCCGGCGGTCCCGGCAATGCCCAGCACTGAATACTGGTCGGCGGGAAAGACCTTCTCGATGTGCCGGCTCGCGATCACGTTGCCCATGGTGGCGCGGCGGTCCCCGGCCATCAGCACTCCCCCGGCATAGGTCATCGCCACGATCGTCGTCCCGTGCGGGGCCTGCAGCGGTGCTCCCGGCCCGCCGGCAGGCAACTGGTTGAAAGGCACTTGGCCGAAGGGCATCAAATCGGGCCGTTCGCGCTGCAGATGCTCGGTGAATGAGGACGTCGCGTTGGCTGCTACTCGGTTGGCTGTTGTTTCCTGCACTAACGCTCTCCCTCAACGTGGTGGATCAACGACTCTTCCGGCTCTTAGCCCCTCCCGCCGCCCTCATCCGGCGGCCGGCGGCGCTCCTATTGGCCGCCCTTTTGGACGAATGCGCGGACGAACTCCTCGGCGTTGGACTCCAGCACGCCGTCGATCTCATCGAGGAGATCATCGACGCCCTGGGTGGCTGCCGACGCCTGGGCGTCCGCCGGGGCCGGCGGCGCGGCGGGGACGTCCTCGTCAACCTCGGTGTCCCGCGACTGCGGCTGCTGCTGCTCCTGGCCTGCCATTGTTTTCTCCTTCATGTCCGTCCCTTTTCTCCTAAGGGACATCCTGTAGCAATAGTGCCACGCCCGGGGCGCCCGCGGGGGGCTTTGTTTTCAGGAACCGGGGCTGAGCCCGAGCAGTTCCGCCAGGAACGTCCCGGCCTCCCGGTGCCGGGCAAACAGGCCGCCGGTGAGGGCTTCGGTCCCGCGCAGCGGCTCGCGGGTAGGGACCCGCTGGAGCCTGCCTCGGCCGGGGACATCGAAGATCACCGAGTCCCAGCTGGCCCCCGCGAGGTCTGCACCGAACCTGCTGACGCAGCGCCCGCGGAAGTACGCCCGCGTGTCCGACGGCGGTTCGGTCACCGCACGGGCAATCGCGGCGTCGTCGACGATTCGGTGCATCCGGTCGCGCGCCAGCAGCCGGTAGTAGAGCCCTTTTTCGGGGCGGATGTCGGCCCACTGCAGATCCACGAGGCCCAGCCGTGCGTTGTCCCAGCCCAGGCCGTCACGCTGGCGGTAGCCCTCGAGCAGGGACAGTTTGGCGAGCCACTCGACTGAGGATGCGGCCGCCGCCCGGTCACCGCCGAGTTCGCTCAGCGTGGCGGACCACCGCTCCAGGACCTCGTGGGTGTGGCCGTCACCGTCCACGGCGTCCGCGACGCCGGTGTCCTGCGCGTGCTTGGAGGCGGCCTCGAAATAGATCCACTGGAGGTCCAGGGCGCTGATCCGCCGGCCGTCGCCCAGGCGCAGCAACCCGGTGAGCGAGGTGTCGTGGCTGACGGCCTGCAGCGCGGCGACGGGCTCATGAACTTCGATCCGCGGCGCCAGCCCGGCCTCGATCAGGCTCAGGACCATCGCGGTGGTGCCGAACTTGAGGAAGTTGGAGGCCTGGCTGAGGTTGGCGTCGCCGATGATGACGTGCAGCCTGCGGTATTTGTCCGCGGTGGCGTGGGGCTCGTCCCGGGTGTTGATGATGGGGCGGCGGATGGTGGTTTCCAGGCCCACTTCGGTTTCGAAGAAGTCAGCGCGCTGGCTGATCTGGTAGCCGGCCCGGGCGCTGTCCTGCCCGAGGCCCACCCGTCCGGCACCGCAAATGATCTGCCGGGTGACGAAAAACGGTGTGAGGCCGCGCACGATTTCGCCGAACGGCACCGAGCGGGGCATCAGGTAGTTCTCGTGCGAGCCGTAGGAGACCGACTTGTTGTCCGTGTTGTTCTTGTACAGGTTGATGGGCGGCAGTTCGGGATCCGCAGCGAGGCGCCGGACCGCGGCCAGTGCCACGAGGTCGCCGGCGGCGTCCCACGTGACGGCGGCGCGGGGGTTGGTCACCTCGGGGCTGGAATACTCCGGGTGGGCGTGGTCCACGTACAACCGTGCGCCGTTGCCCAGCACCATGTTCATCAGCAGCGTGCCGGACTCGTCCTCGCCGTCGGCCTCGAGTTCCTGCCGCCCGTAGGCGAGGGCGATCGCCTCGGCGTCGAGGACGGGAGGCTGGTCGGTGAGTTGTTCCGGGTCCGCGCTGCTGCGCTCCAAGGTCCAGCCGCGGGCGTCGTGCAGCGGTTCCTCGTCCGTGTAGTCCCACCGGGTCTCGGCGCCGCCGGCGGCCCGCTGCCGGGTCACCTGCGCGTACGCCTGAATGACCCGGGCTGACATCATCGTGGCGTTGGCTCCCGGGGCCGAGGGCGCGTGGATGCCGTATTCGGTCTCCGATCCCATGACCCGCATCGCCCCGCCGACCGGCAGCCCGCCCGCGGTGTCGGCGGGCTTGCCGGGGACAACAGCCGTCACAGGTACTGGCCTGTGCTGGGCATCGTCTCGATGGACTTCCCGGGCTCCTGGCCGGCCTTGCCCTGGACGATGGTGCGGATGTACGTGATGCGCTCGCCCTTCTTGCCGGAGATGCGTGCCCAATCGTCCGGGTTGGTGGTGTTGGGCATGTCCTCGTGTTCACGGAACTCGTCCACGACCGCCCGGAGCAGGTGGTCGATCCGAAGGCCCTTCTGGCCGATGGTCAACAGGTCCTTGATGGCGTACTTCTTGGCCCGGTCCACGACGTTCTGCACCACGGCGCCGGAGTTGAAGTCCTTGAAGTAGAGCATTTCGGTGTCGCCGTTGGCGTAGGTGACCTCGAGGTATTCGTTGGACTTCTCGGTGGAGTACATCGCCTCGACGGTGCGCTGGACCATGGCGTCCACGGTCGCCTGCACGTCGCCGTTGTGCTCGCCGAGGTCGGACTCGTGGAAGGGCAGGTCCGTGGTGATGTACTTGTTGAAGATGTCGGCCGCGGCCTCGGCGTCGGGGCGCTGGATCTTCACCTTCACGTCCAGCCGGCCCGGGCGCAGGATCGCCGGATCGATCATGTCTTCCCGGTTCGAGGCGCCGATCACGATCACGTTGTCCAGCCGTTCGACGCCGTCGATCTCGCTGAGGAGCTGCGGGACGATGGTGGTTTCGACGTCGGAGGAAATGCCGGTGCCACGGGTGCGGAACAGCGAGTCCATTTCGTCGAAGAACACCACCACCGGGCTGCCCTCGGACGCCTTTTCCCGGGCGCGCGCGAAGATCAGGCGGATGTGGCGTTCGGTCTCGCCGACGTACTTATCGAGCAGCTCGGGTCCCTTGATGTTCAGGAAGTAGCTCTTCATGTCCGTCTTGCCGGCGCGCTCGGCGGCCCGGGCGGCCAGCGAGTTGGCCACGGCCTTGGCGATCAGGGTCTTGCCGCAGCCGGGCGGGCCGTACAGCAGGATGCCCTTGGGCGCCTTCAGCCCGTGCTCCCGGTACAGGTCCGGGTGCAGGAAGGGCAGTTCGACGGCGTCGCGGATCTGTTCGATCTGCGGGCCCAGTCCGCCGATGTCCTGGTAGGTGATGTCCGGGACTTCCTCGAGCACGAGGTTCTCCACTTCCGAGCGCGGGATCTTTTCCAGCGCGTACCCGGTCCGGGAATCAATCGAGAGCGCGTCGCCGACCCGGAGCCGCTGGGCGAGCAGGGCACCGGAGAGCCGGATGACCCGCTCCTCGTCGGCGCGGCCCACCACCAGCGCACGGTCAGGCCCCAGCATTTCCTTGAGCGTGACGAGGTCCCCGGCCCGCTCGTAGCCGAGTCCGGCGACCACCATCAGGGCCTCGTTGAGCAGGACTTCCTGCCCGACGGCGAGCTGGCTGATGTTGACCAGCGGGCTGATCCCAACCCGCATCTTGCGGCCGGCGTTGAAGATATCCACGGATTCCTCCGTGGCCGCCTGGCCGCTGTTCCCGGCTGTCGGCTGCCGTTTGGGGTTGAGCTGGAGGATGGTGCCGAAGCTGTACGGCGGCTGTCCCTCCTGGTCGAGGGCGTTTTTCAGCCGAAGGATCTCGGCCTTGGCCGTTTCCAGCATGCTGACCAGTTTGGAGTTGTTCTGCGTCGCGGCGGCGAGCTGGCGGTCAATGTGGCGGAGCTTGTCCCGGAGGATGTTGACCTGCCGCTCGGCGACGGACAGTTCATTGGCGGCATACCGGTCACCCTCGCCGGCTGCGGCGCGGGCCGCATCCGTGCGGGCGGCAGCATCCGCTGCGTCCTCGGCCGGTGTGCGGCCCGGGTCAGTATTCGGAGTCTCCATCGTGCATCAGCCCCTTCCTGCTCTTCTGTTAAGACCATAGCCCTAAGAAGGCGGGTGCCGCTGGAGACATCCGAAATATGCTGCCTAGTTCGTTATCTCCGGGGCGTCGACGACGTTCGTTCCGGCGATTGCGTCGCGGGCGGCGCGGCGCAGCTTTTTGTCCGAGACCGCACGCTCGCCCACAGCGCCCGGGGTCCAGGCGTTGACGTCTTCTTCGTTAAAGTCGGTCTTGGAGGGGCGGCGCTTTACCGAAATGCCCGTGACGCCGTCGGCGAGGCGGCGGGTTACCAGCAGGAAACCCGTGTGGGCGACCATGCGGTGGTCCGGGCGGACGGCCAGGCCTTCGAGATGCCAGCCGCGGACCATGGATTCCCACGCGTCGGGTTCGGTGAAGCGTCCGTCCGCGCGGATGGCTTCGGCTGTCCGCGAAAGCTGCGTCACAGTCGCGACATAATTGATCCACACGCCGCCGGGGGCCAGGACGGTGGCGACGGCGTCGAGGCATTCCCACGGCGCGAGCATGTCCAGGACCACGCGGTCCACGGAGCCGGGTTCCTCGGTGCGCACCACTTCCTCCTGGAAGTCGCCAAGGGAGATCTTCCAGGCCGGGTGCGGTCCGCCGAAGATGGTCTCGACGTTGCCGCGGGCGATGTCCGCGAACTCCTGGCGGCGTTCGAAGGAATGCAGGTAGCCGTTGTCCCCCACCGCGCGCAGCAGGGAGATGGACAGGGCGCCCGAGCCGACACCGGCTTCGACAACGCGTGCGCCCGGGAAGATGTCCGCCATGGTCACGATCTGGCCGGCGTCCTTGGGGTAGACGACGGCCGCGCCGCGGGGCATCGAGAGCACGAAGTCCGAGAGCAGCGGACGCAGCGTCTGGTACTGCTGTCCGACGTTGTTGACCACCACTGAGCCGTCGGGCTTGCCGATGATCTCGTCATGGTTCAGGAAGCCCCGGTGGGTGTGGAAGGCCCCGCCGACTTCGAGGGTGATCGTGTTCATGCGGCCGCGCTCGTCCGTGAGCTGGACGCGTTCGCCTTCGCGGAAGGGTCCGCGGCGGCGCGCGGCGCCGGTGGCACCATTAGCGCTGGCGGCAGTGCTGCCCCCGGCGGCGGGAGTGTCGGTGCCTGCGGCGGCGGCGGTGGTGTTGGCAGTGTTAGTGCCTGCGGCGGTGTCGCTGCTCATGAAGATGTTCCTCGCTCCTGTAAAGCTGTGTGGCCGCGGACATGCCGGCGGGCACCGGTCCTTGCGCGTGGGGGCCGGAAATTCACGACCGCCCAGTAACTCTACCGGTTCTGCCCCTGGTTCTGGCGTTCGTTCCGGTACTTGCCCGTTATGGCCCGGACGACGGCGGACTGGCGCAGCAGCCCGGTGACGGCGCCCTCGCGGTTCACCACCGCGTACTCCTGGCCCTCGAGCTGGGCCAGGTACTGGACGAGCTCCTGGCCCTTGGACCATTCGGGGACATAGGCGCCCGCGCCAAGGGGGTAGGAGACCGCGGTCAGGGCGGTCGCTGCGGCCAGTCCGGCAGGCACACTGGCTGCGGCGCCGGCGTCGACGATGGCCACGGGACGGCCGTCCCGGTCGCACAGCACCACGGCGGGCTTTCCTGCCGGCGCCCGGTCCAGGAGGTCCGCGACCGTGGCGGTTTCCGGAAGGCCGAGGGCGGGTTCGGCGAGGGCCGCGGCGTCGACGAGGTGCAGCCGGCCCCGCAGGCGGGCCTGCTGGATCGCGGCCGACGCCCCCATCCACAGGAAGCTGCCCACCAGGGCGGTGATGAGGGTGAAGGAAATATCCGGACGTGCGCCGCTGACCAGCGGCAGGACTATGAACCACAGGGCGAGGGCGATCACGATGATCCGGCCCGCCCAGCCTGCCGCAATTGTGCCCTTCTCCTGGCTGCCGGTGGCTTTCCACACGGCGGATTCGACCAGCCGGCCGCCGTCCAGCGGAAGGCCGGGAAGGACGTTGAAGATGCCGATCAGCAGGTTGGCCCAGACGAAGATGTTGGCCAGGATGTCGGCCACGCCGTTCAGGTTGCCGTACGCAAGCGGGAGCCAGGCTGCGCCGGCAAGGACGAAGTTCGCGGCCGGGCCGGCCATCGCCACCAGGACGGAGCGGCCGGGTGAGGCCGTGAAGCTCTGGAACTGGGTGTGGCCGCCCCAGAGGTTGAGGACAATTTTCTCCGTGGGCCAGTGGAACAGCTTCGCGGTCAGCGCGTGCGCGAGTTCATGGGCCAGCACGGAAATCAGGAGCAGCAGCGCGTAGGCGAAGGCGACGAAGAAAGCGGTGACGCCGAGGCGCGGATTGTTGCTCTGCAGGACCGGCCCGTAGGCGATCACCGTGAAGGCCGCGATGATGAACCAGGAATACGCCAGAAATACCGGAATGCCAGCGATCCGGCCCAGCGGGATCCCTTCCCGGCGGTTCGCGGGAGTCCTGCCGGGTTGCCCCTGGCTGCCGGTGTCAGCCACGGGCGTGGCCCGCGGTCGAGAGTGTGGTCGAGACCGTAGTCGAGACCGTGCTTAAGTGGCCGGTTGGGTCCGCGGCGGCGCCGAAGGTAGCGTCCGGGAAGGCGTGCCGCAGGGCCACGAGCTCCTCCAGGTCAGCGACTGTCCTGCCCTCCAGGGTGTTCCAGGTGGCGCGGCGGGGATCGTGCGGGAGGGGCAGGATGTGCGGGATGGCGACCGTGACGACGCCGGAGGCCACGGCGGCGGCGACACCCGGCACGGAATCTTCCAGGGCCACGCAGTGGTGCAGGCCGAGCTCGGGATCCTGCTGCTGCAGGAGCTCAACGGCCGTGAGGTAAGCCTCCGGGTGCGGCTTGCCCTGGGTCACAGTGTCTCCCGTGACGAGGAACTCGAAGTAGGGCGCGGGCAGGCTCGCAACGATCTCCCGGGCCAGCGGGGCCTCGGACATGGTGACAAGGGCGCAACGGACGCCGGCGTTGTAGAGTTCGTCGAGCAGTTCGCGGGCCCCGGGCCGCCAGGGAATGGAGCTCCGGACCTGGCTGATCACGTGGCCCGTGAGGGTGTCGATGATCTCGCGCCGTTCCAGGGCCACGCCGGCTTCCTGCAGGATTCCCGCGGAAAACATCAGGGACTGTCCCACGAGCTGCATGGCCTGTTCGTGGGACCATTGTCCGCCGTGGGCTTCGACGAGTGCGTGTTCGGCTGCGATCCAGTAGGGCTCGGTGTCGACAATGGTGCCATCCATGTCCCAGAGCGCTGCTTTAAGGAGGGGCCGGGAAGCTGAGGATCGCATGCCTTCCAGTCTACGGGGAAGCCCGCGGCCGGGCGCCCGCGCTACGCCTACGGCGAATTCCGCGCGCCTGACCCTGGGATTTCGGGCGGAAATTGCGGTTCCTTGGCGCGCGATTGCCTGCGCGCGGCGGGTTCTTGGACGTAGGGTGATGGCATGAACAGCTTCGAGGCAGACCCCACCGAACCAGGCGCCGTCTCCGAGCCGGAGCGGCTGCTGCAGCCAGTCCCCGAGGGCCGGCGCATCACCGTCATGCTCGCGGCCTTCGAAGGCTGGAACGACGCCGGAGAGGCCGCCAGCGATGCCCTGCGCTACCTGAACAAGCTCTGGGGCGGCAAGAAGGTCGGGGCGATCGACGCCGACGAGTACTACGACTTCCAGTTCACCCGGCCCACGATCCGGCGGACAGCGGCCGGTGAGCGGAAGATCAAGTGGCCGTCCACGCGGATCTTCAAGGCCAGCGTCCCCGACTCGAATGTGGACGCCATCTTCGTCCAGGGCACCGAGCCGTCCTACAAGTGGCGTGCCTACACCGCCGAACTGCTGGTACATGCCGAGGCGCTGCATGTCGACTACGTCATCCTGGTCGGTGCGCTGCTGGCTGACGTGCCGCACAGCCGGCCCATTCCGGTCAGCACCTCCACGGACGACGCCGCCCTGCGTGAGCGGATGGACCTGGAGGCCTCGCAGTACGAGGGCCCGGTAGGGATTGTGGGCGTGCTCGGCGAGGTGGCCCTGCTGGCCGGGCTCCCGACCGTGTCGCTCTGGGCGGCCGTGCCGCACTATGTAGCCCAGGCCCCGTCGCCGAAGGCGCAGCTGGCCCTGCTGCACCGGGTCGAAGAGCTGCTCCAGGTCCCGCTGGACACCACGGAACTCGTGGAGGAGGCCGACGCGTGGGAACGCGGCGTGGACGAGCTCGCTACAGAGGATCCGGAAATTGCGGCGTATGTGCGCCAGCTGGAGGAGGCCAAGGACACCGCCGACCTTCCGGAGGCCAGCGGTGAATCGATAGCCCGCGAATTTGAGCGCTACCTCAAGCGCCGGGGCAAGGACAAGCCCTAGCCCGCGTCCCGCGTTTCCCTCCCCCTTCCCCCTCCCACCTTTCCCGCGCACTTCCCCTATGGGGGTCTTCCCCCGGACCAGAGTCTTATGACCCTGCCGGCGGCCGCCTGTCGCGGCGAGAGTTGGACCTGGCCGCGACGCCGGCCAACACCGAGTGGAGGGCACACCATGACAGATCACAACTACATCTTGTTCGTGTCGTCGTACGCCGACGAGGGCTCGGCGGCAGAGGATTTCAAGGCGATCAAGGGCTTGGACGACGCGGCCGTCGCGGCTGCCGTCGTCCTGTCGCGTGACTCCTCGGGCAAGACCGAGGTCAAGGAGCACGGCGGCGGACTGGTCGCCGGGGGCACCAAGGCCGGCGCAGTCGGCGGGCTGGTGGTCGGACTGTTCGCTCCGCCACTGCTGCTGTCCGGCGTGATCGGTGCCGGGATCGGCGCCGGTGTGGGTGCCATCAGGAAGCGGCACGAGGAGAAGTCCATCGGCGTCAACGCGGAGGAGTTTCTGCCGCCGGGCTCCTCGGCGATCGTTGCCATCGTCGATGACCTCTACCTCGACCGCGTCGACAAGGCGATCAGCAAGGCCACCAAGAAGGTCAGCAAGGCTGTCGACAGTGGTGACTACGACGCCGTCGTCAAAGCCGTGAACGAGGGCGACGAGAAGATCATCGAAGCCGCTTCGTCCTGACCGGCCGACGCAGCCACCGTGGAGACGGCCGCTGGGTTTTGGGATCTTCCTCCGGGCCGACCGAAAACCGGTTAGAGTTCGACGCCGAGCAGGGCGTTGACGGCGTCGCTCACCAGCGCGGCGTCCGTGGCCGAGGCCTCCCCCGGGGCTGCCAGGGCGGTCTTGGCCCAGGCATCGACAGCGGCGAGTGCGCCGGGCGCGTTCAGGTCGTTGGCCAGTTCGGTCCGCAGCCTGCCAAGCAGGGCCGCGGCGGAGCCTTCCGGCGCCACGGCGAGGGCCTCGCGCCAGGTGCGGAGCCGGTCTTTGGCCTCGGCGAATCCGGCGGCGGTCCAGGACCAGTCCGTGCGGTAGTGGTGGGCCAGGATCGCGAGGCGGATCGCGGCAGGTTCTTCCCCGTCAGCCCGGAGCCTGGAAACCAGGACAAGATTGCCCTTGGACTTGCTCATCTTCTCCCCGTCGAGGCCCACCATGCCCGCGTGCGCGAAGTGGCGGGCCAGCGGCACGCCCGCCAGCGAGTACGCGTGGCCGGCGCCCATTTCGTGGTGCGGGAAAATAAGGTCCGAGCCGCCGCCCTGGACGGTAAACGGCTTGGGCAGGTACTCCTGGGCGATCACGGTGCATTCGACGTGCCAGCCGGGCCGGCCCTCCCCCAGTTCGCCACCGGGCCAGCTGGGCTCGCCCTCGCGGGCAACCCGCCAGAGCAGCGGATCCAGCGCCTGGCGCTTCCCGGCCCGGCCAGGGTCGCCGCCGCGTTCGGCGAAGAGTTCCAGCATTTCGGCGTCGGAGAGTCCGGAAATGGATCCCAGGGTCCAGGCGTCGACGTCGTCCGTCGAGTGCTTCCCGGCGGCTTCGACGTCGTAGTAGACGTCGCCGTCGGGCTCGCCGCCGGCGCCGGGGACGCGGTACGCGAGTCCGTTGCGCAGCAGGCGCTCGATGGCGGGAACGATCAGGGGAACGGCCTCAACGGCACCGATGTAGTGGTCCGGGGCGAGGACGTTCAGGGCCTCCATGTCGGTCTGGAACAGCTCGATTTGGCTCGCGGCGAGGTCGCGCCAGTCGACGCCTGTGGCCGTGGCGCGCTCCAGGAGGGGATCGTCGACGTCGGTCACGTTCTGGACGTAGGCGACGTGCTGGCCGCCGTCCCGCCACGCGCGGTTGAGGAGGTCGAAGGCGACATAGCTGGCCGCGTGGCCCATGTGCGTGGCGTCATAAGGGGTGATGCCGCAGACATACATGGACTGCTCACCCGTGGCCTCCAGGGTCACAATTCCGCCCTTGGCGGTATCGAAGAGGCTCAGGGCGGGCATGCTGCCGGGGAGCTGGGCAACAGGGCGGGAGGTCCAAGATTTCACAGACCAAGCCTAGTGCTAGGCACTGATGACATTGAAACCGAGCAGCAGGAACAGGGACATTCCCAGGATGATCCGGTACCAGACGAAGAGCCGGTAGCCGCGGGTGGAGACGTATTTCAGGAACCAGCCGATGATGACGTAACCCACAATGAAGGCGATCACGGTGGCCAGGGCGGTTTCCGGGAGACCGTACGGGCCGGTGATGCCTTCCTTGGAGACCACCTTGTACAGCTGGTACAGGCCGCTGCCGAAAACGGCAGGGATTGCCAGCAGGAAGGAGTAGCGGGCCGCCGCCTCACGGGTGTAACCCATCAGGAGCCCGGCGCTGATCGTGCCGCCGGAGCGGGACACACCGGGGAAAAGGGCCAGGGCCTGCGCCAGTCCGTAATAGAGCCCATGTTTGTAGGTCAGCTGCGTCAGTTCACGGTCCTGCCGGCCGATGGTGTCGGCCACCGCGAGGACCATGCCGAAGATAATCAGCATGGTCGCGACGCCCCACAGGCTGCGGAGTACCGATTCGATCTGGTCCTGGAACAGCAGGCCCAGGACGATGATCGGGATGCTGCCCAGGATCACCAGCCAGCCCATGCGCGCATCCGGGTCCCGCCGGGACACTTTGCCGGTCAGCGAACCGGCCCAGGCACGGATGATCCGCAGGATGTCGCGCCAGAAATAGACGATCACCGCCGTCTCGGTGCCCAGCTGCGTGATGGCCGTGAAGGCGGCGCCGGGATCGGACGCTTCCGGGAGGAAGGCGCCGACAATCCGCAGATGGGCGCTCGAGGAAATCGGGAGGAACTCGGTCAGCCCCTGTACCAGGCCCAACAGAGCCGCTTGTATCCAGTTCACGTTTATAGACCCTACGTTACGAAGCAGCCCGACCCCGTAAGCTAGCTGACATGCAGCAGCGTTATGTCGGCAACAGTGGGTTGCGCGTGTCCGCCCTATCCCTCGGCACCATGTCCTGGGCCAGGGAAACCGAGGAACAGGATGCCGCCGCCCTGGTGCGCTCCTTCGTCGATGCCGGCGGAACCCTGATCGATACGGCGGCGTCCTACGCCGACGGGCAGGCCGAGGCGATGCTCGGCGGAATACTGGGCGACGTCGTGGCGCGCTCCGAAGTGGTGATCTCCACGAAGGCCGGACTGACGACGGCGGACGGGCGCCGCAGCGTCGACACCTCCCGCAACGGGATGCTCTCCGGGCTGGACGCGAGCCTGGCCCGGATGGGAACCGATTACGTGGATCTCTGGTTCGCGCACGCGTGGGATCCGAATGTTCCGCTGGAGGAAACCCTGTCAGCGCTGGACCATGCGGTGCGGTCCGGCCGGGCGCGTTACGCCGGTGTCTCCAATTTCAACGGCTGGCAGACTGCAAAGGCCGCCGCAATCGCGGGCTTCCCCCTCGTGGCCAACCAGTCCGAATACTCGCTCCTGCAGCGCAACGCGGAGATTGAACTCATTCCGGCCATCGAGGACGCGGGGCTGGGCCTGATGGCCTGGGCTCCGATGGGACGCGGCGTCCTGAGCGGCAAATACCGCGGCCACATCCCGGCTGATTCCCGGGCCGCCAACCAGCGGTTGGCGACGTACGTGGAACCCTATCTCGAGGGACGGGCGTCCAGCGTGGTGGAAGCCGTCGCCATGGCGGCGAAGGGGCTCGGCCGGACTGCCCTGGACGTGTCGCTGAGCTGGCTGTTGTCCCAACAGGGGGTGGCAACCGCCGTCGTCGGCCCCCGGACACCGGTTCAGCTCAAGGAGATCCTGGATTCGGCGCTCGCGCCGCTGCCGCCGGAGATCGCGCAGGCGCTCGAAGACGTGTCCGACCCCGGCTGAGGCCGCGGAGATCCGCAGGTCCCCCTAGTTCTCCGAATTCTCGAGGATCTCGAGGTCCTCTTCGTCGTCGACATCGTCTTCGTCGCCGTCTTCGTCGCCGTCTTCGTCGCCGTCGATCACTTCGAGCGGTGTCACTTCCCCATACGCCTCATACAGGGCGTCGTCGTAGACTTCAAAGGCATCGGCAACGGCGAAGAACGCCGCCTCGACCGCGGGATCCCCGTCACTTCTGCGGGCGGAGGCCGCCGCCAGGTGTTCTTCCAGTGCAGAGGTCAGGGACTGAAGCGCGACACGCGGATCGATGCTCATGACTTCACGTTAGTCGGAAAAAGACGAAAATGGAGAGCAATGAAAGAACATTTTCTGAGCAGCTCGGTCCGGCGGGAACGGGACTATGTCAAGCAGTACGAGTACCTCGTTCTGACGGTCGGTCCTGAGGATTCGCTCCCCGAGGCCCGCCGCCGGCTCGTGGAGCATTCCGAGTACGGCAAATGGGAACTGGAACGCAGCCGCCTCTACGTGGGCGGCGGGCGGCGTTTCTGGCTGCGCCGGAAAGTCATCCAGGTCCAGCGCACCGTCTAGGCCGCACACGGATCCCGGCCGCGCATCGGCCGGTATCGGCAGCCACGAACGCCACGGGGAGTCCTGGGCCCTCTAGGGTGTCTCCAGCGGGCCCAGCCAGGCGTTCGCCACGGTATTGTGCGCCGACTCGTCATCTGATGGGTGGAACATGCCGGCGAGCACGTCCCGGTACAGCCGCTCCAGCTCGGAGCCGCGGAAGTAGCTGGAGCCGCCGGATACCCGGATGGCGAGGTCCACCACGGTGCGCGCCGTCTCCGTGGCCCGGACCTTGAGCCCCACGAGCCGGGGGAACCATTGGCTGCCGTGGTCCGCGAGGGCGTCGACGTCGGCCGCTACGGAGGACAGCTGCGGGTAGAGCGCATCCATGGCCATCGCCGCCTCCGCCACCTTCCAGCGGATGTCCGGGTCCTGGGCGTAGCTGCGGCCGCCGTTCTTGAACGATGTCCGGCGCTGCACCGCTTCCACCCCGAGCGTGAGGGCCCGTTCGCCGATTCCGGTGTACACCGCGGCGAGGAGCGTCTCGAAGCAGGCGAAGATCGCGAAGATCAGGGGGTCGGCGTTTGGGCCCACCGGCAGTTTCCGGAAAATCCGTCCGGCCGGGACGACGGCGCCCTCCAGGAGGGTCGTGTTGGACTGGCTGGCCCGCATGCCGAGCGTGTCCCAGTCGGGCAAAATCTCGTAGCCGGGGGTTTCCCGGGTGATGAACCCGTGGACCAGTTCTCCGGCGCCGTCCGCGGCGTTGGCGTCCTTCCCGAAGATGCCCAGACGGGTCCACGCCGGTGACAGGCTGGTGAAGATCTTGCGGCCCGTGAAGCTGTAGCCGCCGCCGGGCAGCGGGACGGCCTCCGTGCGGGAATCGAACAGCACGGAGTCGTTGCCTGCCTCCGAATTGCCGAAGGCGAAGACCTCACCCTGTGCCGCCTCGTGGAGGATGAAATCCAGCGAGGAGTCACCGCGGGCGGCAAGGACGTGGGCGACGCCGGTCCACACCAGGTGCATGTTGACGGCCAGCGCCGTGGCCGGCGCCGCGGTCGCCAGCCGGCGTTGCAGCTGCGCCGCTTCCGCAAGCCCGAGTCCGAGTCCGCCGTCGATCACCGGGACGAAAATTTTCAGGTAGCCGGCCGCCGTGAGATCCGCGAGGTCCTCGTGGAAGAAGGCGTTGTCGCGGTCGTAGCCGGCGGCGCGGCCGCGGATCCGTTCCAGCAGCGGACCACTCAGGATGTCCTCGGGCGTCATGGCAGGCGGTGTCCGCTCAGTAGTTGGTGAGCAGGGTGTCCAGCACCCGTGCGCCGAATTTCAGGGAATCCGCCGGGACCCGTTCGTCGACGCCGTGGAACATGCCGGTGAAGTCGAGCTCGTCCGGCAGCATCAACGGGGCGAAGCCATAGCCGGTGATGCCGAGCCGGCTCAGGGACTTGTTGTCGGTCCCGCCGGAGAGCGTGTACGGCAGCACCTTGGCGCCCGGATCCTCGGAATGCAGGGCATCGATCATCGAATCGACGAGGTTGCCGGCGAACGGCACCTCCAGCGAGACGTCGTTGTGCACGTAGCTGATGTCCACTCCGGTGCCGGCGAGTTCGCGCACGATTTCCAGCACCTGCTGTTCCTGCCCGGGCAGGGTCCGGCAGTCGATGAGGGCCTCGGCCGATTCCGGAATGACGTTGTGCTTGTAGCCGCCTTTGAGCAGGGTGGGGTTGGTGGTGTTCTGCAGTGTGGCGCCGACAAAGCGGGCCACCGTGCCGAGTTCCTTGAGGATCTTCTCCGGATCGTCGGGATCGAATTCGACCCCGGTGAGTTCGGTAACGCCGTCGAGGAACTGCCGCGTGGTCGGCGTGAGCTCGATCGGCCAGTTATAGGCACCAATCCGGGATACCGCGCCGGCAAGCCTGGTCACGGCGTTGTCGGTGTTGATCTGGGAGCCGTGGCCCGCGCGGCCGTGGGCCACCAGGCGGAGCCAGGAGAGGCCCTTTTCCGCCGTCTGGAGCAGATAGGTGCGCTGGCCGCCGATGGTGGCGGAGAAGCCGCCGACTTCGGAGATCGCCTCCGTGGCGCCCTTAAAGAGTTCGGGCCGCTTCTCGACGGCGTAGCGGGCGCCGTAGGTGCCGCCGGCTTCCTCGTCGGCGAAGAACGCGAAGATGAGGTCGCGCTTGGGTTTGCGCCCCGTGCGGGCGAAGTTGCGCAGCACGGACAGGATCATGGCGTCCATGTCCTTCATGTCCACGGCGCCGCGTCCCCAGATCAGGCCGTCCTTCAGTTCGGCGCCGAAGGGGTCAACCGACCACTGTTCGCGCAGGGCCGGGACGACGTCCAGGTGGCCGTGGACCACCAGTGCGCTGGCGGAGGGGTCCTCCCCCGCCAGCCGGGTGACCACGCTGGCGCGGCCGGGGGCTGCCTCGAAGATTTCGGCGTCCAGCCCGACTTCGGCCATGAGCCCGGCGGTGTATTCGGCGGCCGCGCGTTCACCGGGGCCGGAGCCGTCGCCGTAGTTGGACGTGTCGATCCGGATCAGCTCCTGGCAGATCCTGACGACCTCATCCTCTGGCCTGGTTTCGGTCCGGGTGTCAGTCATAGCGGCTCCTCGTGGCGGGTGGCTCAATTGCTTGCTTCAGCCTACCCACACCACCCCCGCGGACCCCGATTATTTGTTTCCGGAAAAGTCGTGCTAGAGTCTTTCTCGCTGCTTCCGAGAAAAGCAAAACGCTGAAAGGCGAAACGAACTCGGAATTACCACCTGCGCGGGTGGCGGAATGGCAGACGCGCTAGCTTGAGGTGCTAGTCCTCGAAAGGGGGTGGGGGTTCAAGTCCCCCTCCGCGCACAAGGGAAAACCCCTGGAATCCACGGATTCCAGGGGTTTTTTTCTGCTTCCCCGCCGACGGGCCGCGGCTTCGCCCCCGCTGCCGCTGAATACCAATACCCGCTGCCCCGGCCCGGAGCCCACCGGACGTGCCCGCCAGAGGATGGCCGCGCAGCGTTCTCGCCCCGTGGCCGCCGGCGTAGAGTCTGCGCAAGAGACTTGCAAGCAGATCGAGGGATGACAAATGACAGTTAGAGGCTGGAACCCGCTGGTGCTGTTGCCCGTCGCGTTCATCGTCGTCTTCGTGGTTTGGGCAGCTCGACGGGCCCGAGGCCGGAAGTCCAAGGACTAACGACCCGCTGAGCCGCTGTGCGCTTGCCGGTACAAGGGTGCTGAGCCGCCGCGGCCGGGCCAACCAAAAGACCGCATCCCTGCCGGCCCCCCAAAAGCTCCTGCAGGAATGCGGCCGTCGTGGCGTCAGCCGGAGCGTGGCTCCCCTGACGGGCAACCCTTAGGCTGCGTGCCTCCACTATGGAGGCGTTACCGGAGGCGTGGCCCGGTACCCCCCGATGCAGAAATAGACATGTCCAATTCTGTTTTCAGAGGGTAATGCAAAATTATTGGACATGTCCAATCGGATGATATTGTCTTCTGGATCCACCCTTCGACCGCAGAAAAGGAGCCGCGCGATGAACGACGCGTCAGTCGATTCCAGGCCGGGCGCGGCACTCGCAAGGAAGCTGAACCTTCTCCTGGATTCCTCGGAAGCCGCCGGGAATAAGATCACCTTCAACGACGTCAGCGCCGCCATGAAGACGGCCGGCACCCCGATCTCCCGCGCCCGCTGGCACTACATGCGCACCGGGTCCGGGCCCGAGGTGAAGAAGACCGAGCTCCTGCAGAACCTCGCAAAGTTTTTCGGCGTGAACCGCGACTACCTGCTGCACGACCAGGACGAACTGCCCCGGAAAGTCGAAGCCCAGCTGGACCTCCTGGCCAGCATGCGGGCCAACAAGGTCCGCAATTTCGCTGCCCGGCAACTCGGCGGCCTGTCACCCGAGACGCTCCTTCAGATCCGGGACCTCATCGACGAGCAGCTGGCGGAGACGAACGTCACTTCTTCCGACACGCCGGGTGCCGGAAAGGCCTCTGAACAGGGCTGATACGCTCCTCCTTGGAGTCGGAGGGACTCCGGCCCCCTATCGGACCATCCCAAGGATCAGCGCCATGGACTACAGCGTCGCCCGAGCGCGGGCCCGGACTGCGGAAGAAGGCCTGCGGCTGCAGGAGCCGGTCTCCATGCGTTCCATCCAGAGCCACCTGGAGACCGCGAGCGGGCGTCCAATTGTCATCAAGCCGATCGACAGCACCCCCACCGACAAGGTCTGTGGCCTGTGGTTCGGCCTGGACGGCCTGGACCTCATCCTCCACGCCAAGTCGGCGTCAGAGGTGCACCGCCAGCAGATCGTCCTGCACGAGTTCGCCCACATGATCCTCCGCCACGAGCAGGAAGTCCTCTCGCACGACTACGCCCAGGTCTTCTTCCCGGACCTCGACCCGGAGCGCGTCGTCTCGGCCCTGAAACGCACCGACTTCGCCGACGAGCTCGAGGTAACGGCCGAACTCCTTGCCGACCGGCTTGCCGCCCGCATCCGCCGCTCCTACCAGCAGCCGGACGCGGAGCCGGGCAACTTCGGGGCGGTCTTCGGATGATGCAGTTCCTCATGGCCGCGGCACTGTTCCTGTTGGCCGGGGCCCGCATTCCCGCCCTGCTTCGCAGCCGGAGCGACCTGGTGTTCTCCTGTGCCGTGTACGGAGGCGTGGGCTCTTTGCTCATGTCCCCGATTGTCTACGTCCCCGTCGATACGGCCCTGGGCGGCATGAACCTGGTCAAACTGGTCCTGAACTCCCTGATGATTATCTCTCTCTGGTATCTGCGCCTCGCCGCATACGCCGCCATCGCCCCGGAAGCCGGCGGCCGCCGGACCTGGTGGACACGGACACTGCCTTTGACGCTCACGCTGAGCCTGCAGACCGCGTTCTTCCTCCTCACAGGACCCACCGTCACGACCACCGCCTGGGGCATCTACGAGGACCGTTTCCCGGCTCTCCTGTTCTCACTGATGCTCACCCTCTTCATCTGTTCGATGAGCGCGGAAATTGCCGTGATCTGCTTCCGCTACGTCCCGCGGATGAGCCGCCCGTTCCGCGTCGGTTTCTCCATGCTGGGCGCCGGCTGCATCATGGGCTTCCTGGTGATGGCCGAGATGTGTCTGTCCCTGTTGGCCCGGCACCTGACATTCCTGGCCGTACTGGTCAGGCCTGGCTTCCCGTACCATCAGCTGGAACTGGTTGCGACCGTCCTGGCCGGCGCCGGGCTCACGATCCCGGCGGTTGCCGGCAGGGCTGCCCGCAAAAACCTGCACCGCCGGAACACCGAAACCCTCGCACGCGTCGAGGCCATCTGGTCCAAGGCGCTGAAGAGCACGTCGCTTGACCGGACCCTTGAGGCCGACCCCCAGGCACCGGTACAGGACAGGCTGCACCGGATGGTTGTCGAAATCCGGGACGCTGAACTTGCTGCGGGCACTTCGGCGACCTTCCTGACCGCGGAGGAGCGCAGCTACCTGCTCTCCGTTGAAGCAAAGCTCCATAACTCCCCCGCCCCGGCATAGCCTGCGACAGCTACAGAAAGCCGCCATGCAACTCCTCACGCACCCGACCCGCCGAACACGCCCGAGCGGTACGGACATGTACGGGATCTACCGGAACATGGTCCTCTTCGATTTCAAGACTGAAATCCATTCGGGCTTCTTCGTCGCCTATTACCGCAACTTCGCCATCCCCTCCACAGCGAGGACCCTGGCGGCGACCGGAGAGATGAAATCCCGGCCGATGAAGCGCTCCTACGACACCGGCATCGTACTCCACGAGATCATCGCCAACGGGTTCGAGCACGAACGCAGCCAGGCCATGATCAAACTGCTCCGCCGGGTCCACAACGGGGTGCCCGGCACCCCGGACGACTTCGTCTACGTCCTCATGACCTTGCTTGTCCTGCCGCTGCGCTGGACCGAACGTCACGGCTGGCGCCGGCTGACGGAGTTGGAGAAGCGGGCCGCCACGGATTTCTACGCCGAACTGGGCCGGCAGATGGGGCTCGAGGGTATCCCGGCCACCTTCGCGGAGGCGGAACGGTTCCTGGACGAATACGAGGACCGGAACATGGGCCCGAGCCCCGAGGGCTCGATGCTGTTCAATGCGACCGTCGCGGCCTTCGCCAGCCGTATCCCCGCCCTGCTTCGCCGGTTCACCCCGACCATCCTGGCGCTGATGATGGACAAACCCCAGGTCGCTCTTGCCCTGGGCCTGAAACCTGCCCCGGCAGTGCTGCGCGTACCGTTCAACGCGGTGTTGCGGTTCCGCTCCCTCAAGGCCAGGTTGCGTCCCTTGCCGACCGAGCCCATATTTGTGCCGGGAAGGATGAACGTCGTGGCATACCCGGACGGATACACCCTGGACCAGATCGGCCCTTGGGGGAAATCAGCCAACGTCTGAGGCCCGGGCTGCTTACCGCCGTCGACCCTGGGGTCGACCCGACGCACACGTGACGGGCCTGCGTGCTGACCGAAGACGACGCGGACTCCGACTACGCGCGAACAGCCCCGCCGGAATCTGGACTGCTCAAATCCCGGCGGGGCTGTTCGTTGTGGTCAGAGTGCGCTCTGCCTAGCCCACGTGGATGGCGGGCCGGAGTGCCTGGTCGGGTTCGGTCTCGCGGAGGATTTCGCGCACCAGCGGCGCGGTGTCGCCCTCGCCCAGGAACAGGTACCGCATGAGGTGGCCGACGGGGTTGCCCTCGGACCACTCGAAGTAGCACTGGGGCTTCGTGCCGGTCGAGTCGCGCATGGCCAGCAGGACGGCCGCGATCGCGTTCGGCACGGCCGGGGACTCCACCCGCAGGACCCGGTAGCCGTCCACTTCGACGCCTTCGACCCGGAGCGTGTGGCTGAACGCCGAAGGATCGGAGATTTCCACTTCCAGGAAGATGACATCCGCCGGGCCCGGGACGGGGTTCAGCCCGCGCTGTTCGTACTCTTTGTCCGCGTACTCAGCCTTGTCACCGGCTTGGCGCTTGTTGGCGATGACGTTCAGTTGCCCGTCGAAGGCAATCGAATCGGTGATGAACTGCCGGGCTGCCTCGTCGAACTCGATGGTTTCCAGCCGCAGTTCGGTGGTGCGCTGGACCCGGGAGATGAGCGAGACGACGATGATGCCGGCGATGAAGAACGCCGAGATCGCGATGCCGTCGGGCTTTTCGATGACATTGGCGCCCAGCGCGTACAGCAGGACCAGGGTCAGCGCACCGAAGCCGATGGTTCCGGCGCGGCTGTGCCGGCGGATCGCGGAGACGGTCACGGCGACGGCTCCGGATACCATCATGGCCAGGATGCCGGTGGCGTAGGCACCTGCCTGGGCGTTGACGTCGGCGTTGAAGGCGATGGTGATGCCGACGCTCAGCACGGTGTAGACGATGACGACCGGGCGGACGGCCCGGCCCCATTCCGGCGCCATGCCGTAGGCCGGCAGGTACCGGGGCACGATGTTGATGAGTCCGGCCATGGCGGAGGCTCCGGCGAACCAAAGGATCAGGGCGCTGGAAATGTCGTAAACGGTGCCGAACCCGGCGCCGAACAGGTCGTGGGCGAGGAACGCCAGGGCGCGGCCGTTGGCCTGTCCGCCCTCCTCGAACTCCTTGGCCGGGATCATGACCGTGGTGAGGAAGCTGGTGGACATCAGGTAGACGCTCATGATGGCCGCCGCCGTGGTGAGCAGCTTGCGGGTGTTCCTGACCCGGGACGCCATGACCTGCTCGGGGCTGTCGCCGGTGGCCTTGATCAGCGGCATCATCGAGACGCCTGTCTCGAACCCGGACAGGCCCAGGACCAGCAGGGGGAAGGCGATGACGGCGGGCCCGATCAGGTCCATGGGGCCGCCGCCGGCGCTGGCGAGCAGCCGGTCGGTCCAGCCGGCGATCAGGGACGGTTCGGAGAGAACATGGGCGAATCCTGCGGCGACCACCGCGGCGTTCAGGAGCAGGTAGACGGCCACAAGCGGAATGGCGACGCCGACGGCCTCGTTGAAGCCGAGCAGGAACACCCCACCCAGGATCAGCAGCAGGATCACCGTGATGATCACGGCACTGCCTTTCAATCCCGCAGGCACGATCGGGTTTTCGAGCAGGTGCACCGTCGCGTCGGCTCCGGAGAGGGTGATGGTGATGATCCACGAGGTCGCAACGAACCCGAGCAGCAGCAGGACGAAGAACTTGCCGCGCCAGAACGGGAGCAGCTTCTCCAGCATGGCAACCGAGCCCTGCCCGTGCGGGCTCTCCTGCGCGACCCGGCGGTACATGGGGAGCATGCCCAGCAGGGTCAGGGCCACAATGAGCAGGGTGGCCAGCGGCGACAGGGCACCGGCGGCCAGGGCGGCGATACCGGGAAGGTATGACAGGGTGGAGAAATAGTCGACGCCGGTCAGGCACATGACTTTCCACCAGGCGTTGGGCTTGTGATCTTCCTCGGCTTCGGGGCCGGCGGGTGCGACCTGGTTGGCCAGTAGCCAGCGGACCAGGGGCTTGTGGTCCGGGCGGTCGGCCTGCCTCAGGTCAACTTGCGCCGGGACGGCGTGGTCAGAAGTGGTCTGCATCGGATCTTTCTGTTGGTGGCCGGGCGTGTGCCGGGCAGGAGCAAGTCCTGGGAACCGGTCAATTGTAGTGCCGGGTCCCCGTTGCCGCGGTCAGCTTCAGGCAGCGTCCGGAACGGCGGGCCTACCGCGGCTCTGGTCCGGGCAGCTCTGGCCCGGCCAGCTCAGGTCCGGCCAGCTCTGGCCCGGCCAGCTCTGGTCCGGCCAGCTCAGGTCCGGCCAGCTCCGGCCCGGGCGGCTCAAGTCCGGGCAGCGGGTCCTTGCCGGTCCATGTCGTCACGACCGTCCACGTGACGGCGGTGATGGGCACGGCCAGCAGCGCGCCGACAATGCCGGCCAGTATGGTGCCCGCCGCCAGGACGAGCAGTATCGCCAGGCCGTGAATGCTGAGGACCCTGCCCATCAGGACCGGCTGCAGGAAGTGGTGTTCGAGCTGGTTCACGCCGATGACCACGGCCACAACAATGAGCGCCTGGACCAGCCCGTTGGAGACCAGCGCGACGACAATGGCGAGGGTTCCTGCGACGGTAGCGCCGACGATCGGGATGAATCCGCCGATGAAGATGAACACTCCCAGCGGCAGGGCCAGCGGCACTCCCATGATGGCGAGGGTGATCCCGACGACGAGACCGTCAACCGCGGCCACCATGGCCGTGCCGCGGACATACCCGCCCAGGACGACGGTACTGCGATCCGCCGCCAGCCGTGCCCTGGCGCGGTGGTCGGCCGGCAGCATGCCAATGAGAAAGGCCCGGATTTCGGGACCGTCCTTGAGGAAGAAGAACAGGGTGACGGCCATCAGCACCGCGCCGGTGAAGATTTCCACCGCGGTGCGGGCACCGGTGAGGGCTTCTGCACTGAACGTGCTCGAGGTGAAGAACTCCCGCACCGAGTCCATGACGGCGGTGATCTGTTGGTCGCTGACAGGGACAGGTCCGTGGTTCAGGAATGAGTGCAGTTGCTCGACCCCCGCAGCGGCCCGGGCCGTGAGCTCGCCCCACTGGTTGGAGACCAGAATGACGATGCCGGCGATGACGCTGCCGAAAACGGCGAGAATGGCCACGAACGAGGCAACCACCGCGAGGGCCCGCGGCCAGGCGTGCCCGGTGAGCCAGCGGACCAGCGGGGAGATCGCTGCGGCCAGGATAACGGCGATGAGGACGGGGATGATGACGAGCGGGATGCGGCTGGCGGCCCAGATGATTGCCCACGCGAGGGCGGACACGGCGAGGACCTGCACGGAGCGGATGCTGGCGCGGCCCAGTCCGTCCGACCAGATGGCCGGCATTGCGTTGCGGGGTTCGATCATAGGGGTTCTCCCGGCGTTCGGACGCGGTGGCTAGGCCCAGCGCAGGGGCTTCGGCCTGGACTGTTGCCACGCATCGTAGAACCGCAAGCGGGCTTCGTTGCCGCGCTGCTGCTCGAGGGCGTGCAGGCGCCCGAAGGTAAATCCGCTGCCGGGGGCATCCGCGGCCTGCCCCGCCAGCACCAGTAGGGATTCCCGGGTGACGACGCTGTCCTGGAAGTCTCCGAGGATCTCCTGGATGCCCTCCGCGGCCCGGGCAACGTTCGTTGCTTGAGTGCCGAAAATGGGGGTAGCCGCCTCTGCGGCATAGCGCAGCCGCTTGGCAGCCTTCCGAACTTCATGCAATGCGGCATCCTGCGGTGTCCCGCCTGTGCCGCCGTCAAGGGACCGGACCGCCGCCTTGAGGCGTTTTCGTTCCGCGGAGACGAGCCGGCCAACCGTCCCCGGCGCATCATTGCCTGCCCCGCCGCTCAGCGGAGGTACCGCAAGGAAGGCATCGAGGGCATCGAGGAGGCGGAAGTAGCGGGCGCTGTCCAGCGCCGCCAGTCCGGCGGCAAGGCCCTGTTGCTGGACAGTGCCGAGGTGCTCCTGGATCTGCTGCGCGACTGGCCCGATCAACAGCTCCGGAGGTTCGGCACTGATCATTTGCGTCAGCCGGGCACGGATGACCTCGGCGTCCCTGGCCTGGCCCACGTTGCCGGCGAGCCACTGGAGCTCGCCCCTAAGGAACCTGGCCGACGTCGTATCTGTGAGCGTTCGAAAGGTTGCCAGTGCCGACCGCAACCGGCGGGCGGCCACCCGGAATTGATGCACGGCATCGGGCGCATTGACCCGGACGCGAGGATCATTCAGCTTCACGGCGCGTATCTGTTGGGATACGTACGAGAGCATGACGTCCGAGGCCGGCCCGCTCGGGCTCGGTTTCGGAACCGTGCCCGGATTCTCCGGATAGTCCGGTCCGAGCGCCCGGGCGAGCTTGGACGGGTGGGTGGCGATGGTGACTCCCTCTGCGGCGCACAGAGCGTCGGCGTCCTGCAGCAGCCGACGGGGGCCGCCGGCGAGTTCCAGTTCCCATTCCCGCCACCGCGACGGTCCCGCGCGGGTTAGCAGGGATTGGGCCTCGACACGGTCGTCACTGAAGTTGGCAAGGATTGCGCCGTCGGCGGCGTACAACGGCGTGACCCTCCGGCTGGTCCGGATGTGTGCAACCGGCATCAGCGCGTGGCAGCGGGTGTGGACGAGCACCAGCTGCCGCAAATTTTCCGGCACGGCATCCTGATCGCCGCCAAGCGGCTCCCCTATCGCCCGGCGCTCCCCCACGGCGACCGGCAGTTTGAGATGCCATCCTGCATCCGGACCGCCTGACCGCCGGCACAGCGTGATCCGTTGCCTGGCCAATGCCAGTGCTTTGGTATCAAAGTAGACGGCGTCCAGCATTTCGTTGACGGGCTGCCCGGCGCGATCTACCCCTGGGATTGATGCCAGTGGCGGGAGGGCGTCGGATTCCGAAGGGCTGTACTTGCGTTCCACCTCGATCGCGTCGGCGGCCATGCTTCATTTTAGGAACTCCCGCACGCGCCGGGCGTGTGCCCAAAGGCCCCTATCGGAGGAGAATGTCACGGGAACCGGGCGCTGGGGACGGGCGGCCGTCCAGTTCAGGGCCGCGGCCCTCCGTAAGGCACACAGACGCGGCGGTATGAGGCTGGAAAAATGACTTGCCCGGGCATGCGGCGGCGAGTAACTTTCGGAGCAGTGGGCCGGCGGACCGCTGGCCCCCTGCGAGAGGACCGCCATGCCAACCATAATCGGCCACCACGATGTCAAGGACAAGGATCATTGGCTTGCCTCGCCGAAGCGCGAAGAGGTGTTCGGCCCACTGGGGATCACCAACATTCGTACGTTCGTCAACCCCGAGAATCCGACGCAAGTCGCAGTGATGATGGATGTCCCCGACGTGGATGCCCTCATGGCCGCGATGCAAAATGACGTAATGGGCGAGGCGATGGCCTACGACGGCGTACTGCCCGAGACCCTGGTCTTCCTCGTCGAGGCCAAGCCCTAGCTTCACCCGGGCGGACACCGCCGGCGGTGCAGGCGGATGTGGCGAAGCTCCGGTCAAATAGCGGTTGACCGGAGCTTCGGGTCCATTATGGGCAGTGGTTCCTGTGTATTGGCCGGGAATAGGCTGACCGCTAGTGGTTCAGCAATTCACCCATGAGCGGCGCATTGCGGACATCATCGGTCAGGGGGCTCAGCCCCCACACGTCCTCGATGGTGTGCAGCAAGGAATAGTGCGAGTAGGCGGCATTGGATGTGAAGTGCTTCCGCGCTGCCGGGCCGGCAAAAACCGTAGCCACCCGGTTGTCGTCTTTGCTGCCTTCATCCCACGTGATCACCAGCAGGGAGTTCTGCGTCGTGAAGGCCGGGGATCCCAGGATCCTCGGCACTTCGCGGGCGAGCCAGTCGTCTCCGGTGCCGATGGAGCAGTCGTGGGTGTCGTTGCACATGTCCGGGCTGATGAAAGAGTAGTCCGGCAGGGTCGACGGCGACTGCAGGTCCTGCCCCAGCCGGTCATACGGAACAACATGGTCCGAGCAGGAGGCCACGTCGTCCGTCACGGCAGGGTAATACATGAACGGATTATGCTTCACCGCATACCGGCGGGAGTCATGCGCGGCGCAGGGCGCGGGCATGCCCTCGGCGTACATTTTCCAGGTCCGTCCGGATTGGGTGATCTCATCGGCGATCGAGCGCACATCGGCGGTGCACGAGTCCGGCTTGCAGTCGCTGGTGATCCCCGCGCTGGTTCCGCTCGTGAGGGCGAGATAGTTGGGCAGGCTCGGGTGGGTGATGGCCCGGTAGTTGGCGGCCACGGAGAATTCCGCTGCAAGCTTGTTGAAGTAGCCCGCTTCGCTGGCGCCCATGATCTGCGAGGCCGCCTTGTTCTCCTGGACGATGACCACAATGTGCGCGATTCCGCCGCTGGCCTGCCCGCCCGGAGCGGGGTGCGGGGCCGGCTGCGCGAAATACGGGGATGGTGGTGGGGTCGCGGCGGGCGTGTCCTGGCCGGGGGACGTGGGCGGCGATTCGGTCCCCGCCGGCCCGGCAGGCAGGGACCCGGCAGGCAGGGACCCGGCCGGTGGGGACTCGGCAGATGGGGACTGCGAAGGCGGGCCGGCCTGGAGGGGCTGCACCGACGTGCACCCCGCCAGCAGCATCGCCAGCGCCCATCCGCCGGCCAGGGAGAGTCGGCCGATCCGCGTCATCGGTCCATGCTAGCGGCCGGTATTGGTGCGGCCAATGCTGTCTGCATTCCCGGCCTCAGGCCAGGCTCAGGTCAAGAAGGTGCCCGCGCCCGGTCCACGGCCCGGCTCCCCCGTGTCCGGTCACCCTCCGGGATGCAGCGCGCCGCGGACGGTGCCCAGCAGGGACAGGAACCGCTCGTTGTCCGGCAGGTCGTCTATCAGCACCACACCCTCGGGAGCGGCCAGCGGAATGCGCCAGTTCGGGTATTCGGTGCTGGTGCCCGGCTGGTTCTGGGTCCGGGTCTCCCCCACGGCGTCGACCAGTGCCACCCCCAGCAGCGCTGACGGGGCCAGCGCCGTGTAGGCGTACAGCGCCTCCACCGTGGTCCGGACGTCCGTGCCGTTTTCCGCCAGCAGGCCGCGTGCCCGGACCCGGGCCAGCACGGCCTCCTGCTCGGCCGCGGCCTCGGCGCGTTCTTCCGCCACTGGCCGCCGCAACAGCCCGAGCGATTCGCGCAAGGTGACGTGTTCACCGGCGAGGTAGCCCGCCGTCGGGGGCAGATCGTGGGTGTTGACGCTGGTCAGGCACTGCTCGCGGTAGTGTTCCGGCGGAATCGGGCCATCGGCGTCGTGTTCGAACCAGAGGATCGACGTGCCGAATATCCCCCGCTCGGCCAGGTAGCCGCGGACCCACGGCTCGAACACCCCGAGGTCTTCGCCAATCACGATCGCCCCGGCCCGTTGCGCCTCGAGGGCAAGGATACCGATGAGCGCCTCGTGGTCGTAGTGCACATACGTGCCGCTCTCCGGCCCCCCGCCCTCGGGGATCCACCACAACCGGAACAGGCCGAGGATATGGTCCACCCGGATGCCGCCGGCGTGCCGCAGCACGGTACGGAGCATGTCCCGGTAGGCGGCATAGCCGGATTCGGCGAGCCGGCCCGGATGCCATGGCGGCTGCGACCAGTTCTGGCCCAGCTGGTTGAACATGTCCGGAGGCGCACCAACGCTCACGCCCCGGGCAAGAACGCCGGAGAGGGTCCAGGCGTCGGCACCGCCGGGTTTTACCCCGACAGCCAGGTCATGGACGACGCCGATCCCCATCCCCGCCTGGCGTGCCGAACGCTGGGCCGCCTCGAGCTGCTGGTCGCAGAGCCACTGCAGCCAGCAGTGGAATTCGATCCGGGCTGCCAGCCTCGGCCGCTGCTCGACACAGTAGGGCGACGCCGGGGATGCCGCCGCTCCGGCCCATTCCGGCGCCGACGGCGGCAGCTCTTCGGCGAGCGCAGACCACAGCGCAAAGTCCTCGAGCCCCTGCCCCTGCTCTGCGCAGAAGTCGGCGAACTGCCGGGTGCGGGCCGGCCCGCGGCGGACCGCAAACACGCGTTCCAGGGCCGCGAGCTTTGCCGCGTAGCTGGCGTTGCGGTCCAGGAGGTCCCTGGAACGGTTGGCCGCCTGCAGGCCTTCGGCCAGGCGTGCCACCTCGGCCCGGCCGGCTGCGTCCAGGTAACCGTATTCCGGGATTTCCTCCACCCGCAGGTAGAGCGGGTTGAAAAAGCGCCGCGTGGTGGGCAGGTACGGGGAGTCCTCGACCGGCGGCACTGGTTCGGCGGCATGCAGCGGATTGACCAGCACAAAGCCGGCCCCCTGCTCTCCGGCAACCTCGGCGAGGTCCCCGAGATCGGCGAAATCGCCAATCCCCCAGGACCGGGAGGACCGCACGGAGTACAGCTGGGCCGTCAGTCCCCAGGTGCGGCGTTCCTTGAGCAGGGCCGAGGCACGGAGCCGGTCTGGCGTAACAACCAGCGGACACTGCGCCGCCGTGCCCGCGGCGTCGGCTCTCAAGGTGTGCCAGCCGAGACCGAGGCCGCCGGGTATGGCGAACGTGGCACGTCCCGTGAGAACGCCGTCGACGTCGACCGGCTGGTCCCAGTTCTCCCGCTGGGCGGCCTCATAGCTGCTTCCGTCCTCGGCGTCGATCCAGACGCGGACCTCGCTTCCGTGCGGGACGTGGACCTCGACGTGGGACTCCTGTCCCTCCCTCACTACAAGGACCGGGGGCAGGATGCGCCGCCAGGGTGCCAGCCGGGACTCGGCCAGGGAGCGTTGCTGTTCCTGGGGCCCGTTGGCGGGGACTCCGAGGGCCGCCAGCACGTCCTGCAGGGTCCCGGCGGCCACGGAACGCTGCACTCCGTCCCAGCCCCAGTAGCTGGTGTCGACGCCATAGGCTGCGGCGAGTTCGCGCAGGAGCGCGTCGGCCGTATCAGCGTCCCCGGTCTGCCCGGGACTCCCGGGGGCCGCGGCGTTGCCGGCGTCTGCAGGATGATCGGGGTTTGGACGGTCCTCGGGGTTTGCGGGGGTCTCGGGGTGCGTCTGGTCCACCATGCGCCCACTCTAGACGCTGCCCCCACCGCCCGCGCTCTTTCCGTGGATGTGGGAATCATCTACCAGTTCGTTGAGTCCTTGGCCGGCTCCCGGCGCGGACGGCTCCTTCGGCCCGTTTAGGCGCCCCCGCAGCGGCCGCGCTAGCCTTGAAGCCTATGGTTGACGTCGAACGGTTCCGGATCCTCCTGCGCGAGGAACGTGACCGGAAGCTTGCCCTCCTGCCCGCCCTCCGCCGGGACATCACCTCGGTCAATGCCGCCCGCCTCGACTCCAACGTCGACGACGAACACGACCCCGAGGGCACAACGATCGCCTTCGAACTATCCCAGGCCTCCGCGCTCCTGGAACAGAGCAGGGCTTCCCTGCTGCAGATCGATGCCGCTCTCGCGCGGATGGACGAGGGCACCTACGGAATCTGCGCTGTATGCGCCACCCCGATCCCCGAGGACCGGCTGGAGGCCAGGCCCTGGACCGCGTACTGCATCGCGCATGCCTCGGGCAGGGCATGACCCCGCCCGGCCTGCTGGGGGAACCGAACCTGGCCCTGACATGGTGGGAGCGGATCGTTGCCGGATTCACCCACGCCCCCAGCCCGCATGTGAGCAGTATTGAGCTCGTTGCGGTGGTCCTGCTGGCAGTGGCCGTCTCCCTGCCCCGCCTGTCCTGGCGCTACTTTGGCCTGCTCGCCACCGTGACCCACGAACTCGGCCACGCGTTTGCCGCCCTTACCACCGGCCAGCGGCTCGGAGGCATCCGGCTGGGCCTGGACCACTCCGGCACCACCACGACGTACAGCAGGAGCCGCCTCTCCGCCGCCTGGTCGACGTTCTGGGGCTACCCCGTGCCGGCCGTCGTCGGGGCGGCGATGGTCTGGTGCGGTTTCAACGGCTGGGGGCCGGCCGCGATGTCGGTGGGCACGCTCATCCTCCTGGCATCCTTCCTGTTCCTCCGCAACGGCGTGGGCCTCCTCATCACCGCCGCCGCCGTACTGGCCTCGGCGCTCCTGGTGCTGTTCGTGCCGCCGGTATTCAACGGCCACGTGATGATCGTGCTGGGCCTGGCGCTACTGGTCGCTGCCGTCAGGGACCTCGGCAAACTGGCCAACGTCCATTTGCGGCACCGGGACAGGCTCCCGACGTCGGACGCCTATCTGCTGGCCCGGGCCACCTCCATCCCCGCCGCGGTGTGGATTGCCCTCTTCGCCGTGGTTGTGGCCGGGGCATGGTGGTTTGCCTGGCAGCCGATGGCGCCCGTGTTCACGGCCGCGTTCGGGCCGTTCCCTTCCCGGCCTTAGGCTGGGACCATGAGCCTGAGTACCCACACCGACGATCCGGGATTCAGCACCAAGGGCGCGTATGTGACCGGCGGCGAGGAATTCACCCGGGATACCAACTACATTGAGGACCGGATCACCCGGGACGGTGCCACGGGCGCCCACGGCGAACCCGGCTGGCCCGTGGAACCTGGCCGCTACCGCCTCATCGCAGCGCGCGCCTGCCCCTGGGCCAACCGCACGGTGATCGTGCGCCGGCTCCTCGGCCTGGAGGCGGTCATCTCGCTCGGCCAACCCGGCCCCACCCACGACGCCCGGTCCTGGACCTTCGACCTCGACCCGGACGGCAGGGATCCCGTCCTCGGAATCGAACGCATCCAGGACGCCTACTTCCGCCGCTTCCCCGACTACCCCCGCGGGATCACCGTCCCGGCGATCGTGGACGTCCCCAGCGGGCAGGTAGTCACCAACAATTTCCCCCAGATCACGCTCGACTTTTCCACGGAGTGGACCCAGTACCACCGCGCCGGCGCGCCGGAGCTGTACCCGGAGCACCTGAGGGAAGAAATAGACGCCGTCAACAAGCGTGTCTTCACCGAGGTGAACAACGGCGTCTACCGCTGCGGCTTTGCCGGTTCCCAGGAGGCCTACAACGCCGCCTACGATCGGCTCTGGACGGCCCTGGACTGGCTCGAGGAACGCCTGGCGGGCCAGCGGTACCTGGTCGGCGACACGATCACGGAGGCCGACGTCCGGCTCTTCACCACACTGGCCCGCTTCGACGCCGTCTACCACGGGCACTTCAAGTGCAACCGGCAAAAGCTCAGCGAAATGCCGGTGCTGTGGGCCTATGCACGGGACCTCTTCCAGACCCCCGGCTTCGGCGACACCACCGACTTTGTGCAGATCAAGCAGCACTACTACATCGTGCATGAGGACATCAACCCCACCGGAATCGTCCCGCGCGGGCCGGAACTGGGCAGCTGGCTCACCGGGCACGGCCGCGAAGAACTCGGCGGCCGGCCGTTCGGCGACGGCACACCCCCGGGACCGGTCCGGGCCGGCGAAGAGGTTGCCCCGGGACACGGCGCAGCCTGAAGCCGCCGGCGCCCGGGACGGCCGTTAGGGTGTTGGTCATGAATATGGGGTCCATGGAACACGCAGCGCAGTCCCTCTCGGCCGGCTTTGCCACCCGGGAGTTCGCCGAGGTGCGTGAGCTCTTCGACTCCTTCCTTTCCGAGGACCAGGACTACAGCGCGCAATTGGCCGTCTACCGTTTGGGAACGAAGGTGGTGGACCTCCGCGGCGGCCCGGGGTTCGCTGCCGGCGACATCACGGGCACGTACTCGTGTTCCAAGGGCGCCGCCGCCATGGTCATCGCCGTCCTCGTCCAGGACAACCTTCTCGATCTGGACCGGACCGTCGCGTCCTATTGGCCGGAGTTCGGCGTCCACGGCAAGGATCTGCTCACCGTCCGGCAGGCGCTGTCCCACCAGGCCGGGCTGCCCGGCGTCGCCGGCGGGTTCGCCCTGGCCGACTTCACCGAACCCGAGGCGGCCCGCTGTCTCGCGGCCTCAGCGCCGCTGTGGCCGCCGGGCACGGCTTTCGGCTATCACGCCCTGACCATCGGGATCCTCATGGAGGAACTCTGCCGCCGCACCGCCGGAGTGCCGCTCCAGCGGCTCTACGACGAGCGTATCCGCCGCCCGCGGGGCATCGACTTCTTCCTGGGCCTGCCCGAGGACCAGGAACCGCGGTACCGCGAGGTGCTCTACGACCCTGACCCGGCCCAGCCGTGGCTGGACCCGCTCAGCCTCGACGGCCTGAACAGCAACGCGCCGGTCAGCACCATCATGGAACTGCCCAACCACCGCGTCGTCCGTGCCGCGGGAATGAGCAGCGCCGGCGGCGTGGGCTCGGCCGACGGACTGGCCAGACTCTACGCCGCCGCCACGACCGGGGTGGACGGCGGTCCCGCGTTCCTGAGCCCGGCCACCATCGAACTCATGGCCGCTGAGCAGGTGTGGGGACTGGACCGGTGCTCCGGGCAGGACAACGCCTTTGCCGTCGTGTTCATGAAACCCCAGCCGGGGCGGAACTTCGGCAGCCACCTGGCCTTCGGACACGAGGGCGCCAACGCGGCCCTCGGCTTCGCGGATCCCGGTTACGGGCTCGGATTCGGGTACGTGCCGCGCCGCAGCGAAGAAGGCCGGACCAGCGGCCGGGCCCAGCGGTTGTCCGCGGCAGTGCGGCGGGCCGCCCGCGCCGCGTCCTGACCGGCCCCCTGCAGGCTCCTGCGGCGCCGCAGCAGGTTCGTCCATTTGTAGCAGCAACCACGCGGCCCTAGGGTGAGCCGGGATGGTCACTCCAGAAAAGACAACAGACAAGCCGCCCTCCTGGCTGCGCATACGGGCCCATGGCGCGGCCAGCGGCGTCGCGGCGGCGCTCGTGTGGCCGCGGCTCCAGCTGGCTCTGAAGGCGGCGCTGGCAGCGGGCATTGCTTTCGCGATCGCGCCCTTCATGCCGGGCTCCGCCGCTGACTACCCCTACTACGCCCCGCTCGGCGCCCTGGTGGCCATGTACGAGAACGTTGCCGGTTCCATGCGCCAGGGCCTGCAGGCGCTGGTCGGTCTGGCGATCGGGGTGGGACTGGCGTTCATGCTTTTCAGCCTCGGCTCGCCGTCGCCGTGGACGGTCGCGGTGGTCATGGGACTGGGCGTTATCCTCGCCGGCCTGCCCAAGATCGGTTCGGGCCGGGACTGGATCCCGACGGCGGCCCTGCTGGTACTGCTGGTGGGCGGCCACAACCCGGACTCGTTCTCGTTCGGGTACCTTTTCCAGATGGCGGTCGGCGTCACGGTGGGCATCGTCGTGAATCTGTTGGTCTTCCCGCCGCTGCATTTCCGGGCGGCGGCCCTGAGCATCGTGGAATTGCGCCAGGCGCTCGCCCAGCAGCTCTGGGACATGGGCAAGGCGCTCAAGGAGAGCTGGCCGCCGGAGCATGTTGACTGGTCCCGCCGCTCGGAAGCGCTCGCGGCGCACGCCCGCTCAGTGCGGCTCGCCGTCGAGAAAGCTGACGCCAGCCGCCGGGCCAATCCCCGCCGCCGGCTGCATCCGCGCGACATCACCCTCGACTACCGCAACCTGCGGGATCTGGAGCGGCTCACATTCCACGTCCAGGACGTCACCCAGGTGCTCTCCGACGTCATCTGGGCCGAGGACACCCCGTTCGTGATTCCGGACGAATACGCGGCACCCCTCGGTGACGCCATGTCCGCCGTCGGCGACGTGCTGCGAGCCACGGAGGAGGACAACCCGGATCGCCAGGCCGAGCTGGCCCGCACCGCCGACGCGGCGATCAACGAGCTCACCGCCAGGCTTGGCTCGGTGCCGCACACCCACGACGCCCCCAGCGCGGTGGAATCCATTCTCTTGAGCATGCACCGCATGCTGCGGGTGGCGAAGCCCGGCCGGCCGGAAGAGCAACCGGCGGACCCGTCCGAAACCCCGTCCGCAACCTAAGCAACCGGCAGGCACAACGACGGCGGCTCCCGCCGGGGTAACCCCACAGCGGATGCCGCCGTCGGACTGTCTGTCCTGCCCGGCTATGGCAGTACCGGTTAGTCCAGGGCGGCGACCGATCCGCTGAAGTGCCGGCGACCGGACAGCGGGTTCCACGCCACGTAGTCCGAACGCCGCCAGCCGCCGCCCTCGGTCTGGACGGTGCTGATGTCCAGCGCCACCCGGGCGGGCAGGAACACGGGCGCCTCGAAGGCCACCTCCCAGCTGAACGCGTCGCCTTTGACGGCACCGACGTCGGCCAGTGCCCGCGACGCGAGGTACATGCCGTGGGCAAGGGACCGCCGCTGCCCGAGGGCCTTGGCGGTCAGGACGCTCAGGTGGATGGGGTTGAAGTCTCCGGAGACAGCCGCGTAGGCACGCCCGGTATCGACGCCCAGCTGCCACAGGGCCGTGGGATCCGGCACGGAGAACGGCGACGGCGGCACGGCCACCGAGGCCTTGTCGATCCCCGGGAGGAACACCCCCTTGGCCAGGTAGGTCGAAACCCCGCGCCAGAGGACCTCTTCCTGCCCGGCGGCGCGCACCTCCGCGACGACATCGAGCTGCGTACCGGCGCGGTGCCCCCGCAGGTTCTCCACGCGGGTCCGGATGTCCAGGGCCTCCGTGAACAGGACCGGCCCGGACTGCACCACCCTGTTCGTCAGGTGGATCATGCCCAGCAGGGGCAGCGGGAAATCGTCCCGGTTCATCACTCTCATGGCCAGCGGAAAGGCCAGGGCATGAATGAAGCCCGCAGGCAGGATATCGCTCGCGGTCTCGCCGATCAGGTGCTGATACGCCGTCAGATTGGCGACGTCGGCCCGCATGCCACGGACCTCGTGGATGTAGGCGGGCAGTTCGGTGCCGCCGTGGGTGCCCAGGACCCGGCGCCGTGCCGCGGCGGCGGCCGCGTTCACGTAGAGCTTGGACAGGGCGGGCATCTCGCCCAGGATGACGGTCTGGAAACCGTTCATGCGCCGACCAGGTTCTGCCCGCAGACGCGCAGCACCTCCCCGGAAATCCCGCCCGCGGCGTCGCTGGCCAGGAACGCGATGGCCTCGGCGACGTCGCCCGGCCGGCCGCCCTGCTGCAGGGAGTTGAGCCGGCGCGCCACTTCGCGAGTGGCGAACGGGATCTTGGCAGTCATCTCGGTTTCAATGAACCCCGGAGCCACGGCGTTGATGGAGCCGCCGCGCTCGCCGATGAGAGGCGCCGTGGCGCGGACCATGCCGATCACGCCGGCCTTGGACGCGGCATAGTTGGTCTGGCCGCGGTTTCCGGCGATCCCGCTGGTGGAGGCCACGGACACGATCCGGGGCGAGTCCTGGAAGTGCTCCGAGGCCAGGAGGGCCTCATTGATCCGCAGCTGCGCGGCGATGTTGACGGCGAGCACGGAGTTCCAGCGGCCAGCGTCCATGTTGGCCAGGAGCTTGTCCCGGGTGATCCCTGCGTTGTGGATCATGATGTCCAGCCGGCCGTGCCGTGCCGCGGCGTGGCCGATGATCCGCTGGCCGGCGTCGTCGCGGCTGATGTCCAGCTGCAGGGCCGTCCCATGGACCTCGTTGGCCACTGCCGCCAGATGCTCTCCCGCAGCCGGAATGTCGACGAGGATGAGTGTGGCGCCGTCGCGGTAGAGGGTGCGGGCAATCGCGGCCCCAATGCCGCGCGCGGCGCCGGTCACGACGGCCACCTTGCCGGCCAGCGGCTTCTCGACGTCGTCGGGCAGCTGGCCGGCGCCGGAGCTGACGGTCAGGAACTGCCCGTCCACGAACGCCGAGCGGCCCGAGAGGAAGAACCTTACAGCCCCCAGTGTTGCCGGGCTCGTGGTCCGGGCGCCGTCGGCGAGCAGGATGCCGTTGCCGGTGGCGCCGGCACGGAGTTCCTTCGCCAAAGACCGCAGGAGACCGTCCACGCCCTGCCTGGCAGCCGCCGTTGCCGGTTCCGTGGCCGAGCCCGCCGTGCGGGACACGGTGATGATGCGGGCGTTCGGGGCGAGGTCACGCAGCGACGCGGCGGCGGTGAGGACCGGTTTCTCAAAGTCGCCGGGGTGGGCCAGCTCGTCCAGCACCAGGATGATGGCGCCGAGCTTCTCCTTGGGTATCGCGTGGCGACGGACATCGAGGTTCCAGTCCAGCAGGGTGGCGGCGAGCTCGTCGGCGCCGCCGGTTGATCCCTGGACCAGGACCGGTCCGTCGATGAGGCGGCGGCCGGGCTCGTGCCGCCGGAGGACCACTGGCTGCGGGAGGCCGAGACGCTTGGCGAGGTCTTTGCCGAGTCCGTGGCTGACCAGCCGGGTGTACTTGTCGCTCATCCGGTTCTCCCTAGAGTGCTTCGAGGATTGCGACGACGCCCTGGCCGCCGGCGGCGCAAATGGACACGAGGCCGCGGGCCGGACGCCCGTTGACGTCGCCCTTTTCGTGCAGCATTTTCGCCAGCGAGGCCACGATCCTGCCACCCGTGGCCGCAAACGGGTGTCCGGCGGCCAGCGAGGAGCCATTGACGTTCAACTTGGCCCGGTCGATGCTGCCGAAGGCGCCGTCCAGGCCCAGGCGGGTGCGGCCGAATTCGTCGTCCTCCCACGCAGCGAGGGTGCTCAGCACCGTGCCGGCGAAAGCCTCGTGGATCTCAAAGAAATCGATGTCCGCGAGGCTGAGATTGTGGCGTGCGAGGAGCCGGGGCACCGCGAAGGCCGGGGCCATGAGCAGCCCGTCTTTGCCGTGGACAAAGTCGACGGCGGCAGCCTCGCCGTCGATCACCGCGGCGAGCTTGGGGAGGTCGTGGGCGTCGGCCCATTCCTCGGACGCCAGCAGAACGGTGGAGGCGCCATCTGTCAGCGGGGTGGAATTGCCGGCCGTCATGGTCGCCTCGGCGCCCAGGTTCTTGCCGAAAACGGGCTTGAGGGTGGCCAGTTTCTCCGGGCTCGTGTCGGCGCGCAGGTTGGAGTCGCGGCTCAGTCCCCGGTAGGGGGTCAGGAGGTCATCGAAGAAGCCGGCGTCGTAGGCCGCGGCCAGGTTCCGGTGGCTGTTGAAGGCCAGCTCGTCCTGGGCCTCGCGGGTGATCTTCCACTGCGCCGTGGTCAGCGCCTGGTGCTCGCCCATCGACAGGCCGGTGCGCGGCTCCCCCGTGTTCGGGGCATCGGGCGCCAGATCCTTGGGACGGAGCCGGCTGAGGACCTGCAGTTTCCGGGACATCGTCTTGGCGCGGTTGAGGTCAAGGAGCACCTCGCGGAGTCCCTCGCTGACGGCGATGGGGGCGTCAGAGGCCGAGTCGACGCCGCCGGCGATCGCGGAATCGATCTGGCCCAGCTTGATCTTGTTCGCCAGGCCAAGCACCGTTTCCAGGCCGGTGGCGCAGGCCTGCTGGAGGTCATAGGCCGGGGTCTCGGCGGAGAGTGCCGAGCCGAGCACCGCTTCCCGGGTGAGGTTGAAATCCCGCGAGTGCTTGAGGACCGCCCCCGCAGCCACTTCCCCGATCCGCTCGTCCTGCAGGCCGAAGCGGGCGATCAGGCCATCCAGGGCGGCCGTGAGCATGTCCTGGTTGGAGGACTTCGTGTACGCGCCTCCGGTCCGGGCGAACGGGATGCGGTTGCCACCCACGACCACGGCCTTGCGGAGTTGCGCCGGGCCCGCGCTGGCGTGCTGTGTCTTCCCGGCGGCGGGTGCGGCGGCTGGCTGGGGGCGGGGCACTGACTGTCCGTTGACGGACATGGGCTGTCTCCTTCGATCAAAGCGATTACCGATACCCAGCGTACCTGATACGCTGGGTATCGTGAACATCCCCAAAGCCGCCGTGCCCGCCGGGCAGGCCGCCGTCGACGGCCGCGCTTCCCGCTGGCAGTCCCACCGCGAGGAACGGCGGCGGGAGCTGATCAAGTCCGCCCGGAAGGCGGTGCATGCCCTCGGCAGCGACGCATCCATGGAGGACATTGCCGCAGCCGCGGGAACGTCGAAGTCCGTGTTCTACCGCTATTTCGGCGACAAAGCCGGACTCCAGCAGGCCGTGGGCGAGGTGGTCCTGAGCCAGATGCAGCGGCGCATCCAGGAGGCGGCCCAGAGCGCCCAGACGCCCCGCGAAGGCCTGTTCGCAATGGTGTCCGCGTACCTGCAAATGGCCGAGACCAGCCCGAATGTCTACACGTTCGTGACGCGCCATGCTTCCGGCGAGGCCGAAACGGCCGGCCCGTCCATGTCCACGGCGGGAGCCTTGAGCCACTTCTTCGCCGCCATCAGCGACATGATTGCCCGGCCGATGCGCAGCCATCTGGGCGGCGGCCAGGACAAGGAAGCCGTGATCGGCTATTGGCCCAACGCCGCGATCGGCCTGGTCCGGAATGCCGGCGAACAGTGGCTCGCCAGCCCGCCCGGGCCGGCCAAGCCCGGCCAGGAGGCCATGGCGCGGCAGATCACGGATTGGCTCTGCTTCGGCATCGCCCCCGAGCTGCAGGCACCTCCTCCCGCAGAAGCAGCACAAACGGAACGAACAGACCCGGCAGGCCAGGGCGCGCCGTAGCAGCGGCACACCGGTCCCCGCCCGCGACCTGAACTGTCAGCACTAAAGATTGTCAGAACCACAGAAGGAAGCGACATGACTGAACTAGCCGACCGCACCACCGGCAACGCACCCCGGCGCCGGCCGCAACCACAACAGCCGGCGGCAACCACGGCAACCGGCCGTTCCGGCCAGCCCGGTACCCCTGAGGCGCCCGCCGTCGACGTCGCGGCCCTTGGCGAACAGCTGCTCGGCAAGTGGGCCGACATCCGGCTGAAGTCCAGGGGCCTCGCCGGCCGCCCGGAACTGCACAAGATCGAGGGCCAGACCCACACAGAACACCGCCGGCGCGTCTTCGGGCAGCTCAGGATCCTGGTGGACAACGGGGCCGTCCACCGCGCCTTCCCGGAGTCCGTGGGCGGCTCCGATGACCACGGCGGCAACGTGGCCGGCTTCCAGGAACTGGTCATCGCCGACCCGTCGCTGCAGATCAAGGCCGGCGTGCAGTGGGGCCTGTTCGGCTCCGCAGTGAACCACCTCGGCACCGCGGAACACCACGAGAAATGGCTGCCCGGCATCATGAGCCTGGAGATCCCGGGTTGCTTCGCCATGACCGAGACCGGGCACGGCTCCGACGTGGCCAGCATTGCCACCACCGCCACCTACGACCCCGCAGCCGGGGAGTTCGTGGTCCACACGCCGTTCCGGGCAGCGTGGAAGGACTACATCGGCAACGCCGCCACCGATGGCCTGGCCGCCGTCGTGTTCGCCCAACTGGTGACAAAGGGCGTCAACCACGGCGTGCACGCGTTCTACATGGACCTCCGGGACCCCGGGACCAAGGAGTTCCTGCCGGGCATCGGGGGCGAGGACGATGGGGTCAAGGGCGGCCTGAACGGCATCGACAACGGCCGGCTTCACTTCACCAACGTCCGGATCCCCCGCACCAACCTCCTGAACCGCTACGGCGACGTCGACCCCGAGGGCAACTACACGTCCCCCATCGCCAGCCCGGGCCGCCGCTTCTTCACCATGCTCGGCACGCTGGTCCAGGGCCGGGTCTCCCTCGACGGCGCCGCCGTGACGGCGTCGAAGCTGGCCCTGAAAACCGCCATCCAGTACGCCACCGAACGCCGGCAGTTCAATGCCTCCTCCCAGACCGACGAGGAAGTGCTGCTGGACTACCAGCGGCACCAGCGCCGGCTCTTCACCCGGCTGGCCACCACGTACGCCGCCAGCTTCGCCAGCGAGCAACTGCTGCAGAAATTCGACGATGTCTTCTCCGGCCGCCACGACACCGACCAGGACCGCCAGGACCTCGAAACCCTGGCCGCGGCCCTGAAGCCGCTGAGCACCTGGCACGCCCTGGATACGCTGCAGGAATGCCGCGAGGCCTGCGGTGGTGCCGGATTCCTGATTGAGAACCGGTTCGCCTCGCTCCGCGCCGACCTCGACGTCTACGCCACGTTCGAAGGCGACAACACCGTCCTGCTGCAGCTGGTCGCCAAGCGCCTGCTGGCGGACTACGCCAAGGAATTCCGCACCGTCAACGTCGGCGTGCTGGCCCGCTACGTCGTGGGCCAGGCCACCGGTGCGGCGATCCACCGCACCGGACTACGCGGCGTCGCCCAGTTCGTGGCCGACACCGGATCAGTGCAGAAGGCGGCGCTGGCGATCAAGGACGAAGCAAGCCAGCGGACCCTGCTTACGGACCGCGTCCAGACCATGGTCGCGGAGGTGGCCACGGCCCTCAAGGGCGCGAACAAGCTCCCGCAGCAGCAGGGCGCCGCCTTGTTCAACGCCCACCAGCACGAACTCATCGAGGCCGCCCAGGCCCATGCGGAGCTGCTGCAGTGGGAAGCCTTTACCGAGGCCCTCGGCAAGGTGACAGACCCGGGCACGCACAAAGTCCTGACGTGGCTGCGCGATCTCTTCGGCCTGTCCCTGATCGAGAAGAACCTGTCCTGGTACCTCATGAACGGCAGGCTGTCGATGCAGCGCGGACGCACTGTGGGCGAATACATCAACCGCCTGCTCGTGAAGATCCGTCCGCACGCCTTGGACCTGGTGGACGCGTTCGGGTACGGCCCGGAGCACCTCCGCGCTGAGATCTCCACCGGCGCGGAGAAGGTCCGCCAGGACGAGGCCCGGGACTACTTCCGCAAGCAGCGGGCCAGCGGCCAGGCGCCACTGGACGAAAAGATCCTGCTTGCCCGCGCCGTTCACGGCACAAAAGCTCACGGCACCAAGGCCCAGGGCACCAAGACCCGCGGCTGACCCAGTCGAAATGCGACGGCGGCGCCGCCCCCTCAGCCGGGGCGGCGTCGTCGTCGTAGTGCTGTGACTCTGTAGTGCAGTGACTCCGCGCTGCGGTGACGCTGTGGTGCTGTTCCGTCGCGGGGTCAGGAGCCCTGCTGGAGCACCGAGCGGTAGACCTCGAGCGTGGTCTCCGTGATGGATTCCCAGGAGAAGTGCTCCTCGGCCCGGCGCCGGCCGGCTTCGCCCATGGCGCGGGCCCGGGCAGGATCGGACACCACTTCGATGAGGGCCTCGGCAAAGTCGGTGACGAACTTCTCCGGGTCCAGAGGGATTCCGGTGCCGTCCGTGACCTGCTCGATCGGAACAAGCAGTCCGGTCTTGCCGTGCTCGACGACCTCCGGGATACCGCCGGTGGCGCTGGCCACCACAGCGGCACCGCACGCCATCGCCTCAAGGTTGACGATGCCCAGCGGTTCGTAGATGGACGGGCACGCGAACGCGGTCGCGTGGCTGAGCACCTGGATGACCTCGTTGCGGGGCAGCATCCGCTCGATCAGGATCACGCCGCTGCGCTGGCTCTGCAGCTCCTCGATCAGGCGTGCCGTCTCGGCCGCCAGTTCCGGGGTGTCCGCGGCACCGAGGCACAACACCAGCTGGACGTCGGCCGGGAGCTTGGCGGCGGCCCGCAACAGGTACGGCACGCCCTTCTGCCGGGTGTTCCGGCCCACAAAAACAACGCTGGGGCGCTCCGGATCGATTCCGAGCGGACGGATGATGTCATCAGCCTCGTCCCGGTTCCACTGGCTGACATCGATGCCGTTGTGGACCACCTTGACCTTGGCCGGGTCAACGTCCGGATAGCTGCGCAGGATGTCCTGGCGCATCCCTTCCGAGACCGCGATGATGGCGGCCGCGGCCTCGTAGGCGGTCTTTTCCACCCAGGAGGACACCGCGTAGCCGCCACCGAGCTGCTCGGCCTTCCACGGGCGCAGCGGCTCCAGGCTGTGCGCGCTGAGGACATGCGGGATGCCGTGGAGCAGCGACGCGATGTGTCCGGCCATGTTGGCATACCAAGTGTGGGAGTGGACCAGGTCCGCGCCGGCGATGTCCGGAACGATCCTCAGGTCCACCCCGAGGGTCTGGATGGCGGCGTTTGCAGAGCCCAGGTCTTCGGGCACGGGATACGACGTGACGGTCGCTCCGTGATACCCGGGCTCGCGGGGCGCGCCGAAGGCACGCACCTGAAGGTCCACGCGTTGGGCCAGCACTCGGCTGAGCTCGGCCACGTGGACCCCGGCGCCGCCGTAAATTTCCGGCGGGAATTCTTTGGTCACAATATCTATTCGCACATGCACCAAGGTAGTCGTTACGGTGGAACTGATCTAGTGTGAAGACGTTCGGGCATGCCGGACTGTATTGGGGAGTAACGAAGGCGTTCAGGAGCTATCACCATGCCGCATCAAAAGAGAGTTTTGGCAATTGTCCTCGCAGGTGGCGAGGGAAACCGGCTCATGCCGTTGACGGCGGACCGGGCCAAGCCTGGTGTCCCGTTTGCCGGAAGCTACCGGCTCATTGACTTTGCCCTTTCAAATCTTGTGAATTCCCGCTATCTGCAAATTGTGGTGTTGACGCAATACAAGTCCCACAGCCTTGACCGGCACATTTCCGAAACGTGGCGGATGTCCACCCAACTCGGCAACTATGTGGCCTCGGTTCCGGCCCAGCAGCGCGTCGGCAAGAGCTGGTTCCTCGGCAGCGCCAACGCCATTTATCAGTCGCTGAACCTCATTCACGACGCCAACCCCGACATCGTGGTCGTGGTCGGGGCAGACCACGTCTACCGGATGGACTTCTCCCAGATGGTGGCGCAGCACGTCGCGAGCGGGGCCAAGGCCACGGTCGCCGCGGTCCGCCAGCCGCTGCACATGGCGGACCAGTTCGGCGTGATCGAAACCGATGCGGACAACCCGGACAAAATTGCCGCGTTCGTGGAGAAGCCGTCGTCGACTCCCGGCCTCGCGGCCGACCCCAGCCAGTTCCTGGCCTCCATGGGCAATTACGTGTTCGACGCCGATGCCCTGATCGAAGCCCTCCACGTGGACGCCGAGCGCCTCGATACCAAGCACGACATGGGCGGGGACATCATTCCCTACTTCGTGAACCAAGGCGAGGCCGGTGTCTACGACTTCACCCTCAACGACATTCCCGGGTCCACCGAACGGGACCGCACCTACTGGCGCGACGTCGGCACCATCGATTCGTTCTACGACGCCCACATGGACCTGATCTCCCCCGTCCCGGTGTTTAACCTCTACAACTCCGAGTGGCCGATCTACACCCGCCAGACCATCTCCCCGCCGGCCAAGTTTGTCCGCGGCAAGTCCAACACCGTGGGCACGGCACTGGATTCCATCGTGGCCAGCGGCGTCGTCGTCTCCGGCGGCATCGTGGAGGGCTCCGTGCTCTCCAACGACGTCTACGTGGGCACCTCGAGCCGGGTCCTGGACTCGGTCTTGATGGACAAGGTCAATGTCGGCGAAGGCGCCGTGATCAAACGCGCCATCATCGACAAGAACGTCAAGATTCCGGCCGGGGCCACGATCGGGCTCGACCCCGAACTGGACCGAGCCCGCGGGTTCAAGGTCACCGACTCCGGAATCACGGTCCTGTCCAAGGGCCAGCACGTCCCGGACCCCAGCGACGCGGAAAGGGCGCTCTCCGCGGCCAACCTGCGCCTGGTGCCCGACGCCGTCCGGACCGCCACCGAGAACTGGCCCGAGCTGCGGGAGTCCGTGGACAAGGTTGCCGACGTGCAGGCCGCCGCTGTGGGCACAGACGCACCGGTCAAGCAGTCACCCACGGCATAGGCAGGCGGGGGCCCGGCAGGCACGTCCGGCCGGGCTCCCCGTACCCTGTAAAATTAGGGCAATGAGCTCCCCCGATCTGTCCTCCGACTTTCCCTCTGCCGAATCTGGTCTTGCCGGGTCTGATCTCGCCGGACTGACCCCGGAGGAAATCCAGGCCTGCCTGAAGGTCCTGAACACGATCCACGCCTATGACGAGGAGCACCCGGACTACGTCTCAGTGCGCCGCGCCACCGGGAAGATGTTCAAGGCCGTCAAGCGCCACCGGCGGGTCAGCAAGCGCGATGAGATCGCCGAGGCGGACCGCGCCGTGATCGCACAGACGGCGACGGCCGCCCCCGACAGGATCGACGACGAGACGCGCGGCAACAAGCTCGCCACGTCCGCCACCGGGGAAATCGCCGGCCACCTGATCAGGTCCCGGCCCTGCTACATCTGCAAGCAGCACTACACCCAGGTGGATGCCTTCTACCACCAGCTGTGCCCCGAGTGCGCCCTGTTCAGCCACAGCAAGCGCGACGCCCGCACCGATCTCACCGGCCGCAGGGCCCTCCTGACCGGCGGCCGGGCGAAGATCGGCATGTACATCGCGCTCCGGCTCCTCCGGGACGGTGCGCACACCACCATCACCACCCGGTTCCCGAAGGACGCCGCCCGCCGCTTCGCTGCGATGGAGGACAGCGCCGACTGGCTGCACCGGCTCCGGATCGTGGGCATCGACCTCCGTGACCCGTCCCAGGTGATGGCCCTGACGGATTCCCTGGATGCCGCCGGACCGCTGGACATCATCATCAACAACGCGGCCCAGACCGTGCGGCGCTCCGGCAACGCCTACAAGCCGCTCGTCGACGCCGAGGACGAGCCGCTGCCCGCCGCCCTCCAGGCTGCCAACGGGGGCCCGGAGCTCGTCACGTTCGGCCACGCCCACGACAAGCACCCGCTTGCCCTCGCCAGCAGCGTGCTCGACCATCCCGTGCTGGCCGGGGACGCGATCACGTCCCTGGCCCTGTCCACCGGGTCGGCGTCGCTGGAGCGGATTGCCTCCGGCACCGCGATCGACGCGGGCGGACTGGTCCCGGACCTCGCCACCATCAACAGCTGGACCCAGGTGCTGGACGAAGTGGACCCGCTGGAGATGCTCGAAGTGCAGTTGTGCAACGTGACGGCTCCGTTCCTTCTGGTCAGCCGGCTGCGGGGGGCCATGAAGCGCTCCACCGCGCGGCGGAAATACATCGTCAATGTCAGCGCCATGGAAGGCCAGTTCTCCCGCGCCTACAAGGGCCCCGGGCACCCGCACACGAACATGGCCAAGGCGGCGCTGAACATGATGACGCGAACCAGCGCCCAGGAAATGCTCGACGCCGACGGCATCCTCATGACGGCCGTGGACACCGGCTGGATCACGGACGAACGGCCGCACTACACCAAAGTCCGCCTCATGGAAGAGGGCTTCCACGCACCCCTGGACCTCGTTGACGGCGCCGCCCGCGTGTACGACCCCATCGTGATGGGCGAATCCGGCGAGGACCAGTACGGCGTGTTCCTCAAGGACTACAAGCCCAGTCCCTGGTGACCGGCGCCGGCGGGCCGCGGCATCCGTCACTTACGTGTCCGCTGCGGGACCTATGGCCCTAATCGGGGTCCGGGCCGGCCCGTAGTGTGGCTCGACATGGACTCAACCACGCCCTCGCCGGAATACTCGCTGACCATGGACCAGTGCTGGGCGCTGCTCGACACCGAAGTTGTGGGGCGCGTAGCGCTGATCGTAGACAACCATCCGGAGATCTTCCCGGTGAATTTCGTCCTCGAACGGCGGGCGATTGCCTTCCGCACCGCCGGCGGCACGAAGCTGTGGGGCGCGATCACAGGCAAGCCGGTTGCATTCGAGATCGACGGCTACGACGCCCGCGACGAGACGGCCTGGAGCGTAATGGCGCGCGGGGAAGCCGAGGTCATCGAGAGCCAGGAGGAGAAGGACGAAATTGACTCCCTGCTCCTGGAGCCCTGGCAGCCCGGCGAGAAGGCCTACTACGTGCGGGTGGCTCCCAAAGCCCTGACCGGACGACGCTTCAAGGTCAACCGGCCCGATGTGTGGACCACCCGGCTCGCGGATCCGCGCCGGGCCACCTTCGAATAGAACCCTCGGGCACCCTCCCGGCAGGATTGCGGCGTCAGCCGTGTTCTGGCGAGTGGACCACCAGCACCGGGCAATGCGCATGTGCCACACAGGCGGAACTCACAGATCCCAGCAACAGTCCACCGAATCCGCCGTGGCCGCGGCGGCCCAGCACGAGCATGTCCGCGGCTTTGCTCTCCTCGATCAGCACGCGGCGGGGGTGCCCCTGGATGAGGCGGGCCTCGACGTTGTCCGGAGTGTCCGGGCCGAAGGCCTTCGCCACCGCCTCGGCCAGGATTTCCCCGGCCCGGACGTCGAAGTCCTCGATGCCGACGGCGACATAGCCGTCGTACACCGGCGGGTAGTCCCAGCATGCCACTGCGACGACCTTGGCGGCCAGGGGCACCGCGAGGGCCTGCGCATGCCGCAACGCGGACACCGAAGCGTCCGAGCCGTCAACGCCTACCACGATCATCCGGACGTCCCTGACTTCGTTCATCGCAATCCTTTGCCCTCGTACCGGCCGAGCTTCCCGCGCCAGATGGCGACGCTCCCATGATTTCCTTCGGCCGGCATGACGCCTAGGGCCAAAGGGCATGCACGCAGCCCGGCCGGCGGGCCACCCGACAACGCTCCGGGCAACTGGCCGGAGGCGGCCTGTTGGGCACTATGACCCTTGTCCGCGCCGCCCCGGTGCACAAGAATGGCAGAGGCTGGGGTCAGCAGATGAAGGACAGCATCTCGTGACAACGAGCATGGTGTCACTAACAGTATCGAGCGGTCGCGCGAGCGGCCGGACGGGAGAATCATGATTGCCTGGGCAGACGCAGGTCTCACTGCACCTGATGGCGGGCAGGCGGTGATCCGAGTCTTTATCCTTGATGACCACGAACTCGTCAGGCGCGGGCTGCAGGAACTTCTCGAAGGCGAGGGGTTTGCCGTCGTCGGCAGTTCCGGATCCGCGGTGGAGGCGACACGGCGGATTCCCGCACTGCATCCTGATGTCTGTGTGTTGGACGCCCGCCTGCCGGACGGGACCGGCATCGAGGTCTGCCGTGACGTGAGGTCGGTGGACCCGTCCCTGAACTGCATCATCCTGACGAGCTTCGACGACGAACAGGCCCTGCGCGGCGCCGTCCTGGCCGGGGCACGCGGATACGTGCTGAAGGAGATCGGCGGCACGGACCTGATCGGCGCCCTGCGGCGGGCAGCAGCGGGCGAGTCCCTCTTCGAGGAAGGCGTCGCCGCCGGCGTCGTGGACAGCCTGGTGGAGGCCGAAGAGGTCGACCCGCGCACGTCCTCCCTCACGCCCCAGGAACGCAAGGTCCTGGAGCTGGTGGGCGGCGGACTGACCAACCGGCAGATTGCCGCCGAAATGTTCCTGGCGGAAAAGACCGTCAAGAACTACGTGTCGTCCCTGCTGGCCAAGCTCGGATTCGAACGCCGCACGCAGGCCGCCGTCTTCATCGCCAGCCCGGCATTTCCGGCGGCCGCCGTCGGGAGGACCGGCGAAGTAATCCGGCCCCGCAGCGTCGGATAGGCTCCGCTGAAACCGGACCTTCGGGCGTGCCGGTTACAGGGGCACCGACCATTCCAGGCTGGTACCGGAGTCGGGCACGCTCGTGATGGTGCATTCGCCGTCAAGCATGCGCGCCCGGTCCTCGAGGTTGCTTAGCCCGTTGCGTTTTTCGGGTTGGGCGAATCCGGCGCCGTTGTCGCTTATCACCACCGTCACCCGGCCCCTGACGACCGCAACCGAGACCGAGATTGTATCCGCCCCGGAGTGCCGGATGGCGTTGCTGAGCCCCTCGGAAACCACGGCCACGACGTTGTCGGCCTTGTCCGGTGTCACGGCATCCACGGGTCCCGTAATCGTCAGGCGCGGCGGGAACGGCATGGACTTCGACGAACTGCGCGTGACCCGACGGATCCGGCCGCTCAGCAGTTCGATCTCGCCTGTGTTGCTCTTGAGCGAGTAGATGGTGTCGCGCAGGCTGCGGATCGCCTCGTCGAGTTCGCCGGTGATGTTGCGGATGCGCTCCAGCGCCAGATCCTCCTTGGTGAAACGGGTCAGGCTCTGCACGCTCAGGCCGGCGGCGAACAGCCGTTGGATGACGAGGTCATGCAGGTCCCGGGCGATCCTGTCGCGGTCGGTGAAGACCAGAAGCTCCTCGCGCAGCCGGTGCACCCGGGCCAGTTCCAAGGCGAGGGCCACGTGGGAGCCGAAGACGGCCCCCATTTCGATGTCGGTCCGGGCGTAGCGCACCGACTCCTTGTCCCGTGCCAGCAGCAGGAGGCCATGGTGGGCGCCCTGGGTACTCAGCGCCACTGCCAGCAGCGGGCCGGTCACTGCGCCGTCGACCTCCCCCAACACTTCGGATGCGTCGTCGAACAGCACCGGCTCGCCACCTTCGAGGACACCTTCCAGAAGCTTTGACTCCAAATGCAGTGACCGTCCCGAAAACGCCGTGCCGTGCTCACCGGCAACGCCGATCACCACGTGGGCCACGCCGTTGGCGGCGGGTGCCACCAGCAGGGCCAGTGAGGACGCTGACTCCTGGAGCGCCCGGCCGGCGATCGGGTCCAGGCCGCCCGAGGTGTAGTCGCGGTCCGTGCTCAGCATCAGCCCGGAGACGTCCATGCAGGCCTCCAGCCAGCGTGCCCGGCGGCGGGCGTCGTCGTAGAGCCGGGCATTTTCGATGGCGACGCCGGCCGCCGCCGCCAAGGCGACGGCCAGGGCCTCGTCTTCGGCGGAAAAGTCGTCCCCGCCTTCTTTTTCCGTGAGGTAGAGGTTGCCGAACACCACGTCCCGGACGCGGACCGGGACCCCCAGGAAGGACTGCATGGGAGGGTGGTGCGCGGGGAATCCGTAGGCCTCGGGGTGCTTGCTCAGTTCATGCAGCCGGAGCGGCCGCGGGTCCGTAATGAGGAGGCCAAGGACGCCGTGGCCGGTCGGCAGCGGACCGATCTGCCGCGCCAGTGTGCCATCGATGCCGACAGTGATGAAGTGGCTGAGCGCGTGGTCATCACCGATCACGCCCAGGGCGCCGAACCGGGCGTGCAACAACCGGCAGGCTGATTCGACCACGCGCTCCAGGACCGCATCCAGGCTCAGGTCCTCCGCCAAGGCGACGACGGCCTCCAGCAGGCCGGCGATGCGTTCCTTGGATTGAAGCAGCTCTTCCGCCCGGGCGCCGAACCCCTTTAGTAGTTCCTCAACTACGGGATTCGGCTCGGACACGGTATGGCCTGAGCCCTCACCCGTTGACTGCATGTCATTGCCCCCAGTTCGCTCCGGCCAATGTAGACGCTGACGGCCCTCTGCCAGAATAGCGCGAACAACTCAGGAAAGCCTCAGAATTCGCAGATTAACCCGGCGGCTGGGTCCATTTGCCCTAGCCGCCGTCAGCCCGGCCGCGTACGCTCGCCGGCATGAGCACTGAATCGAGCCCGGGCCGTCACGAGCCAAAGGACCAGACCCACGCCGTCGAAGACCTCGACCACCACGAATGCTGGCGGCTGTTGCGCAGCGTCTCCGTCGGCAGGCTGGCGGTCTGGGTGGACGACCACCCCGATATCTTCCCGATCAACTACAAAGTGGACCACGGCACGCTGGTGTTCCGGACCGCGGAGGGCACCAAGCTGCAGGCGGCCACCGGCGGCACGCCGGTGGCGCTGGAGGCCGACGGCATCAATGCGGACACCGGAGTCGCCTGGAGCGTCGTCATCAAGGGCCAGGCCGCGCCAGTGCAGAACCCCCAGGAGGTCATGGACACGGTGGGTCTGTTGCTGTTCCCGTGGCAGGCCGGAAAGAAGGAACATTTCGTCCGGATTGCGCCGGACACCGTCACAGGCCGGCGGTTCAAGGTGGTGCCGCCCCAGACGTGGTGGACGCCGTTGGACGACGCCACGCGCTCCGGCCTCGAATAATCCGCACCCCCCCCCAAAAAAACACATCTTGCGCTGTCAGATCGGGCTGCCCTGAGGGCTTCAGGGCAACCCGATCTGATAGCGCAACGTGGGGCGCGGTGTGCGGTCAGGCGACGCGGGTGATCTCCACGCTGACGCTGAGGGCCGATCCCCCGCCGCCGGACAGGATGCCTTTGAGCGGCGGCACGTCGCGGTAGTCGCGGCCCCGGGCCACGGTGACGTGGAAGTCCCCCGCGGGTTTGTGGTTGGTCGGGTCCCAGCTGCGCCATTCGCCGTCCCACCACTCGAGCCACGCATGCGACTGGCCGGCGACTGTCTCGCCGAGCTCCGCCGTCGAACGCGGGTGAAGGTAACCGGACACGTAGCGGGCCGGGATACCGCAGCTGCGCAGTGACCCGATGGCGAGGTGCGCCAGGTCCTGGCAGACGCCCTGCCGCTGGTTCCACGCCTGTTCGGCGTTGGTGGTGACGCCGGTGGAGCCCTTCATGTAGGTCATTTCACCGCGCATCCAGGCAAAGACCGCCATGGCGGCCTCGTGCGGCGATTTCCCGTCGACGACGCCGGGAATGATGGCGAGCACCTCGGAGCCGGGGCCTGTCAGCTGGGACTGGGGAATCCAGTCGCTGAACTGGTTCAGGGTTTCCGGTGCGGCCAGGACGTCCCAGCCGACGATGTCGGCCTCGGTTGCGATCTTCTCGACCCGGTGCACCTCGACGGTGGTGGTGGACAGCACCTCGAGGTGCTCGTGCGGCATCTGCATGTCGAAGGCGGTCACCCGGGTGCCCCAGTAGTCGCGGTAGCTGCTCAGGGCCGCCTGTGAGGGCGAAACCTTCATGGAGGACTCAAGTACCACCTGCTGCGGGTCCGTCAGCGGGGTCATCCGGGCCTCGTTGTAGGACAGGGTCACGCGTTTGTTGTACTTGTAGGCTGTCTTGTGGACGATGTTCAGCCGGGTCATGAAACTTCTCCCACCCAGGCCAGTTCGTCTGCCTGATTGAAGTACTTACGGGAAATGGCGTCCGAGGCCTGCGACACGGCCTTTTGCACACGCTCCATGTGCTCCGGCAGCTCCGACATGAGGTCATCGGTGCGGTGGAACTCCAGGAAGGTGCGGGCCTGCCCGACGATCCGGCGGGCGTCGTTGATGAAGCCGACGCGCTGGGCCGAGGGGTCGAGCTTTGCCAGGCACTCGTCGGCGTCGCGCAGCGCGTAGACGATGGACCGCGGGAACAGCCGGTCCAGCAGCAGGAATTCGGCCGCGTGCTGGTCCCCGAACGCAGCCCGGCGGGTCCGCAGGAAGGATTCGTAGGCCCCGGCGCAGCGGAGCATGTTCACCCAGGACATGCCGGCCGAGAGGACATCGCGGGTGGAGAGCATGCGCGCGGTCATGTCCGCACGCTCCAGCGACCGGCCCAGGACCAGGAACTGCCAGCTCTCGTCGTGGCTGACGGTGGTGTCGGCGAGGCCGCTGACCATGGCGGTGCGCTCCAGGACCCAGTTGCAGAACCGGTAGGTGCCCACCACGTCCTTGCGGTGCTGGTTGAGCCCGTAGTAGGTCGTGTTGAGGCTTTCCCAGAGCCCGGAGGAGACGGTCTCGCGGGCTCGGCGGGCGTTTTCCCGTGCGGCACCGAGGGAACCGGCAATGGAGGTGGCACTCTGCTTGTCGTAGGCGAGGGCGTTGAGCAGTTCGGGCAGGCCGAAATCGTCGCTTTGTGCGCGGGCACCCATGACGGCGAGGAGTTCCTGCGCCACGCTGCGCTGTTCCTCCATGGGCAGATGGTTGAGCCGTTCGAGGTGGACGTCGAGGATCCGGGCGGTGCCGTCGGCCCGTTCCACGTAGCGGCCGATCCAAAACAGTGACTCGGCAATACGGCTAAGCATTCGCGGTTACCTCCTGCGCGTCAGAAATCTGCTGCTGCTGCTGTTGCTGCTCTTTCTGGCTGTCGCGCCAGTTGCTCTCCACCGGCCAGACCGAAACCCGCTCGCGGACTGCGATGGTGGGCCGCGGGATCACTTCGACGGGGACCTGCGGGGAATCGGCCAGGACCCACGTGTCCTTGGAACCGCCGCCCTGGCTGGAATTGACGATCAGCGATCCCTCCTTGAGCGCCACCCGGGTCAGTCCGCCGGGGAGAACCCAGACGTCCTCACCGTCGTTGACGGCGAAGGGGCGCAGGTCCACGTGCCGGGGGCCGAACTTGTCGCCGCTGAGCGTCGGCACCGTGGACAGCTGCAGGACCGGCTGGGCGATCCATCCGCGGGGGTCGGCGATGATCCGCTTGCGCAGGGCGTCGAGTTCGTCCCTGGACGCGTCCGGGCCGATCACGAGGCCCTTGCCGCCCGAGCCGTCCACCGGTTTGACCACGAGCTCGTCCAGGCGGTCCAGGACGTGTTCCCGGGCCTCCTTCTCTTCGAGCCGGAACGTGTCCACGTTGGCGATCACGGGCTCCTCGTTGAGGTAGTACCGGATGAGGTCGGGCACGTAGCTGTAGACCAGCTTGTCATCGGCGACGCCGTTGCCCACGGCGTTGGCGATCGTGACGCCGCCGGCGCGGGCGGCGTTGACCAGGCCGGGGCAGCCGAGCATGGAGTCGGCACGGAACTGCAGCGGGTCCAGGAATTCGTCGTCGATGCGTTTGTAGATGACGTCCACGCGCTGCTCGCCCGCGGTGGTGCGCATGTAGACCCGGTTGCCGCGGCAGATGAGGTCGCGGCCCTCGACGAGTTCGACACCCATGAGTCCGGCGAGCAGGGTGTGCTCGAAGTAGGCGCTGTTGAACACGCCGGGGGTCAGGACCACCACGGTGGGATCGTCGACGCCGGAGGGCGCCGTCTTCCGCAGGGCGGACAGGAGCCGGCGGGGGTACTCCTCGACCGGGCGGATGAGCTGCTGGCCGAAAGCCTCGGGCAGGCCCTTGGCCATGGCCCGGCGGTTCTCGAGGACGTAGCTGACGCCCGAGGGTACGCGCACATTGTCCTCCAGGACCCGGAACGTGCCCTCGGCGTCGCGGACGACGTCGATTCCGGAAATGTGGACCCGGACGCCGCCGGCCGGCTCAAAGCCGTGCACCTGGCGGTGGAAGTGCGCGCTCGTCGTGACGAGCTGGCGCGGGATGACGCCGTCGGACACCACGGTCATCTTGTCGTAGACGTCATTGAGGAAGGCTTCAAGGGCGCGGACGCGCTGGGCCACACCGCGTTCCAGGACGCTCCACTCATCGGCGGGGATCACGCGGGGGACGATGTCCAGGGGGAAGGGCCGTTCCTCACCCGCGAAGTCGAAGGTCACGCCGCGGTCCAGGAAGGTCCGGGCCATGGAATCGGCGCGGGCGCTGACGTCAGCCAACGAGAGTTCGCGCAGGGCCAGGGCCACCTGCCCGTAAGATCTCCGGGCCTGCTGGCCGGGGGCAAACATCTCGTCGTAGGCGCCGGTGCGGCCGGCGGCCTCGGAGTATTCCTGGAATAGGTCAGACATGGTCACTAGCCAACCACTTTTTTGTTGCGAAATCATTTCGGCGGCCCGCGGCGCGGCGCTCAGTGCTGGCCGCGCAGTCCGGGCCGCCTGCCGGGACGGCCGCGGTTACGGCTTTTCCGGCCGGGTACGGCAATGTAGGGGCGTGCCCCCTAAGAGATCCGCCACCGCCTCAGGCCTGAGAGAGGCCGCGCCAGGCCTGGCCGGCGCCGCGGCGGCCGTCGCCGTCGCCGTCGCCGCCCACCTGCTTCTTCCCGCGCTGCCGGCGATGACAATGGCCGTGCTCCTCGGGCTGCTGGCGGCCAACCTGCCGGGCGTGTCTGGCTGGACCGCCGGGCCGGCGCGGCCCGGGCTGGACTTCGCCGGCAAGCACCTCATGCGGGCCGGGATCGTGCTGCTGGGGCTGAAAGTCAGCCTCGGCGACGTGCTGGGCCTGGGCTGGGCTGCGCTCCTGCTCGTGACCGCCGTCGTGCTGGCCGCTTTCGCCGGGACGTACGGAATCAGCAGACTCTTCCGGCTGCCGCCCCGCGTGGCGCTGCTGGTGGCCACGGGATTCGCCATCTGCGGGGCGTCCGCGATCGGGGCGATGGCCGCCGTGCGCCGAATCCGGCAGGAGGAAACCGTGCTGCCGGTGGCGCTCGTGACCCTGTGCGGCACGCTGGCGATCGGTGTGCTGCCGCTGCTCGCGCGGCTGCTGGGCCTGGGTCCGGAGATCTTCGGGGCGTGGACCGGCGCCTCCGTCCACGACGTCGGGCAGGTGGTCGCCACCGCCCAGACCGCCGGCACCGCGGCGCTGGCCGTCGCCGTCGTCGTTAAACTCACCCGGGTGATCCTGCTGGCACCGATGGTCGCCGCCGCGGGCTTCCATCACCGGCTGGGCACCGCAGCCGACGGCGCCAAGCGCCCCCCGGTGGTCCCGCTGTTCGTCATCGGATTCGTGGCCCTGGCGGGCCTGCGCACCACCGGATGGCTCTCCCCCGCGGCCCTGGAAGCGGCCGCCGCCGTCCAGGACGTGCTGCTCGGCATGGCGCTGTTCGGGCTGGGCTCCGCCGTCCGGGTGGGCCAGCTGCTGCACACCGGCGCACGCGCGCTGCTGGCCGCGCTGGCGTCCTGGCTGCTGATTGCCCTGCTGGGCCTGGCGGCCGCCTTCCTGATGTTCCCGCCGGCGTGACCGGGCACACACGCTCCCGTGATTAGATAGCGGGGTGTCAAACCAGAATCTGAGCCGCGACGAGGCCGCGGACCGCGCCGCCCTCATCACCACTCACAGCTACGATGTCTCCCTCGACGTCCGGCAGGCGGCCGACCCGAACGTCGCCGGCTACACGAGCCGCAGCATCATCTCCTTCTCGGCCAGCGAACCCGGCGCGACGACCTTCGTCGATTTCATCGCCGGCAGCGTGCACAGCGTCTTCCTCAACGGCAAGGGACTCGCCGTCGCCGACGTCGTGGACGGTTCCCGGATCCGGCTCGAAAACCTGCAGCCGGAGAACCAGGTCACCATCACGGGAACCGCCCTGTACAGCACCTCCGGTGAAGGCATGCACCGCTTCGTCGATCCCGCCGACGGCCAGTGCTACCTCTACACGCAGTATGAACCCGCCGACGCCCGCCGGGTGTTCGCGAACTTCGAACAGCCTGACCTGAAGGCCGAGTTCACCTTCCACGTCATGGCCCCCTCCGACTGGCAGGTGTCCTCCAACGGCGCCGAGGTGCTGCGCACCCAACTGACGAGTGATCCCGCCACGAGCCGCTGGGACTTCGCGCCCACCAAGGCGATGTCCACCTACATCACCACCGTCCTCGCCGGACCGTACTTCAAGGCCGAGGACGCCTGGCGCGGCACGCTCGCCGACGGCACCGTTCTGGACGTACCGCTGGCGCTCTACTGCCGAGCCTCCATGGCCGCGTCCTTCGACACCGACGCCCTGTTCCGCCTCACCAGGAACGGGCTGTCCTTCTTCAACGAGCTCTTTGATTTCCCTTACCCGTGGGGCAAATACGAGCAGGCGTTCGTCCCCGAGTACAACCTCGGCGCCATGGAAAACCCGGGCCTGGTGACCTTCACCGAAAGCTACGTCTTCACCTCCCGGGCCGCCGATTCGCAGTACCAGGCCCGCGCCAACACGCTCCTGCACGAGATGGCGCACATGTGGTTCGGGGACCTCGTCACCATGAAGTGGTGGGATGATTTGTGGCTCAAGGAATCCTTCGCGGATTACATGGGCACCCTCGGCGTGGACCGGACCACGGACTGGGACACGGCCTGGGTGAACTTCGCCAACAACCGCAAGGCGTGGGCGTACGTCCAGGACCAGCTGCCCACCACCCACCCGATCGTCGCCGACATCCCGGACCTGGAAGCCGCGAAGCAGAACTTCGACGGCATCACCTACGCCAAGGGCGCCTCGGTGCTCAAGCAGCTGGTGGCCTACGTCGGCTTCGAAGCCTTCATCGCCGGCTCCCGCCAGTACTTCCGGGACCACGCCTACGGCAACACCACCCTCGCCGAACTGCTGGCCGCCCTCAGCGCCGCGTCCGGCCGCGACCTCAGCGAATGGGCCCGCCAATGGCTCCAGACCTCCGGCATCTCCACCCTGTCCAGCGAGATCACCGAATCCACCGAAGACAGCAGCGCGCTCAGCTCCGTCGCCGTCCTGCAGGACGCCGTGGATCCCACCACCGGCCGGCAGGAGCCCCGCCCGCACCGGCTGCGGATCGGCCTCTACGATTTCGACGACGCCGGCGCCTTGGTCCGCACTGACAGCGTCGAGACCGATGTCCGCGGCGCCCGGACCGATGTGACCGCGCTGGCCGGCAAACCGCGCCCTGCGCTGCTGCTGGTCAATGACGAGGACCTCAGCTACGCCAAGGTCCGGCTGGACCCGCATTCCGAGGCGACTGTCCGCGGCTCCCTGGACAAGCTGGACGACCCCATGGCGCGGGCGCTGTGCTGGACGGCGCTGTGGGACTCGGCCCGGGATGCCGTCACACCGGCCGCACTCTACGTCGACGCCGTCGAGCGCTTCGGGCCCGCCGAGCCGGGCATCGGCGTCCTCCTCAATGTGCTGGGCAATGCCTCGACGGCGGTGGAACGCTACGTGCCCCGGGGCCAGCGCGATGCCGTGCGCCACGGCTTCCTCACCACGGCCGCCGAACAGCTGCACGCGGCAGCGCCGGGTTCCGACCAGCAATTGGCCTGGGCCCGGACCCTTGCCGCAACCAGCCGCTACGACGCCGGCCGGCTGGACCTGCTCAGGGGCATCCTGGACGGCAGCACGGTGATCGATGGCCTCGCCGTGGACGCCGAACTGCGCTGGAATCTCTGGCATGCCCTGGCGGCCAACGGCCAGGCCCCGCAGGAGCAGCTCGACCAGGAGCTCGCCCGGGACAACACGGCGGCAGGCAAGTCCGGGCACGCCACGGCCCTCGCCGCGCGCCCCGAGGCATCCGTCAAGGCGGCCGCCTGGGAGGCCGCCGTCCACGGCACCGGCCTGTCCAACCAGCTCCTCGGCGCCACGATTGCCGGGTTCAACACCGGCGCGGCCTCCCTGCTGGCCGGGTTCATCGACCCGTACTTCGAATCCCTCGAGGACGTCTGGGCGGACCGGAGCATCGAGATCGCCAGCCGGATTATCCGCGGCTTCTACCCCGCGGCACAGGACCTGGACGGCGGAACGCCCGAAACCCACGCCGTGATTGTCCGCACCGACCAGTGGCTGGCCGCCCACCCTGATGCGCCGCGTGCCCTGCGCCGGATCATCATCGAACAGCGCAGCCAGCTGCACCGTTCCCTCAGGGCGCAGGCACTGACAGCACCGGCCCAGGCACCATCGACTGCTCCGTAACGGCCCTTTTGACGGCTGAAATCGGCGGCTGGGCCCACGCCGGCAGGGTTCCCTGGCCGAGCTTGCGAGGCGAGGGTGCCGGTGGGGAGCAGCCGATGGGGATGAAGGCTGTTAGGGAGCGGGCTTCTTAAAGAACAGGCTCCTACGGGACCCGGTGCAGCCACTCCGTGGTGCCGAACTTGGTCTCCACGCGGCGGCGGGCGGCCTCCAGCTCGGCGTCGGTGAGGACGGACGGTGTAGCGCCGTAGCGTTCGGCGAAGACGTCCATCATCGCTGCAACGATTTCGGCGCGGGCCAGGCCGGTCTGGCGGCGGAGCGGATCCACGCGCTTCTTGGCGCTCCTGGTGCCCTTGTCGGACAGTTTCTCCTTGCCGATCCGCAGGACCTCCACCATCTTCCCGGCGTCGATGTCGTAGCTCATGGTGACGTGGTGGAGCATCCCTCCGTTGGCGAGCCGCTTCTGCGCCGCCCCGCCGATCTTGCCGTGCTCCGTGGCGATGTCGTTGAGCGGCACGTAGAAGGCGCTGATGCCGACCTTTTCCAGGGCCGCCATCACCCAGGCGTCGAGGAAACGGTACGAGTCCGCGAAGCTGATGCCGTCCACGAGGGTCTGCGGCAGGTACAGCGAGTAGGTGATGCAGTTCCCGGCCTCCATGAACATTGCTCCCCCGCCGCTGATCCGCCGGACCACGCTGATGCCGTGCCGGGCCACGCCCTCGGGATGGAGTTCGTTGCGGACGGACTGGAAGCTGCCGATCACCACGGAGGGCTCCTCCCAGTCCCAGAACCGCAGGGTGGGATTGCGCCGCCCGGCGCCGACTTCCTCGGTGAGGACCTCATCCAGGGCGACGTTGACGTGGGTGGGGAGGACGGACGGGGCGATGATGTTCCAGTGGTGGTCCGCCCAGCCGGTGGCCTTCGCCAGGGCGCGGCGGACGGTGACGGCGACGGCGTCGGCGGAAAAACCGAACAGCACGGTGCCTTCGGGCAGCGCCGCCGTCACGGCGTCCGCGATGTCCGCGGCACTGGTCTCGACGGGCAGCCCGGTGAGCGCCCGGTTAATCTCCGGCAGCGCCTCGTCGGGTTCGAGGAAGAAGTCCCCGCTCAGCGAGACGTGGGCCAGGACGCCGTCGACGACGTCAAAGTCGGCGACCACGAGCTTGCCGCCCGGGACCTTGTACTCGCCGTGGTGACGGCCGCCGTCGTCGTCGTCGGGGGTGGGGGCGGTGGCCGCGGGATGGGATGTCATGACCTCCATCCTGCCGCATGCGTCCGGGAACCCGGGAACCCGGGTCACCCGTTTAGCCGGAACGGCAGCAGAGACGCAGAAAGCCCGCACCGTTGCCGGTGCGGGCTTTCCATAAGACCTTGGGGAAGAAAGTTACTTCTTGCCGCCGAAGCCCTTGAAGCGAGCGTTGAAGCGCTCGACGCGGCCTGCGGAGTCCATGATGCGCTGCTTGCCCGTGTAGAACGGGTGGGACTCGGAGGAGATTTCGACGTCGATGACCGGGTAGGTGTTGCCGTCTTCCCACTCGATGGTCTTCGAAGAAGACACGGTGGACTTGGTCAGGAACTTGACGCCGGAAGCCAGGTCGTTGAAAACAACAGCTTCGTACTTCGGGTGAGTATTAGACTTCATAATTGGACCTTTGTTCGCACAACTGGATTTTGCCAGTTGCCAGGTATGAATGGGATGGCCGGCGGAAAGCACCGGACGGCCAGCTATCAATGATAGCCGATCCCCGGACCGCTGACGAACACCATTGGCGCACGTCAGCGCGGCGCGGCCGCCGCACGATGCAGGGGCCTCAGTCCTTCGGGCGGAGCTCCCAGAACGCCACCGCCGACGCCGCGGCGACGTTGAGCGAATCGACGCCCGGGCGCATCGGGATTTTCACTGCGAGGTCGACGGCGGCCAGGGTTCCTTCGCTCATGCCCGCGCCTTCCGTGCCCAGCACCAGGGCCAGCCGCTCCGGGCGGCGCGCCGCGAGCACGTCGAGGTCCACCGCGTCATCCGTGAGTTCCATGGCCGCCACCGTGAAGCCTTGCTCCTGCAGCGCGGCCAGGCCTTCCGCCCAGTCCTCCAGCCGGGCCCACGGAACCTGGAACACGGTGCCCATGCTGACCCGCACGCTGCGGCGGTAGAGCGGATCCCCGCAGCGCGGCGAGACCAGGACGGCATCCACGCCCAAGGCCGCGGCCGAGCGGAAAATGGCCCCGACGTTCGTGTGGTCCACGATGTCCTCCAGCACCGCAACCCGGCGGGCCCCGGCGAGCAGGTCCGCCAGCGGCACCGGGGCGGGCCGGTGCATGGCGGCCATGGCGCCGCGGTGCAGATGGAAACCGGTGATTTGCTCCAGCAGAGCCGCGGGGCCGATGTAGGCCGGGACGTCCGGGTACTGCTCAAAGACGTCGGCGAGGTCCCCGGCCCACTTCTCGGCCAGGAAAAAGGACCGCGGCCGGTGCCCTGCGGCCAGGGCCCGGCGCAGGACGCGGGAGGACTCGGCGATGTACAGGCCCTCGGCGGGTTCCCGGATTTTGCGCAGGTGCACGTCCGTGAGCTGCGTGTAGTCCGCAACCCGCGGGTCGTCGGCGGATTCAAGAAAGTGAAAGGTCACGGGCAGGTCATTCCTGGGAGGCTGTTGGAAGGGCTATTTGAACAGGTTGGCGGTCATGAACCCCAGCGCCACCAGGCCCAGGGTGAAGATGACCCCGCGCAGGACCGCCGGGGAGAGCCGGCGCCCCACCCTGGAGCCAATCACGCCGCCGATCAGGGAGCTCACGGCGATCAGCCCGACCACACCCCAGTCGATCCGGTCGAAGGCGAACAGGAGGTAGGAGGCTGCGGCCACCACGTTCACGCCCAGGACCAGGAAGTTCTTCATCGCGTTGGCGTTCTGGATGGTCCCGGTCATGAACACGCCCAGGATGCCGACTAGCAGAATGCCTTGGGCCGCGACGAAGTAGCCGCCGTAGACGCCGGCGAGGTACACCAGCACCACGAGCAGGACACCGTGGCGGCGGTCCCGGATCGCGTGCTCGGGGTTCTCCTCGCGGTTCCTCACCCACCGCTGCAGCCGCGGCTGGAAGACCACCATCAGCAGGGCCAGCACGATCAGGACGGGGGCGGCGTAGTAGAAGACTTTCTCGGGCAGGTGCAACAGCAGATAAGCGCCGGTGACGGCACCCAGCAGGGAGGCCGGCAGGAGCCGGAGCAGCTGCTTGCCGCGGCCCTCGAGTTCTTTCCGGTAGCCCCAGGCGCCGGTGGCGTTGCCGGCCACGAGCCCCATGGCGTTGCTGATGGAGGCCGTGACGGGGGCGTAGCCCAGGGCGATCAGCACCGGGAACGTGACCAGGGTGCCGGATCCGACGACGCTGTTGATGGTGCCCGCCCACAGCCCGGCGAAGAATATGAGGGCGCTATTGAGGAGCTCCACGCGCGGTCAGCGGCCCCGTCAGCGGCTGGCGGTCGCGGTGTACCGGCCCGCGTTGACGCTGACGTCCAGCGGCAGGCCGAACGTTTCGCTCAGGTTTTCCGCCGTGAGGACCTCCCGCAGCGGGCCGGAAGCCACGACGCCGCCGTCGCGCATGAGCATCGCGTGCGTGAAGCCTGGCGGCACTTCTTCGAGGTGGTGGGTGACCAGGACGATCGCCGGGGCGGCGTCGTCGCGGGCGAGTTCGCTCAGGCGCTGGACCAGGTCCTCGCGGCCGCCGAGGTCGAGCCCCGCGGCCGGCTCGTCCAGGAGCAGGAGCTCGGGATCGGTCATGAGGGCGCGGGCAATCTGGACGCGCTTGCGCTCCCCCTCGGAAAGCGAGGCGAAGGGGCGGTTGAGCAGCGGGCCCATCCCCCACTCGTTCAGCAGCCCGAAGGCGCGCCGCTCGTCGTCCTTCTCGTAGCCCTCGCGCCAGCGGCCGGTCACGCCGTACGCGGCGGTGACCACCACGTTGAGGACCTTCTCGTGCTCGGGGATCTGGCTGGCCAGCGCAGCGGAGGACAGCCCGATCCGGGGGCGGAGCTCGAAGACGTCGACGGCGCCGAGGACTTCCTCGAGGATGCCCGCCATTCCGGAGGTCGGGTGGATGCGGGCCGCGGCCAGCTGGAGGAGCGTGGTCTTGCCGGCGCCGTTGGGGCCCAGGATCACCCAGCGTTCGCCCTCTTTGACCTGCCAGTCGACCTTGTCCAGGAGCGTCTTCGCCCCACGTACAACACTGACCCCGGCCATTTCAAGAACATCACTCATAGGAGTAGACACTAGGACAAAAAAGCGGGTGACTGATAACCGGCGCCGCGCCCTGCCGTGGAGCGTCACGCGGCGCCCGCCCGGGCGCAACGAATTCGGGCCGCCCGCCGCCCGCTCGCTAGGATTGAGGCCATGAGTTCGAACGTGACCGCAGTGAGCTACGGCCTGAAACTGTCCCTTCCCGACATCCAGCGGCTGCGTTCGCTCCTGACGGCCGCCGGGCTGGGCGTCGGGGCGGAAACCCGGACCGGCGACGCCCGCTTCGAGGTGTACGCCGTCGACTGCGCCCTGGACAGTGTGCAGGACGACTCACTGGACTCCTCCCGGGGCGACTCCCAGGCCGGCGGAGTGGACAGCCGCCCGGACACCGGACGGGACGGACGGACTGCCGACGCCGCCACAGCCGCCGCGGTTGCGGAAGCCCGCCTGGACGGTGCGCGCCGTGCGCTGGCGGCCGCCGGCATCGAGGGCGTCGACACGGCCCTGGTTCCGGCAGCACTGCGCAGCGCGCCCCGGAAGTTCCTCATCATGGACGTGGACTCCACCCTCATCCAGCAGGAAGTAATCGAGCTGCTGGCCGCCTACGCCGGCAAGCGCGAGGAAGTGACGGCGGTGACCGAGGCGGCCATGCGCGGCGAGCTGGACTTCGCCCAGAGCCTGCACGCCCGGGTGGCGGTCCTCGCGGGGCTGCCCGCGGACGTCGTCGAGTCGGTCCGCGCCGAGGTCAGGCTGACCGAGGGCGCCGCCGAGCTGGTGGCGGCGTTCCAGGCTGCCGGCCATGCCGTGGCCGTCGTGTCCGGCGGCTTCAACCAGATCCTCCAGCCGATCGCCGAAGACCTGGGGCTGCACTACTGGATCGCGAACGAACTCGAAATCGTCGACGGCGCTTTGACCGGCAAGGTGCTCGGCGACGTGATCGACCGGGCGGCCAAGGAGAAGTACCTGCGCGAATGGGCTGCGGCCGAGGGCATCCCGATGGAACACACGATCGCCGTGGGCGACGGCGCGAACGACCTCGACATGCTGGGCGCCGCCGGGATCGGCATCGCCTTCAACGCGAAGCCGGCCGTCCGCGCTGCCGCGGACGCCGTCGTCAACCTTCCCTATCTTGACGCCGTCCGGTATATCGCCGGAGTCTGATGCATTAACCGGGAAGGCACGTTCCGGCAATGTTTAGTCAAACATTGCCGGGACGTGCCTTCTCTACGCGCCATCCCGGCGCGCGTGGCGGCCTGCGCCTAGCTGGAGCTCTTATCCGCTGCCTGGTCCGCGGTCTTACCGAAATAATCCGCACCGCCAACGTATTCCGTGTGGCCGGTTTCGACGTCGGCCGAGGCCATCTTGGCGACCTCCGCTGCAAACTCCTTGACCGAGTACAGCTTGCCGGCTTCTGCGCGGCGGGCCTCGATGGCGCCGGGGTTGGACCGGTCAAGCAGGGTGGCCGTGACGGTGCCCTCGATCATGTCGCCGGAGACGACCACGAGCGTGATCCCCTTCTCGGCCAGGTTCGGGACCAGTGCCCGGAGTGCATCCTCGCCGGCGCGCTTGCTGCGGGCCACGGGCTCGTACTCGGGCATGGTGGGCACCGTGTCGATGAAGTGGGCCTGGTGGCTGGTCACGAAGACCACGCGCGAGCCGTGGGGCATGAGCGCGACGGCGGCGTTGAGCATGTTCACCTGGGCGTCGCGGTTCAGCTTCAGCGCGTAGCCCTCTTCCATGCCGGTCTCCATGCCGCCGGAGGCGTTGAGGACCAGGAGGTCGAGCGAGCCGAAGTTCTCCATCGCGGCGCTGGCGAGGGCCTGGACGCCTTCCTGGGTGGTGAGGTCCGCCCCGACGGCCGCGGCACGGCCGCCGTCGGCTTCGATCTCGGCGACGACCTTGTTGGCGCGCGGCGCCTTCTGGCGGTAGTTGACGACGACGGCCGCACCCTCGGCGGCGAGGATTTTGGCCACTTCGGCGCCGATTCCGCGCGACGAACCGGTCACGATCGCAGTCTTGTTCTCCAGCAGTCCCATACGAGCTCCTTTGTTCCAAACGTCCAAATACTGTGGGTCTGCAATCCATCATGCCAGCGGACCGCGCCATTACAGTTGTTCAGCATCCACAAAGAAGCCCCGGCGGCGTAGTTCCGTCGTCACGTGGCTTGAACATGCCGGGGGTGGGTCAGCCGCGGTCGATCCGGATCTTCGTCGTCGCTTCACCGGTCACAACCTTGGGCGCCGGTGCGCGGACTTCCAGGACGCCGTCCTTGTACGTGGCGGTGATGTCTTCTTCCCTCACCCCTGCGGGCAGCGCGATGCTCCGGGCGGCCCGGCCGTAGCGGAACTCCGAGCGGTAACCGTCCTTGCTCTTGTGCTCGGACGACTCCCGCCGCTCCACCGCAATATTTAGCACGCCCTCGCCGACCGAGACGTCGACGTCCCGGTCCGGGTCGATCCCCGGCGCTTCCGCCCGCACCACCAGGGTGGTGCCCTCCTGGAACTGTTCGATCTTGATCCCTGGCGCTATGGACAGATCACCGTCAAGGAAGCGGCGGACCGGTTCCAGCATGTCCGAGGGCGTCCATTTGCTGAGATCACTCATGATTTCCTCCTGCGTCCACGCCCCTGCCGCGGCATGGTCAGGGGCTGTGAGCCCATTACACGCTCCAGGAGCCCCGGAGCCAAGGGCAAAAAGGCCCGCCGCGGACCCCGGCACGGAAAAGTATGCGTCTCCAGTGGCCCGGTCCGGGTTGCAATAGACAGCGGACTCAGAACAAGCGGACACAGAACAAGCGGACACAGCACAGCGGACGAGGGCGGAATCCGCCGTCGTCCGCTGTGCTCCGCAGGAGTCCTGCGTCGTCCTGCTGTGTCAGGGGCTAGTGGCCCATTCCGAGGCCGCCGTCGACCGGAATGACCGCACCGGAAATGTACGACGCCTCGTCGCTGGCGATCCAGCGCACGACGTTGGCGACCTCGGAGGCCTCGGCGAAGCGGCCGGCGGGAACCTTGGTCAGGTAGTCCTTCTGCGTGGCCTCGGGCAGCTCGGCCGTCATGTCGGTGTTGATGAAGCCGGGCGCGACGACATTCGCGGTGATCCCGCGTGCGCCGAGCTCGCGGGTGAGCGACCGGGCGATGCCCACCAGGCCTGCCTTGGAGGCGGAGTAGTTGATCTGGCCCGGCGCGCCGTAGAGGCCGGAGACGGAGGAAATCAGCACCACGCGGCCCTTGCGCGCCCGGATCATGCCCTTGGATGCGCGCTTGATCACCCGGAAGGCGCCCGTGAGGTTCGTGTCGATCACCGAGGTGAAGTCGTCTTCGCTCATCCGCATCAGGAGCGTGTCCTTGGTGATGCCGGCATTGGCCACAAGGACTTCCACCGGGCCGTGGGCGGCTTCGACTTCCGCGAACGCGGCGTCCACCGACGCTTCGTCCGTGACGTCCGCCTTGACGCCGAGGATGCCCTCGGGCAGCGACGATTCGCTGCGGAAGGTCACGGCCACCTTGTCGCCGTTGGCCAGGAAGGACTCGGCGATGGCCAGGCCGATCCCGCGGTTTCCGCCGGTGATCAGAACGCTGCGGCCAGTGGTGGATGTGTCAGTCATATGGGGCTCCGGGATTCTGCGGCAGGGAGGGCCGCGCTGGGGGCTGGAATTTTCCTGCCTCCGATCTTAGCGCCCGGTTCGCTTCCGTTTGGGCGGCTCCGCCGATGGTGAGAGAATCGAAGTAAGCCTTGGGAGCGTGATCTGACAGCCGTGACACTCAAAAACCGACCCGGTGCTCATGTGCCCGGGAGGCCGGACTCCGAGTCCGGCGGTACCGAGGTGCACAGCATCACCGACGCTGCTGCTGCGCACTCGGACGAGATGCACCAGCGGATGGTGAAGTATGCCATCGCCATGGGCATCCGCATGGTCTGCCTGATCCTGATTTTTGTCGTGGATGGTTGGTTCAAGCTCCTGCCGATTGCCGGCGCCGTCTTCCTGCCCTGGGTGGCGGTGGTGATCGCCAACGGCAGCGACAAGGCGGAAATCCACAGTGACTCGCTCCTGGACTATGCTCCGCTCGCAGAGCTGGACGCACCGGAAACCGCGGGCCCCGCCGGGCAGGATCCAAACGGGCAGGATCTGAGCGACGGCGCAGACGGTGCAGGGACGCTGCTGCAGGGTGAGCTGATCGAAGATGAGAACGACGACGACCACGGACGGGCAGCTTCATGAATCTCTTTGACCTGGCCGGGACCGGTGGGGACAAGGCCGCGGCCCCCGGCACCGTCTGCTCGCGGAAAGCCTGCCGCGCGGCGGCGGAATGGCAGCTGCTGTGGAACAATCCCAAGATCCACACCCCGGAGCGGCGCAAGATCTGGCTGGCGTGCGGGGAGCACCGCGCGTGGCTTGAGGACTACCTCCAGACGCGCGGACTGTGGAAAGAGACTGTGGTCCTCGGCACAGAGAACGTCCCCCTCCCGGCAGTGACCGCCCCTCTCGACCCGTCAGGCAGGATCGGCTGAATGTACCGCTTTCTCTTCTCCAGTAAATGGCTGGGGTACTTGTTGCTGGCCGCGATCTTCGCTGCCGGCTGCGTTGGGCTGGGCCGGTGGCAGATGGACCGCCGCGCCGAGACCCTGGCCGAAATCAACCGGGTGGTCTCCAACTACTCGGCCACCCCTGTCCCGTTCGCCGATGTCCGGGACCAGTTCGGCCGGCTGAATCCGGAGCGGGAGTGGACCCAGGTGGAACTGAAGGGCAGCTACGACGCCGCCGGCCAGCGCATTGTCCGCAACCGCCCGCTCAACGGCCAGCCCGGCTACGAGGTGGTGGTTCCCTTCAAGCTTCAGTCCGGCGAAACCGTGGTGATCGACCGTGGCTGGCTGCCCATCGGCAACAACACCCCGGGACGGCCCGACTCAGTGCCTGCCCCGCCGCAGGGGCCGGTGACGGTGGTTGCCCGCCTCAAGCCGGCCGAGCCCGAGCTGCAGCGCGGCGCCCCTGACGGACAGCTGGCCTCGATCGACCTCTCCGCCTATTCCGGGCAGCTGGGCTATCCGCTGCTGACGGGCGCCTACGGACAGCTGGCCTCCGAGTCGCCGTCGGTTCAGGACATGCCGTTCCCGTTCCCTAAACCGACCACTGATGAAGGCACCCACCTGTCCTACTCCCTGCAGTGGTTCGCGTTCGGCGTGCTGATGTTCGTCGGGTTCGGCTACGCGGCCAGGCAGCAGGCCCGCAACGCCGCGATCGACGCGGAGGACGCCGAAGCGGAGGCCGCCGAGGGCGTGTTCCTGCACTCCAGCGGCCCGGTGGCCCGCCGTCGTCCTGCTCCGCGGAAGCGCAAGAACGCGACGGCGGAAGAAGAGGAAGACGCCATCCTCGACGCCCAGGGGTTCTGAGCGATGAGCCCTGACGCCTTTCCCGGGCCGGTGGCCAACGTCAAGCGTGCCCTCACCGCCCTGGGCGCCCAGGACACCGTGACGGTGTTCGACGCGAAGGTGCCGACGGCGGCAGCGGCCGCCGCGGCGCTGGGCTGCGATGTCGCGGCGATCACCAACAGCCTGGTGTTTGAGCTCGGGGGCACCCCGCTGCTCATCCTGGCCAGCGGCGCGGCCAAGGTGGACGTCCGCAAGGTCGCGGACCGGCTGGGCACGGGCAAGATCCGTCGTGCCTCCCCCGAGTTCGTCCTGGCCCACACCGGCCAGGAGGTGGGCGGCGTCGCCCCGGTAGGCCACCCGGAGAAGATCCGGACTCTGCTGGATGAGTCGTTGTCGGCCCACCGCGTGCTCTGGGCGGGGGCAGGGGATCACAACTCGATGTTCTCGATCAGCTACGCGGACCTGCACCGGATCACAGGCGCGGAAGAGATGCCGGTCCGCTGACCCGGCTGCCTCGCTGCTGGGGCCGTTTTCCGTGCCGGGAACGGCCCCCGCTTCGGGTCGGTTGGGTGACTTACGCCAGCGTGATGAGGTCCAGGTAGTCTTCGTTCCAGTGGTCCTCGATGCCGTCGGGAAGCAGGACGACACGCTCCGGGTTGAGCGCCTCGACGGCGCCCTCATCGTGGCTCACGAGGACGACGGCGCCGGTGTAGTTGCTCAGGGCCCCGAGGATTTCGGCGCGGCTGGCGGGGTCCAGGTTGTTGGTGGGTTCGTCGAGGAGCAGCACGTTCGCGCTCGAGGCCACGATGGTGGCCAGCGCCAGCCGGGTCTTCTCGCCGCCGGAGAGCACACCGGCGGGCTTGTCGACGTCGTCGCCGGAGAACAGGAATGAGCCCAGGATGTTGCGGACTTCCGCGTCGTTCATGTCCGGGGCGGAGGAGCGCATGTTCTGCAGGACAGTGCGGTCCACGTCGAGCGTCTCGTGCTCCTGCGCGTAGTAGCCCACCTTCAGGCCGTGGCCCGCAACGACTTCGCCGGTGTCCGGCTTGTCGACGCCGGCCAGCATCCGCAGCAGCGTGGTCTTGCCGGCGCCGTTGAGGCCCAGGATGACCACCTTGGACCCGCGGTCAATGGCAAGGTCGACGTCGGTGAAGATCTCCAGCGAGCCGTAAGACTTGCTGAGGCCGTCCGCGGTGAGCGGGGTCTTGCCGCAGGGGGACGGATCCGGGAAGCGCAGTGCTGCCACGCGGTCGGTCGCGCGGACGGCTTCGAGGCCGCCGAGCAGGCGCTCGGCGCGCTTGGCCATGTTCTGGGCGGCGACGGCTTTTGTGGCCTTGGCGCGCATTTTGTTGGCCTGGTCGATGAGGACCTGGGCCTTCTTCTCCGCATTGGCCCGTTCACGCTTGCGGGCGCGCTCGTCCGTTTCGCGCTGGTTGAGGTAGCGCTTCCAGTCCATGTTGTAGAAGTCGATCTGCGCGCGGTTGGGGTCGAGGAGGAAGACCTTGTTGACGGTCGCTTCAAGCAGTTCGGTGTCGTGGCTGATGACAATCAGCCCGCCCTGGTGGTTCTTGAGGAACTCACGGAGCCAGGAGATGGAATCGGCGTCGAGGTGGTTGGTGGGCTCATCGAGGAGCATGGTTTCGGCGTCCGAGTACAGGATGCGCGCAAGCTCGACGCGGCGCCGTTGTCCACCGGACAGGGTCTTGAGCGGCTGGTTCAGCAGCCGGTCCGGCAGGGCGAGGTTCGAGCAGATCGCTGCCGCCTCGGCTTCGGCGGCATAGCCGCCGGCGGCCAGGAATTCGGATTCAAGCCGGTCATAGCGGTTCATCGCCTTGCGCTGGACCGTAGCGTCCTCGCTGGCCATCTCTTCGTGCGCCAGGCGGAGCTTGCCCACGGCAATGTCCAGGCCGCGGACGGACAGGATCCGGTCCCGCGCGAGCTGCTCCATGTCCGGGGTGCGCGGATCCTGCGGCAGGTAACCGATTTCGCCGGTGCGGGTTACCTTGCCGGCGGCGGGCAGGCCCTCGCCCGCGAGCACCCGGGTCAGCGTTGTCTTGCCTGCACCGTTACGGCCGACCAGACCGATCTTGTCTCCCTTGTCGATCCGGAAGCTCACCTGGTCCATGAGGAGGCGGGCGCCGGCGCGCAGTTCGAGATCCTGGACGGTAATCAATGCAGCTAAGGCCTTTCACAACAGGGAATACCGCGGCACGACGGGTGGAGTCTGGGCGGGGCCGGGGCAGGGCGATGCGAGAGCACGGCCTCTGCAAGTCTACCGGCACCACCCCGGCTCCATGACATTGGCACGAATGGCAGTAGGCAGCCGCCGTCGCGATGCTGGCCCGGCCGGCTGGCCGTGTTCATTGGCGGTGCCCTCCAGCAACCGGGCCGCGCGTTAGTGGGGCGCCTACAAAAAACAGTCCCCGCCGCGACCGTACAGTCGATATCACAATCCATATTTCCGCCGCAGCACCCCGACAGGAACATCATGACGCAAACCGACCGTCCCGCCGCAGCCAGGACCCCGCGCCGCCGGGTCCGCTGGAATGCCACCGACCTTGGCCTCATCGCCGTCTTCGCCGCCCTGGTGGCCGCTTCGGCACTGATCGCCGCCATTCCCGTAGGCGGCCTCGGCGTGCCCATCACGCTGCAGACCCTAGCCGTCATGCTCACGGGCCTGGCCCTGGGCCCTGGCCGGGCCTTCGCCGCCGTCGGCCTGTACCTGCTCCTGGGCTTCGCCGGCTTGCCGATCTTCAGTGGCGGCCGCAGCGGGCTGGGCGTCCTCGCCGGACCCTCCGCCGGCTACATCATCGGGTTCCTGCTGGCCGCCACGGCCGTCGGCTGGCTGACCGTCGTCGTGCTCAAGCGCACCGCCAACCGCAAAGGCAGACTGCGTGCCATCCTCTTGTTCGCCGCCGCCATGGTGAGCAGCATCGTCTTCATCCACGGCCTGGGCATCCTGGGCATGATGGTCAACGCCAAGCTGGACTTCTCCAAAGCCTTCCTGGCCGATCTCGTGTTCTACCCCGGCGACATCATCAAGAACGTCCTGGCCGTCAGCATCGCCTTGGCCCTGCACAAGGCCTTCCCGGACCTGCTGCTGCGCCGTGTCCGGACGGTTGACACCCGCCCGTGAGCATCATCGTCCTGGACCGGGTTTCGGTGCGGGTGCCGGTTGACGGCCGCCCCGCACCCAAGACGCTGCTCCAGGAGTTTTCGCTCGACCTGACGGAACGGCGAATCGGGGTTATCGGGGCCAACGGCTCGGGCAAGTCCACCCTCCTGAGGCTCCTGAACGGCCTCGTGGCACCCAGCGACGGCACCGTGAGAGTCGACGGCGCCGATACCGTCCGGGCCGTCCGTGAGGTCCGCCGCCGCGTGGGCTTCGTGTTCACCGACCCGCTCTCCCAGCTCGTCATGCCCACCGGACGCGAGGATGTGGAACTGTCCCTGCGCCGCTCCATCCGCAACGCCACCGAGCGCAGGGCCCACGCGGAGTCGGTCCTGGAACGCTTCGGCCTCCTGCCGCTGGCGGACCAAAGCATCTATGAGCTCTCCGGCGGCGAACGCCAGCTCCTGGCGCTGGCCGCGGTCCTGGCCGTCGATCCGGAGGTGCTGGTCCTGGACGAGCCGTCCACGCTGCTGGATCTGCGGAACCGCGAACTCCTGCGGCGCACCCTCGCCGGGCTCCGCCAGCAGGTGATTCTGTCCACCCACGACCTCGAGCTGGCCCTGGACATGGACCGCGTCCTGGTGGTGGACGCCGGGAAGGTGGTGTTCGACGGCGAACCGGCGGCCGCCGTCGCCCGTTACCGCGCCCTGAGCGCGGCGGGCCTGCCAGCGGCTGACGGCATCCCAGCCGGCGGTGGGCTCGGCGGCGTAGCCGGCGGCCGGCTGGAGCGGGCCGTGCCCGACCAGGCCCGGCGGGAGCAGGCGTGAGCGGCCACGGCTTCCTGCTGGCGGCGTATGTGCCGGGCTCGTCCCTGATCCACCGTGCGCCGCTGTGGCTGAAGTTCCTGCTGGTCGTTGGGTGCGGAATGACGTCGTTCCTGATCGCGGACTGGGCCGTGTCGGCTGTCATGCTGGTGCTGCTCTGCGGACTGTTCCTGCTCAGCGGGGCCGGCCCGGCCCGGCTGTTCCGCGCGGTGCGTCCGGTTCTTCCGGTACTCGTGGCGATCGGGCTTTTCCAGTGGTGGCAGCTGGGCGCACCGACCGCCGCCCGGATCGTCCTGAACGTCCTGGTCTGCGTCGTCGCGGCGTCAATCCTGACCGCCACCACTCCCGTGCAGGCACTCCTCGACGGCGTGGCGTCGCTTGCCCGGCCGTTCCGGCGCTTCGGTGCGGACCCGGAACGCTTCGCCCTGACCATCGCCATCATGCTCCGCAGCATCCCGTTCGTTGCCGGGGCCTACACGGACGTGCGCGACTCGGCCCGGGCGCGCGGGCTCGAACGCAACCCGCGGGCCCTGGTGTTGCCCGTCTTCATCAGCACGGTGGCCTTCGCCCGGCAGACCGGCGAAGCCCTCGCCGCCCGTGGGCTGGGCGAGCCGGAGGACCCGGAAGACTAGGCCGCCCGGACGCCCGGCCCGCGGCTCCCCTGCCTCCCCCGGTGGACATGCCCTCCCCCGGCCGCGAACTGCTCCCCGGGAGTCGGAACTGAATATCTCAGTCCAACTTCCGGGGAGCAGTTCACCGCCGCAAGTGGAGATTTGGCCTATATGTCCACCCTGCGCCGCGAAGAATGGGCATGTCCCCCCGGTGTCCAGGCGAAGAATGGGCATGCCCTCCCCTGCCCGCAGCCAGTGAACATGTGGCCCATATGTCCACTCCTCGTGCCCAGGACTGGGCATGTCCCCCGCCGGCACCTGCCACGCACATGTCCCCCTCCCGGGGTCAGGTCAGGCGCGCGTACCCCAGCAGCGCGGCCGTGCCCATGCCGCCTGCGATGCTGATCATCGCCAGGGCTAGCTGGCCCGGCTCGGCGGACCTGCGTGCTTGTGCGAGCAGCCGGGTGACCAGCACCGCGCCCGAGGCTCCATAGGCGTGACCGAGGGCCAGGGCGCCGCCGTCGAGGTTGGCCTGGTCCGGGTCGATTCCCAACTGGTCAAAGCACGCGAGCGTCTGGGCCGCGAAGGCCTCGTTGAATTCCACCAGGCCCACGTCCGCGGCCGTCAGTCCGTGTGCCGCGAGGAGCCGTTCGGCCGCCGCGGCCGCGCCGATGCCGAGGAGCTGCGGCGCCACCCCGGCAGTGTCGGTTCCCAGGACCAGCAGCCCGTCGGCGGCGCCCAGCTGCCGGGCCCGCTCCATGGACGTGACAACGACGGCGGCGGCACCGTCGGCGTCGAAACAGGAGTTACCGGCCGTGACCGTGCCGCCGCTGGCAAATACAGGCGGGAAACGGGCCATCAGGGCCGGGCCAAGACTCGGCCGCGGACCGTCGTCGGCTGCCGCGGACCCCCCGGAGCCGGCGGCGAGGGGCACGATTTCGGCGTCGAACGTCCCGGCGGCCGCGGCTGCCAAGGCGCGTTGGTGGCTGCGGAGCGCGAAAGCGTCCTGGCGTTGCCGGCTGATGCCGAAGTGGGCGGCGACGTTTTCGGCCGCCACCCCCATGTCGGGGTCGCCGAAGCTCAGCGGCGCGAACTGGGCCCGGCTGTAGAAGTCCGGGCTGCCGTCGTCGTTGCGGTGGGCGCGGAGCGGAGCTGTGCTGATGCTCTCGACGCCGCCTGCAAGGTACAGGCCGCCGCCGCCCGCCGCGACCAGCCGGGAGGCCAGGACGATCGCGTCCAGACCGGAGCCGCATTGCCGGTCCACGGTGACGCCGGGGACGGTGACCGGCAGGCCCGCCTCCAGCGCGGCGAGCCGGGCAACGTTCCCGCCGCCGCCCACGGCGTTGCCGATCACGACGTCGGTCACGGCCTCTGCGGTTGCGCCGGCGCCGGCATCGGCGAGCAGGCTGCGGAGCACCGGAGCCAGGAGTTCGTGAGCGCGCAGCTTCTTCAGGGCCCCGTTGGCCCGGCACAGCGGCGTCCGGCGCGCGGCGATGATCACCGGCTGCCTGTCCTCAGGCAGCAGCCCCGGGAAAGACAGCCCGGGAACAGACCGCCCGGGGAACGACGTCCCGCGGGTCGGCCGCCCGGGTGCTGCCGGCCCGCTGCCCGCGCGCGGCTCAGTCAAGACGCCGGATCCTGGGATCGTTCCGGGCCACCCAGTCCAGCAGCAGCTGCCGGCTGATTTTGCCGCGGTCCGTCAGGGGCAGCTCAGTCAGCACGAAGTACTCCAGGGGGCGCTTGTTCCGGGCCAGCACATCGTCGATCCCGGACCGCAGCTGGGTGGCGGTGACCGCCCCGTGCGAGGGCACGACGCCGGCCACGACGCGCTGGCCGCGAAGATCGTCAAGCATGCCGGCCGCCACGGCCGCCGCGACGCCCGGGACGGAGGCCAGCGCCATCTCGACCTCATGCGGGTAGACGTTGGTGCCGGCGGTGATGATCATGTCGGAGCGGCGGCCCAGCATGTGCAGGGTCCCGTCGGAGAGGTAGCCCTGGTCCCCCACGGTGTACCAGCCGTCGAAACAGCGCAGCGCCTGGCCGTCGTCACCCCACAGGTAGCCGTTGCTGACCATGCCGCTGCGGACGCAGATGTTGCCGTCGCTGCCGTCCGGGAGTTCGGCGCCGTCGTCGCCGAGGATGCGGATTTCGACGCCGGGAAAGGGCTTCCCGATGCCGGTCCCGCCCGGCTCGACGGGCTCGCCCGGGCGCAACCCGGCGCCCGAGACGAAGCTGAGCTCGGAGGCGCCGTAGTACTCGAAAATGGTCGCGTTGGGGGCCCAGCGCCGGGCCGCCTCCAGCGTCCGGGCGTCCAGCTTGGAACCGGCGCAGATGATGCTGCGGATGCCGGAGGCATCGACACCGCCGGTAAGGCCCCGCTCGCTGAGCAGCCGGAGCATGGTGGGCACCAGGACCAGGCGGGTAATGCCGTCGTGGCTGACGGCCGCGTGGGCGGCACCGACGTCGAAGTGGTCCAGGCTGTGGAACTCGGCGCCGGCATACAGGCATTCGGCGAGGGCATAGAGGTTCAGGCTTGCCGCGAGCGGCCCGGGAGCCAGGGACTTGTCGTCCTGCGTCAGTGCGAAGAATTCGATGGAGGCCTCGAAGGATTCCTGCCAGGACCGCCGCGAGCGGGTGAACGCCTTGGGCACCGAGGTGGTGCCGGACGTCAGGCCGACCAGGAACGAGGTCTCCGGCGGCCCGTCGACCAGGAACGGGTCCGGCCCGGGAGCTGCACGCGCCGGACCCGTTTCCGTCCCGGCGATGCGGGCGGTGATGCCGTCCTGGAGTTGCTGGGGCCAGGCCGGGTCCAACACGGCGCACTGACGCTCACCAGCCACGGCCGCGGCGAACGCTATGGCGAAGTGGGTTGAATTTTGTTCGGACAGCACAGTGATGGCCGGCGCCGAAGGCACCAGGGCCGCCGCTTTGTCCCGCAGGGCCGACCAGCTGAGGTGCTCTCCGGACACGACGACGGCTGTCTCGTCGGGACGGTCATCGGCCCAGCGCTGGAGTCTGTCGAGAAAAGGCATCGAACCAACTTTAGCGTTGCCGGGCGCCGCGGCTGCGTGTGCGGGATATTGTGACTCCATGAGCTTTAACGACAACGCCCCGCTGGACCCGTCACAAGTCCAGGACCGTCGCGGGATGGGCCGCGGCCCGATGATCGGCGGCGGGATCGGCGGTGGCATCATCCTGCTGCTGGCAGCCCTCTTTGGCATCAACCCCCAGCTTCTCGAGGGTCTGGCCGGCACCGTCCAGGAGCCCCAGTCGCAGAGCCAGGGCTCTGCCCCCGCCTGCCAGACCGGCGCCGACGCCGACGCCCGCCTCGACTGCAGGATCACCGGCACGGTCAACAGCCTGAACGCCTTCTGGCCGGCCTATCTGTCGCAGTACAACACCAAGTACCCGCGGCCGAAGGCCGTGATCTTCACCGGCGGAACCAACACCGGCTGCGGCGCCGCCACCTCGGACGTGGGGCCGTTCTACTGCCCCGTTGACACCACGGCGTACTTCGATCCCGGCTTCTTCCAGGAGCTTGTGGACCGGTTTGGCTCCTCAGGCGGCCCCCTGGCGCAGGAATATGTGGTGGCCCACGAATTCGGCCACCACGTCCAGAACCTGCTTGGCGACCTCGACCGGGCGCAACAGGATCCGCAGGGCCCCGGCTCCGGGGGTGTCCGGGTTGAGCTCCAGGCAGACTGCTACGCAGGGCTGTGGGCCCACTATGCAACGACGCAGGCGGATCCCAAGACCGGCCAGCCCTATCTCGACCCCTTCACTGACCAGGACGTGAAGGACGCCCTGTCGGCGGCCTCCGCCGTCGGTGATGACCGCATCCAGAAGGCCGCCACGGGCCGCGTCTCACCGGAGGCATGGACCCATGGCTCAAGTGCCCAGCGGCAGAAGTGGTTCTACCAGGGGTACACCACCGGGGACATCAACAAGTGCGACACGTTCGCGGTGGCAACGCCTTAGCCCCACCCCTTAGCCCCAGCCCCCTGGCGCCAACCCTTGGGCCCAACTCTCGGGCCTAAACCCGAGGCCTCACCCGCGCGGCCGGCGCCGGACCGGGACCTCGACGTAGCTGAGGAATCCGGCGTGGCCCAGGTGCCGGTGCTTTGCGTGCCACACGGGCCGGTATTGGTGCCCGAAGGGGTCGGTCACGAGGACCGATTCCAGCCGGTCGTTTCCGGCCAGGAGGCGGTCGACGTCGGCCAGCGCATTGCGCCGCGTCGCCAGACCGTCGATGTCCAGGCTCCAAAGCCCCAGCTCAGCATCGGTTCCGCGTTCCAGCTGCAGCGTCTCGAACAGTCCGGCCACGAGCCCGGCGAGCCCGACGGGGTCAACCCGTTGCAGCCGGAGGGACTCGGGATGCACGTCACGCGCCTCGGCGAGGGCCTGGCGCAGCCAGTGGAACTCCACCGATCCCAGGGGCGGTCCCATGCGCAGGTGGCGGTTCTCGTCCAGCTCCAGCCGGTAGGTAGTGGCGCTGCGGTCCATGATGCACGGAGCTTCACCGACATATTCGAAGTCGGCCAGCAGGGCTTCCCGGGACCGGTAGTAGGAGAACTCGCCGCTGTCCTCGACAACCACGAAGTCCTTGCCCGCATCGGAGGGCCGCGGCGGTGGCGTGGCATCCATTCCCGTGTGCCTCCTGTTCGACGGCGTGCCCGGCCCGAAGCGTGTGGACCCGTTGTCTTTATCAGACCACCGCCGGGACGATATGGGAACGGCGGCGGGAACGCCGGAACGAAATGACGACGGCGGCCCCGCCTCAATGAGGTGGGGCCGCCGTCGGCGTAATTAGGGAGGCGGTGGGGACCTAGATGTTGAAGCCCAGGGCGCGCATCTGGTCGCGGCCGTCCTCGGTGATCCGTTCCGGACCCCATGGCGGCATCCACACCCAGTTGAGCCGCCAGTCGTCGACGATCCCGTCCAGGGCCTTGCCGACCTGCTCCTCGATCACGTCGGTGAGCGGGCAGGCAGCGGTGGTGAGCGTCATGTCGATCAGCAGGGCGCCGTCGTCGTCCGAGTACTTCAGACCGTACAGCAGGCCCAGATCAACGATGTTCACCCCGAGTTCCGGGTCGATCACATCCTTGAGCGCCTCTTCGACATCCTCGAGGCCCGTGCGGGCCACATTGAGTTCGGTCATTGCGGAGTCCTAACTACGCCTGGGCTGCAGCCGTGGCGGCAGCGATGGTGGCCGCCCCTGCGCCGGTGGCGTAGCGGTCGTAGCCTTCGTCTTCGAGGCGGTCGGCGAGCTCCGGGCCGCCCTCTTCCACAACCTGGCCATCGACGAACACGTGCACGAAGTCCGGCTTGATGTAGCGCAGGATCCGGGTGTAGTGCGTGATGAGCAGGGTGCCCATGTTGCCTTCGCCGTGGGCGCGGTTGACGCCCTCGGAGACAACCTTGAGCGCGTCGACGTCCAGGCCGGAGTCGGTCTCGTCGAGGATGGCGAACTTCGGCTTGAAGAGCTCGAGCTGGAGGATCTCGACGCGCTTCTTCTCGCCGCCGGAGAAGCCTTCGTTGACGTTGCGCTGGGTGAAGTCGGCGTCGATGCGCAGCTGCGCCATGGCGGCCTTGACGTCCTTGGTCCACGTGCGCAGCTTGGGGGCTTCGCCGTCGATCGCGGTCTTGGCGGTGCGCAGGAAGTTGGTCATGCTCACGCCCGGGACCTCGACGGGGTACTGCATGGCGAGGAACAGGCCGGCGCGGGCGCGCTCGTCGACGCTCATGGCGAGGACGTCTTCACCGTCGAGGGTGATCGTGCCGGAGGTGACGTTGTAGCGCGGGTGCCCGGCGATGGTGGACGCCAGCGTGGACTTGCCGGAGCCGTTGGGGCCCATGATGGCGTGCGTCTCGCCGGTCCTGATGGTCAGGCTGACGCCCTTCAGGATTTCCTTGGTGCCCTGCTCGGTGTCAATGCTGACGTGCAGGTCCTTGATCTCAAGAGTCGACATGTGTCTTGTTCTCCTCTGCACCGTGCCCTCGGCACTGTGCGTTTTCTTGGCGATAAGTTTTCTTGTGCGGGTTGCCGGCTGCAGGCAGCTAGCTGAAGTTGGGAGCCTCGGCGCCGTTCAGGACGTTGGTGAAGTCCACGTAGACCTCGTCATCCATGACGGTCACGGCAAACACGGGAACGGGATCATAGGCCGGCAGCTGGAGCGGCTCGCCGCTGCGCAGGTCGAACTGGGAGCCGTGGCCCCAGCACTCGATCTTGCAGCCTTCGACTTCTCCTTCGGAGAGCGAAATGTCCGCGTGCGAGCAGGTGTCGCCGATGGCGTGGATCTCCCCCATCGAGTCCTTCACGATCGCTACCGGGTAGTCGTCGATCAGGATCCGCAGCGCCTGCTTGAGTTGGATCTCGCTGGCGTTGCAGACTAGCTCGCCCTTTGGCTGTTCAGTCATTGATGTCGTCCGTGTTCTCTGGTGCTGCGCACTAGTGGTTGGTCGCCGCGAGTTCGCGCTCGACGGCTTCCGTGAGGCGCTCTTCGATGGCCGGAACGTTGATCTTCTGGATGATCTCGTTCAGGAACCCGCGGACCACCAGGCGGCGGGCCACCTCTTCCGGGATGCCACGGGCCATCAGGTAGAACAGGTGCTGATCATCGAATCGTCCGGTGGCGCTGGCGTGGCCGGCGCCGGCGATCAGGCCGGTCTCAATCTCAAGGTTCGGCACGGAATCGGCGCGGGCACCGTCGGTCAGGACCAGGTTGCGGTTGGCCTCGTAGGTGTCGGTGCCTTCTGCTTCCTTGCGGATCAGAACGTCACCGACCCACACGGTGTGCGCGTTGCGGCCCTGCAGGGCGCCCTTGTACAGGACGTTGGACTTGCAGTTGGCCACGGCGTGGTCAACGAACAGGCGCTGCTCGAGGTGCTGGCCGGCGTCGGCGAAGTACAGGCCGAACAGTTCCACTTCGGCGCCCGGGGCGGTGAAGCGTGCCGAAGGCGTGACCCGCACAAGGTCGCCGCCGAGGCTGACCACAATGTGCTTGAACTTCGCGTCGCGGCCGAGCTTCGCCTGCTGGGAGGAGGCGTGGACGGCGTCGTCGTTCCATTCCTGGAGCGAGATGACGGTCAGCTGCGCGCCGTCCTCGACGAGGATTTCGATGTTTTCCGAGACGACGGCGGTGCCCTGGTGGTCCAGGACGACGACGGACTTGGAGAACTTTTCCGCGACGATCACGACGTGCTGCGCGGAAGCTTCGGTGCCCTGGCCGGTCAGCAGCACGCTGACCTCGCCCTCCACCTCGACCTCGGACGGGACCGTGATGACGGTGGCCTCGGCGAAGTTCTCCCAGGCGTTCGCGGAGACGCGGTCCTCGGGGATGGCGGCGGAGCCGATCCGGCGGTCGTCACGGCCGACAGTCTCGACCCTGACGCTGTCCGGAGCGGTGACGCTCACGGCCGGCGCCGCACCGGTGAGGACCTCGGTGTGCAGGCCGCGGAGGCGCTTGAGCGGGGTGAAGCGCCAGTCCTCCTCCATGCCGGTCAGCGGTTTGAAGTCCGCCAGCTTGTAGGAGGTCAGGCGGCCGGCGCGTGAGCTGTCCGGTACGCCGACGCCGCCGCCGTGCGAGTGGCGCTTGACGGCTTCGCCGGCCAGCGGCGCCTTGGACTCCGCGGCGTTCAGCGGTGAGAGGCTTTCGCCTTCCTCGGTGAAGCCGTTGATGAACGGCTGGGCTGAGGGCGCGCCGATGCGGGCCTTTTCAGTAGTGATGTCAGTCATTAACCGACCGATCCTTCCATCTGCAGTTCAATCAGTCGGTTCAGCTCGAGGGCGTATTCCATCGGCAGTTCGCGGGCAATCGGCTCGATGAAGCCGCGGACGATCATCGCCATGGCCTCGTCTTCGCGCATGCCGCGGGACATCAGGTAGAACAGCTGCTCTTCGCTGACCCGCGAGACCGTGGCCTCGTGGCCCATCGTGACGTCGTCCTCGCGGATGTCGATGTACGGGTAGGTATCCGACCGGCTGATGGTGTCCACCAGGAGGGCGTCGCAGCGGACCGTGTTGGCCGAGTGCTTGGCGCCTTCGCGGACCTGGACCAGGCCGCGGTAGGCAGCACGGCCGCCGCCGCGGGCCACGGACTTGGAGATGATCGAGCTCTTGGTGTTGGGCGCGATGTGGACCATCTTGGAGCCGGTGTCCTGGTGCTGGCCTTCGCCGGCGAACGCGATGGACAGGGTCTCGCCCTTGGCGCCTTCGCCCACGAGGTAGACGGCCGGGTACTTCATGGTGACCTTGGAGCCGATGTTGCCATCGATCCACTCCATGGTGGCGCCCTCTTCGCAGATGGCGCGCTTGGTGACCAGGTTGTACACGTTGGTGGACCAGTTCTGGATGGTCGTGTAGCGGACGCGGGCGCCCTTCTTGACGATGATTTCCACGACGGCGGAGTGCAGCGAGTCCGAGGTGTAGATCGGCGCGGTGCAGCCTTCGATGTAGTGGACGTAGGAGTCCTCGTCGGCGATGATCAGCGTGCGCTCGAACTGGCCCATGTTTTCCGTGTTGATGCGGAAGTAGGCCTGCAGCGGGATGTCCACGTGGACGCCCTTGGGCACGTACACGAAGGAACCGCCGGACCAGACGGCAGTGTTCAGCGACGCGAACTTGTTATCGCCCACCGGGATGATGGTGCCGAAGTACTCCTGGAAGATCTCCGGGTGTTCGCGCAGCGCGGTGTCGGTGTCCAGGAAGATGACGCCCTGGGCTTCCAGGTCCTCGCGGATCTGGTGGTAGACCACTTCAGACTCGTACTGGGCGGCGACGCCGGAGACGAGGCGGCTGCGCTCGGCTTCCGGGATGCCCAGCTTCTCGTAGGTGTTCCGGATGTCCTCGGGCAGGTCCTCCCAGGTGGCGGCCTGCTTCTCGGTGGAGCGCACGAAGTACTTGATGTTGTCGAAGTCGATGCCGGACAGGTCCGCGCCCCAGGTGGGCATGGGCTTGCGGTCGAAGTACTTCAGGCCCTTGAGCCGGAGGTCGAGCATCCATTCCGGCTCGTTCTTCTTGGCCGAAATATCGCGAACAACGTCCTCATTGATGCCGCGGCGGGCGTTGGCCCCGACGTCGTTCTTGTCGGCCCAGCCGTACTCATAGGTGCCAATTCCGTGGAGCTCGGGATTCTTTTCCAGAATCTCCGAAATCACAGTAGAGTCAGCAACCTTCTTCTCTGATAGTTGGTCCGTCATCACGGCCTTTCTTGGAGATGGTTTGGATACTTCGTCCGGGTTGACCGGTGCAACGGGACTGGGAGTCCCGACGGCGGCCGGACGGCCCGTAGGTATGTGGGTGGTGCAGACGTGCCCGCCGCGCGCCAGGGTGGACAGCCGGCGCACATCGACGCCGACCAGCCGGGAGAACACTTCGGTCTCCACGTCGCAGAACACGGGGAACTGGGCAGCCAGGTGCTGGATGGGGCAGTGCCCCTGGCAGAGCTGGACGCTGGAGAGCGCCGCCGGGAGCGGGGCCTTGGCTTCGATCGACTGCGCCGAGGCGACGAACCCGTCGCGGCTCAGCGCCGCTGAGAGAGCCTGGGCGCGGGCCGTGATGTCCGGTCCGGCCTGCTCGATCTCCGGTGCGTAGCGGCGCTCCATGTCGGCGAACCGCTCGACGGCGAACTGCCGTACGGCCTCGGGGCCGGCCGCCTCGCCGAGCCGGCGCAGCGCCACGGAGGCGATGTCGAGGTAGTCGTTGCCCAGGTTCGACTGGCCCTGGGAGCTCAGGACGTAGCGGCGGGCGGGCCGTCCGGCGCCGGCACCGGCGCGGGCAACCCGCTTGACCTCAATCACTCCGGTGCGCGCGAGGTGGTCCAGGTGGCGGCGCACGGCGGCCGGAGTGAAGCCCAGGAGGTCGCCGAGTTCGGCTGCGCTGATGGGTCCGTGTTCCAGGACCGCGTTCAGGACGCGGTCGCGCGTGCGCTCTTCGGCGTCGTGCGTGTGGGTGCCGGCAGCCGCGGGAACTGCGTCCGGAACGGCCGCCACGTGTACCCGGGCAGGCCTGACGCGCGCGGCGCCGCGCGCGGACGGGGCTGCGGACGCAGCGGCTCCGGACACAGGGCCTCCGGACACAGCTGCTCCAGACACAGCGGCTCCGGACACAAGGGGGCTCATGGAATACACAACACAATCATGTCGTAATTTAGTCCGGCATTCCAGTAAGGCATGGCTTGCCTGCGGGACGCCCCCTCCGGGGAGCCGACGTACTACATCGCGTAGAATGCTGTGGTGCGATCTCCCGAATCCCCCGTTCTGACCATCAGCGGGCTTGTCAAGGATGTTGGTCCACTGCCCACCCTCGACGGCAAGATGCTGCGCGTGGTCAGCGGCCTTTCCCTCATCGCCGAACGCGGCCAAGTCACGGCCCTGCTCGGCGCCAATGGCGCGGGCAAGACCACCACCATCGAATGCGCCCAGGGGCTGCAAAAGCGCACCGCCGGCGCCATCAGCCTACTCGGCCACGATCCGGATTCGGCCGGCGCGGGCCTCCGCGCCCGGGTGGGCGTGATGCTGCAGGACGGCGGCCTGCCGCCGTCGGCCCGGCCCATCCCCCTGCTGCGGCACATCGCCGGCATGTACCAGGACCCGTGGCCGGTGGATGAACTCATCGGCCGCCTGGGCATCGACTCCTTCAGCCGCACCAACGTGCGGCGCCTGTCCGGCGGGCAGAAACAGCGCCTCGCCCTGGCCGCGGCGCTGGTCGGCAATCCGGAGGTCCTGTTCCTCGACGAGCCCAGCGCGGGCCTCGACCCGCAGTCCCGTCAAATGGTCTTCGATCTCATATCCGAACTGCGGAACAGCGGCATGGGCATCATCCTGACGACGCACCTGATGGACGACGCCCAACGGCTGGCGGACTACGTCTACATCATCGACGCCGGCCGCAATGTCGCCGAGGGCACCGTCGCCCAGCTCCTGCGCCACCAGCTCCCGGCGGGCGACGCGTCGCAGCACATCCGCACCTTGTTGTTCGAAACCGAACCAGGCCTGGACTTCGCCGGCGTGCTGCCCGACGGCGTCGACGTCACCGAGGCGCGGGCCGGCAGTTACGCCGTGACCGGAGCCCTGACCCCCGCCGACCTCGCCGCGATCACCGCGTGGTGGGCCCAGCGCGGGATCATGCCCAGCTCCCTGAGCCTTGAAGCGCGCAGCCTCGAGGACGTCTTCCTGGACATCTCCGGAAGGGAGATCCGATGAACCGCGTAACAGGTGGTGCCCCGCTGGAGAGCGCACGCCGTGCCGGCGCGCCCCCCGCCGCGCATGGCAGCGCGCCCGCTTCCCTGCTGCGCCGCATCCTGCTGCAGGGGCAGTACGAGACAGTCACCATGCTCAGGAACGGCGAGCAGCTGATCCTCGCGATCGTGCTGCCGCTGCTGGCCATGGTCGGGCTGACCGTGACGCCGCTGCTGGACGGGCTCGGTTCGAGCCGCATCAATGTCGCCGTCCCCGGCATCCTGGCCCTGTGCGCCATGTCCACGGCCTTCACCGGGCAGGGCATCTCCACCGGCTTCGATCGCCGCTACGGCGTCCTGCGCTTTCTTTCCACGACACCCCTGGGCCGCACCGGCCTGATTGCGGGGAAGGTCCTGGCCGTCCTGGCGGTGCTGTTCCTGCAGGTGCTCATCGTGACCGCGGTGGCCGTGCTGCTGGGCTGGCAGCCCAATCCCGCGGGCTGGCTGCCCGGACTGGCCATCCTGATCCTCGGCGCCGCCGCCTTCACGGCACTCGGGCTGCTGGTCGCCGGGACGGTCCGGCCGGAGGCGACCCTGGCCATCACCAACCTGCTCTGGATCCTGCTCGGCGCGCTGGGCGGAATCGTGATTCCGGCCGAACGGCTCCCGGCGCTGGCCCAGGCTGTGGTGCATTTCCTCCCCTCCGGCGCGCTGGGCCAGGCGCTGAGGGATGCTTTCCTGTACGGCAGCGTCAATGGTGCCGCCGTTCTTGTCCTGCTGCTCTGGACGGCGATCGCCGGCGGCGCAGCAACCCGTTGGTTTAAGTGGAATTGAGAAAACTGTGAGCACGGCGTCACGAACTCCCCGGATTGTCTCCGGAATCACCTCCCGGCTGCCTGTCCGAGTCGATAAGACGGTCAGGCGGCTGGCCGTGCTGTCCCTCATTGGCCAGATCGTCCTGGTGGTGACCGGCGGCGCCGTCCGCCTGACGGCCTCTGGCCTTGGCTGCCCCACGTGGCCGCGCTGCACGGAGGGGTCCCTGGCGACCACCCCGGAAATGGGGATCCACGGAATCATCGAATTCGGCAACCGGCTCCTGACGTTTGCGCTGGCGGCTGTCGCCGTGATGATGCTGGTCTATCTGTGGAACCTCCGCAAGGAGCGCCGCGGCCTCTTCCTGCTGGCCCTCGGCCTGCTCGCCAGCATCCCGGCCCAGGCCGTCATCGGCGGCATCACGGTGCTGACCCAGCTGAACCCGTGGGTCGTGGGCCTGCACTTCCTCGTGTCCATGGCCCTCGTTGTCCTGGCGACCCTTCTGGTGAACCGGGCGTACGGCCGCACGGGCAAGGCCCGGACCGTGCAGCTTCCCGCCCTGCCGGGCGTTGCCCGCCCGGTGATGACCGCCGTCGCGGTCCTCTCCGCCGTCGCGGTCTGCCTCGGTGTGGTGGTGACCGGCGCCGGTCCGCATGCCGGGGACGCGAACGCCCCGCGCAACGACCTCGACTGGGACCTGTTCGCGCACATCCACGCCGTGCCCGCCTACCTGGTGACCGCCGGCGCGCTGTTCGCGCTGGTCCTTGTGGTCCGCGGGCGGATTCAGGGGCCGTTCCGCTCCGCGGTGTTCATGCTCCTGGGCGTCACGGTGCTGCAGGCCGCAATCGGCTTCACGCAGTACTACAACGGCATCCCGGCGCTGCTCGTCGGCGCTCACATGCTGGCGGCGGCACTGCTGATGAGCGCGGCGACCAACGCCGCGGACCTCGCCCGCTACAGCCCGGTGGACTAACCGGTGGACTAATCAGCCGCAGCACCCCTGAACAAAGCATCGCGGGGTCACTTACCGCCCTTCCGGCACGTCCGGACGGGCCGTAAGTGGCCCCGCGTTTGCTGTCTGTTGCTGTCTGGGCCCTCGAACGGGCGCTGCGGCAACAATGACCAGTAGCGCATTCACCTCCCGGGGGCTGGCCTTGACGGGATTTCCGGGTGGACTATGGGATGGCATGGATATGGATCGTCGCGGCCGTGGGCTTTCCTCGTTCGTTCCCGTGACGCTGACCGGAAGGCCTTCTCTGATGCAAGCGACAGAACCGACCGTGCCTCCTTCACCCTCAGCCCGCCAACGCGCGGCGAGCCTCAAAGAACGTGTATACATCATCTTCACGAGCCTGGCCGTGGTGTTGGCGCTTCGGAGTCACGCGGACGAGACCACGCCGCTGGCAGCGGCGGCGACGCTCAGCATCGTGGTGATCGGCTCCCTGCTGGGGATTTTCGTCGCCGACCTCCTGAGCCACCTGACTGTTCATTCGAAGCTTCCCACCGGTGAGGAGCTGCACCACATGATCGCGGTCAGCGCGGGCGGCCTCGGCGTCCTGGTCACCCCGCTGCTCCTCCTCACGGCAGCCGGCCTCGGTCTGTGGTCGACGGCCGTTGCCCTCGGGTGGGCAGTCGCTGTTCTGGTTGTTTCGCTCGGCATCGTCGGGTTCCTCGCGATCCGCCGCCTCGAGATCCCGCTGCGTCACAAGGCCGCCATCATGTTCGCCGAAGTCGTGTTGAGCCTGCTGGTAATCGGGCTGGAGCTGGTGGCCCACAATCTCTAAAGAGGCCTAAAGGCGTCCCCCTCGACGCCCGGTTACCGGCCGGTCACTTGTCCAAACGGGAAAGATTTCGGAATACTGGATGCTGTGGCCCCTTTTCGGGCCCGCCCTACAACCAACCGCAGAGCCGGGCAGCCGCAGAACCGGCGTCAGGTTTCGTCCAGCCAAGGCGGGAATACTTGGATAGGGCGCAGGACTGGCGCCGCAATCGCATCCATGGATAGACGGACGGCGCGGTTTTGCCTTGATGCAGCTGGAATCGGAACCGGCCAGACAGAGGCACCGGAGGTTATGTGGCGTTACTAGTCGGCGAAAGGCCCGCACAGACGGTCCAACATACTGCAAAGCGCCCGCGGCTGGACGGCCTGGACGTTCTTCGCGGTGCCGCCGTGGGCGCCGTCCTGCTCGGTCATTCCTGGCCCGGCATATTCCAGGGCGCCGGCATCGTGGGTGTCATTGCCTTCTTCGTGTTGAGCGGTTACCTGATCACCAACGTGCTGGTCGGCGATATCGAACGGCACCGTAAGATTCGTTACGGGCGCTTCTATGCGCACAGGGCCTTCCGGCTGGTGCCGGCGCTGGTTTCTCTCCTGGGCGTCTACGCGATCGTCGAATTGGCCACCGACGTCCTCGGTGACCGGTCCAAGGGAATCGTGGGCTACACCGTCCTCGCCGGTCTTGGCTACCTCAAAGACCTCCCCCTGCCGTTCGACGTCAGCATGGCGATCGGACCGCTCTGGACGCTGGCGGTGGAAGAACAGTTCTACCTGATCTGGCCCGCGCTGCTGGTGCTCGCCCTGCGGCGCAACCGCCAGGGAAAGCTGATTGGCTGGTCCGCCGCCGTCGCGCTGTTCCTCATGTCGGCCAGTGTGCTGGCAATGGTGACCCTGGCCCCGCAACTTCACTCCCTGGTCTACGCGCTGCCGACCACGTGGGGCCTGGGCCTGATCATCGGTTCGGCCTTGCGGTTGTACAGGGTCCATGTGTTCAACTGGTTCACCGGCCGTTGGCTCAGGCGCGCGGCCCTGCTCGGTTCCGTCGCCGTCCTGGCCGCGCTGATCTACTTCCCGAAGGCCAACGAAACGCCGGCCTTCATGTTCATTGGCGGCCCGCTGGCCATGGCCGCCGCGGCCGTCCTGGTCGCACTGGCCGCCTCCCGAACCGCGGTGATGCCGAAGTGGACGCGCCCGGTGCAGCTGCTGGGCACTGTCTCCTACGCCGCGTACCTCTGGAACTACGCCGTCATTCTCTGGCTTAACGGCGGCTCCACGGCCGATCTGCCGCCGCTCATCGCGGTGTCGGCCATCGTGGTGACCCTGCTCATTGCGGTCATCAGCTGGCACACTGTCGAACGGCTCGGGCGGATCGCACGGGCCCGCTTCGACCAGCACTATTCGGCCCGCTACCATCCGGACCGGCAGCAGGCCGGCAGCGCCGCTTCCCGGCACGGTTAGTCGGCACTGTTCAGTCGGCACCCCTCAGTCGGCAGTCGGCGCTATTCAGTCGCTGCCAGGGTCGTTCTCCAGCGTGCAGGCATCGGTGTTCGCCCCGCAGACGATCACCGCGACGCGTTCCCCTTCGGCGGGTGTGTACGCCCCTGACGTGAGCGCCGCGAACGCAGCCGCAGCCCCGTATTCGGCGGGGATCCGGTAATCGCTCCACAACTGTGACCGGGCGGCGACGATGGCGGCGTCGTCCACCAGCACAGAGGTCGGCGGGACGCGTGAGGCGATGCTGAAGGCGATCCCACCCACGCGCCTGGCCCCGAGGGAGTCCGCGGCGACGCCCGAAACGGCCACATCGACCGGGCGTCCGGCGTCGAGGGCCGCGTGCAGCGTGGGGATGGTGTAGGGCTCGACCGCGACGACGCGGGCCCGGCCCTCGGCAGCTGCCGCCACGCCCGCATAGAGTCCGCCGCCGCCGACGGCGACGACGATCGTGTCGATGCCGGGCTCGTCCTCGAGGATTTCCTCGGCCAGGGTGCCTGCGCCTGCCGCAATTTCCAGCTGGTCGTACGCATGGCAGAACAGGGCGCCGGTATCTTCCACGTAGTGCATTGCGGCCGCGAAAGCCTCCGCGTACTCGGCGCCGACCTGCCGGACCGTGGCGTTGTACGCGAGGAGACGCTCGACCTTTACCCGCGGGGCGTTCTCCGGGACGAACACCGTCGCCGGCACACCCAGGACCGCGGCGGCGTACGCGTTCGCCAAACCCGCGTTGCCGCCCGACGCCGCCACCACACCGACTGCCGGCTCAAGCTCCCCGCGCTCCCGGGCGGCGAGCTGGCGGTTGAAGGCGCCGCGTGCCTTGAAGACGCCCGTGTGCTGCAGGAACTCACATTTGAACCAGAGCGGGGCGGCAGCGGTACCCCCGCGGAGCAACGGTGTGCGCCGCACGTGGCCACTGATGCGGTTCTGTGCCTGAAGTACATCGCTGCGGTTGATCACGGGCTCCCCCTGGGGTTGTGTCGCCTGGCCGGTTCGTAAGGATACCCCGGGACCGAAAAGGACCGTCCCCCTGATACAGCTGACGCTCCCCCACCACTGGTGAGGGAGCGTCAGGCAGATGAACGGGGGATCAGCCGCCCATGATGGCCGAGCCGACGAACGGGTCGACGGCCAGGGCAATGAAGAGCAGGGTCAGGTAGCTGATGGAGCCGTGGAAGACCTTCATGGCTCCCTTGTTGGATACGTCGCCGGCCTGGGCGCGGTTGTACAGGGCGTGCGACTCGTACAGGAACCAGGCACCGGCGCCGACGGCGGTCACCGTGTAGACCCAGCCGGCACCACCGGCCGGGATCATCAGCAGCGAACACGCCACCATGGCCCAGGCGTAGAGGACCACCTGCACCGAAACCACCTTCGCCCCGGCGATGGCGCCCAGCATCGGCACGTTGGCGTTGCGGTAGTCCTCGCCGTAGCGCATCGACAGCGGCCAGTAGTGCGGCGGGGTCCAGAGGAAAATCACCATGAACAGTACGACGGCGGGCCACTCGACGGTGTTGGTGACGGCGGCCCAGGCGATCAGGACCGGGAAGCACCCGGCGGCGCCGCCCCAGACAATGTTCTGGGCCGTGCGCCGCTTCAAGATCATGGTGTAGATGACCACGTAGAAGACGATGGCGCCGAGTCCGAGCCACGCGGCGAGCGGGTTGGCCCCGAACCAGAGGATGGCGATCGCCGCCGCGCCCAGCAGCCAGGAGAAGATGAGGGCTTCGCGGGGTGTGACCTCACCGGTGACCAGGGGCCGGTTCTCCGTGCGGTGCATGAGCTTGTCGATGTCGCGGTCGATGTAACAGTTGAAGGCGCCTGCGGAACCTGCCGCGAACGCGCCGCCCACCAGCGTCGCCAGGATCAGGCCGATCGACGGGAAGCCGCGTTCGGCATAGATCATGGTGGGGAGCGTGCTGACGAGCAGAAGCTCGATCACGCGGGGTTTCGTGAGCGCCAGGTAGGCCTTGGCTTTGCGGCCGAAGCCCATTCTTCCCGAGGCCGGGGAGGCGTTCAGCGGCGTATTAGTTGTGCTCACGGTGGCAGTCACTCTGTTCTGTCTGGCTGTGCAGTTCTGTCTGGCTGGGCAGCCCCGGGTGGATTTCGCAACGCACTGTGCTGCAGACCGGGCTCCGCGCTCGGCGCACACCCGTGTCCTTGCCCCAGTCGAAGGCCACCACCCATCATACCGTGGAGCTCCGGGCCGGAGGGCCGCCGAATGCCGCGCCATGATTCCGGCGCGTTAACGCCGGCTCACCGGCCCCGCGGCGGACGGTGATTCATATAAGCGAAATCAGGTCCAATTGGTGAGATATACGCTGACCACAAAGTGGAATGGGACTAGGCTGTCATTAGATCAGCGCACACGGGCACGCATTTAGGCACTTGCCGGAACACGCGGCTCTGCATCTGCGTCTGAATGATAGATCAACGTTTCGATGGTGAACGGCTGGTACGAACCGCAGCGGGCACCGAACTGTGCCCGGGCGGGAAAAGAGCGTACCGCCGGCCGTCAGCACAGAGAGGGGCCCGGTTTTCGTGCCACATTTGGAAGAGCAAGAACTGTCATGGACTGACTTGGACCAGCGCGCAGTGGACACCGTCCGGGTGCTGGCCGCTGATGCGGTGGAGAAGGTCGGAAACGGCCACCCGGGGACGGCGATGAGCCTGGCTCCGGCCGCGTATTTGTTGTTCCAGAAGCTGATGCGCCACGACCCGGCGAATCCGGACTGGCTGGGCCGCGACCGGTTCGTCCTGTCCCCCGGTCACACGTCCCTGACCCTGTACATCCAGCTGTTCCTCTCCGGCTACGGCCTGGAACTGAAGGACCTGGAGGCGCTGCGGACCTGGGGCTCGCTGACCCCGGGCCACCCGGAGTACAAGCACACCAAGGGTGTGGAGATCACCACCGGCCCGCTGGGCCAGGGCCTGGCTTCCGCGGTCGGCTTCGCCTATTCCCAGCGCCGGATGCGCGGCCTGTTCGACGCCGACGCTCCCGCCGGCACGAGCCCGTTCGACCACACCGTCTGGGTGATCGCCTCCGACGGCGACCTGCAGGAAGGCGTCACCTCCGAGGCGTCCTCACTCGCCGGTCACCAGGAACTGGGCAACCTCGTGGTGATCTACGACGAGAACCACATCTCGATCGAGGACGACACCGATGTGGCGTTCACCGAGGACGTCCTGGCCCGCTACGAGGCCTACGGATGGCACACCCAGCGGGTCGACTGGACCCGGACCGGCGAATACGTCGAAGACGTCCAGGAACTGCACGCCGCACTGCTCGCCGCGAAGGCCGAAACCGGCAAACCCTCCATCATCTCCCTGCGGACCATCATCGGGTACCCGGCGCCGAAGAAGCAGAACACCGGCAAGATCCACGGCTCCGCCCTCGGCGCTGAGGAAGTCGCAGCCCTGAAGAAGGTCCTGGGCTTTGACCCGGAACGTGCCTTCCAGGTCGACGAGGACGTCCTGGCCCACGCCCGTGCCGTCCAGGACCGCGGCGCGGCCGCCCGCGCCGACTGGCAAGCCTCGTTCGAGGCGTGGCAGGCCGGCAACCCCGAGTCCGCTGCACTGCTGGAACGCGTCGAGGCGAAGAAGCTCCCGGGCGACTTCGAAGCCGCCCTGCCGGTCTTCGAAGCCGGCAAGGACGTCTCCACCCGGGCCGCCTCCGGGAAGGTCCTGAACGCGATCGGCCCGGTCATGCCCGAACTCTGGGGCGGCTCCGCCGACCTCGCGGAGTCGAACAACACCACGATCGAGGGCTCGCCCTCATTCATCCCCACGTCCCGGTCCACCGCGGCGTGGAAGGGCAACCCCTACGGCCGGGTCCTGCACTTCGGCATCCGCGAGCACGCCGCGGCGTCGATCGTGAACGGCATCTCCCTGCACGGGCGCACCCGGGCTTTCTCCGGAACGTTCCTGATCTTCTCCGACTACCAGCGCCCCGCGATCCGGCTCGGCGCCCTCATGGGCGTCCCGTCGCTGTATGTCTGGACGCACGACTCGATCGGCCTGGGCGAGGACGGCCCCACGCACCAGCCCGTTGAGCAGCTCGCCTCCCTCCGCGCCATCCCGGGCCTGGACGTCGTCCGCCCGGGAGATGCGAACGAGGTGGCCGCGGCCTGGAAGGCCATGCTGGAAAACCACGAAAACCCCGCCGGCATCGTCCTGACCCGGCAGAACATCCCCACCTACGCCCGCGGCACCGGCGTGGCCGACGGCGACACCTTCGGCTCCACCGCCGGCGTCGAGAAGGGCGGCTACGTCCTTGCCGAGGCGTCGAAGGACGGCTCCACCGTCGAAGCCCAGGTCATCCTGATTGGCACCGGCTCCGAGGTCCAGCTCGCCGTCAACGCCCGCGAAGCGCTGCAGGCCGAGGGCATCCCCACCCGTGTGGTGTCCATGCCCTGCGTGGAATGGTTCAACAAGCAGGACGCCGCCTACCGCGACGCCGTGCTGCCCCCGGCCGTGAAGGCACGCGTCTCGGTCGAAGCCGGACTGGCCCTGGGCTGGAAGGAATTCGTCGGCGATGCCGGCCGTTCCATCTCCCTGGAGCACTTCGGAGCGTCCGCGGACTACAAGCGCCTCTTCCAGGAATTCGGCATCACGGCAGAAGCAGTCGCCGCCGCCGCGAAGGAATCCCTCGCCGGCCTCACCAACTGATCCACCACCACGGTTCCGGGGGACGCTGTGCCCCCGGAACCCATGATTTCCAGGAGTTATGAAATGACTACCCCCACCCAGCAGCTCTCCGACGCCGGCGTCTCGATCTGGCTCGACGATCTCTCCCGCGGCCGCCTCCAGACCGGCACCCTGCGCAAGCTGATCGAAGAGAAGAACGTCGTTGGCGTCACCACCAACCCGTCGATCTTCCACGCCGCCATCACCGCCGGCCACGACTACGACGCCGTGATCGCCGCCCAGGCCGCCGCCGGCGCCACCGTCGAAGAGACCGTCTTCGAAATCACCACCACCGACGTCGCCGACGCCTGCGACCTGTTCGCCCCCGTCGCAGCGGCCACCAAGGGCGTCGACGGCCGTGTCTCCATCGAGGTCGACCCCCGCCTGGCCTGGGACACCGCAGGCACCATCGCCGAAGCGAAGCACCTGTACAAGAAGGTCAACAAGGACAACGTCCTGATCAAGATCCCGGCCACTCTCGAAGGCCTCGAGGCCATCACCGCCACCCTGGCCGAGGGCATCAGCGTCAACGTGACCCTGATCTTCTCGCTGGAACGCTACCGCGCCGTGATCAACGCCTTCCAGTCCGGGCTCGAGCAGGCCAAGGACAACGGCCACGACCTGTCCAAGATCCACTCGGTCGCGTCCTTCTTCGTCTCCCGCGTCGATGCCGAAATCGACAAGCGCCTCAACGCCATCGGCACCGAGGAAGCCAAGGCACTCAAGGGCAAGGCCGGCCTGGCCAACGCGCGCCTGGCCTACCAGGTCTACGAGGAGCTCTTCTCCACCGAACGCTGGGCCCTGCTGGCCGAGGCCGGCGCCCTGCCGCAGCGCCCGCTGTGGGCCTCCACCGGCGTGAAGGACCCGGCCTACCCGGACACCCTCTACGTCACCGAACTCGTCGCCCCCGGCGTCGTCAACACGATGCCGGAGAAGACACTCGACGCGACGTTCGACCACGGCACCGTGACGGGCGACACCGTCTCCCGCGGCTACGACGACGCCAACGCCACGCTGAACTCCCTCGACGCGCTGGGGATTTCCTACAACGACGTCGTCGCCCTGCTCGAATCCGAAGGCCTGGACAAGTTCGTGGCCAGCTGGAAGGAACTGCTGGGTGACGTCGAAGGCGCCCTGGCCTCTGCACGGAAGGCTTCCTAACCCACCATGAGCACACTCAGCTACGACGCCACCGGCGCAGCCCGCCAGGCACATGAGCAGCACCTCCCGGCACTGCTGGAAGACCGCATCGCCACCCGGATCTTCGCGAAGGACCACACCCTGTGGGGTCCGGACGCAGAGCAGGAATCCGCTGTCCGGCTGGGCTGGGTCGAGGCGGCTTCCGTCTCCCAGCCGCTGGTCGGCGACATTCTCGAACTCCGCGACGCGCTGAAGGCCGAGGGCGTGACGCGGATCGTGCTCTGCGGCATGGGCGGCTCTTCGCTGGCGCCTGAAGTCATCGCGGGCACCGCTGGCGTCGAGCTGACTGTTCTGGACAGCACCGACCCCGAACAGGTCAGTGCCGCGGTGGCGGACCGGCTGGACGAAACCGCGATCGTGGTTTCGTCGAAGTCCGGCTCCACTGTGGAAACCGATTCCCAGCGCCGGATCTTCGAGCAGGCGTTCACCGATGCCGGGATCGATGCGAAGAGCCGCATTATCATCGTCACCGACCCGGGGTCGCCGCTGGACAAGGCCTCCCGGGAGGCCGGCTACCGCGCCGTCTTCAATGCAGATCCGAACGTCGGCGGCCGTTTCTCGGCCCTGACCGCCTTCGGGCTGGTCCCGTGCGGGCTGGCCGGCGTCGATATCCAGGCTTTCCTGGATGAGGCCGAAGAAGCCGCCGAGATCCTCAATGAGGACTCGGAGGACAACATCGGCCTTGCCCTCGGCACCGCCCTGGGCGGCACCACCCCGCTGCGCAACAAGATCGTCATCGCGGAGGACGGATCCGGGATCGTGGGCTTCGCCGACTGGGCCGAGCAGCTCATCGCCGAATCCACGGGCAAGCTCGGCACCGGCGTGCTGCCGGTCGTAGCCGGTCCTGCCTCCCCGGAAGCCACCCTGGGCGCCCCCGATGTCCTGGTCATCCGGCTCGTCGCGGCGGATGCCGACGTGCAGCTCGGCGAGAACGAGGTCGCCATCGCCGGCGGCTTGGCCACGCAGATGATGGTGTGGGAATTCGCCACCGCCGTGGCCGGCCGCCTGCTCGGCATCAACCCGTTCGACCAGCCGGACGTCGAGGCAGCGAAGATCGCCGCCCGCGGCCTGCTGGACGCACAGCCCGCACCGACGCCGGCGAATTTCACCGACGGCGCCATCGAGGTCCGCGGCGGGGAATGGCTCGGCAACGCCGGCACAGCGGCCGAGGCCGTCAGCGCCCTGCTGGGCGAACTCGGCCCGGACAACTACCTCAGCGTCCAGGCCTATTTCGACCGGCTGGCCTATGCCAGCCTCGAGGGCGTCCGGGACGAACTGGCCGCGGCCAGCGGACGCCCGGTCACCTTTGGCTGGGGCCCGCGGTTCCTGCACTCCACCGGCCAGTTCCACAAGGGCGGACCCGCGATCGGCGTCTTCCTGCAGGTCACGGCCGCATCCGCGGCTGACCTGGCCATCCCGGACCGGCCGTTCACGTTCGGCGAGCTGATCTCGGCGCAGGCCGCGGGCGATGCCCAGGTCCTGTCCGAGCACGGCCGTCCGGTCCTCCGGCTGCACCTGGCCGACCGCGCCGCGGGTGTGAAGCAGCTCCAGGAGCTCATCACCTCCCTTGCCGGCCAGGCAGCATCCTCCACTGAAAGCTAAGGCACCCACGCAACCATGCCAGAAACCTACAACGGCGGCAGGAACACGGCCGGCCGGGGGCGCAATCCGCTCCGGGACCCCCGTGACCGCCGTCTGAACCGTATTGCCGGACCGGCGTCGCTGGTCCTGTTCGGGGTGACCGGGGACCTCGCCCGCAAGAAGCTCATGCCCGCCGTGTATGACCTCGCCAACCGCGGGCTGCTGCCGCCGAGCTTCGCGCTGGTGGGCTTTGCCCGCCGCGAGTGGGAGAACGAGGACTTCGCCGCGGAGGTCAAGGAGTCCGTCAAGGCGTACGCCCGCACCCCGTTCGATGAAACGGTCTGGAAGCAGCTGTCCGAGGGCATCCGCTTCGTGCAGGGCGAGTTCGACGACGACGAGGCGTTCAAGCGGCTCTCCGACACGATCGATGAGCTCGACGAACAGCGCGGGACGCGGGGAAACCACGCGTTCTACCTCTCGATCCCGCCGAAGGCCTTCGAACAGGTCTGCCGTCAGCTCTCCAAGCACGGCCTGGCCCAGGCCGCGGGCGACAACTGGCGCCGCGTGGTGATCGAAAAGCCGTTCGGACACGACCTCGAGTCGGCCCGGCAGCTCAACGACATCGTCGAGTCGGTATTCCCGCCGGACGCGGTGTTCCGGATCGACCACTACCTGGGCAAGGAGACGGTGCAGAACATCCTGGCACTGCGCTTCGCCAACCAGCTCTTCGAGCCGCTCTGGAACGCCAACTATGTGGACCACGTCCAGATCACCATGGCCGAGGACATCGGGACCGGCGGCCGGGCAGGCTACTACGACGGCGTGGGCGCGGCCCGCGACGTCATCCAGAACCACCTGCTGCAGCTGCTGGCCCTGACGGCGATGGAAGAACCGATTTCCTTCAACGCGGACGACCTGCGTGCCGAGAAGGAAAAGGTCCTCGCCGCCGTCCGGCTCCCCGAGGACCTCTCCTCCCACTCTGCCCGCGGGCAATTCACCGGCGGCTGGCAGGGCGGCGAGGAAGTCCTCGGGTACCTGGAGGAGGAGGGCATCCCGGCCGATTCCAAGACCGAGACGTTCGCCGCGATCCGGGTGGACATCAACACCCGCCGCTGGTCCGGCGCGCCGTTCTACCTGCGCGCCGGCAAGCGGCTGGGGCGCCGGGTGACGGAGATCGCCGTCGTGTTCAAGCGCGCACCAAACCTGCTCTTCACGGACCACGGCGAGGACGACTTCGGCCAGAACGCCGTGGTGATCCGGGTCCAGCCTGACGAGGGCGCCACGATCCGGTTCGGTTCCAAGGTTCCGGGCACCCAGATGGAGGTCCGCGACGTCACCATGGACTTCGGCTACGGCCACTCCTTCACCGAGTCCAGTCCCGAAGCCTACGAACGCCTCATCCTGGACGTGCTCCTCGGCGAGCCGCCGCTGTTCCCCCGGCACCAGGAAGTTGAGCTGTCCTGGAAGATCCTGGATCCCTTCGAGGAATACTGGGCCGGCCTGGACGAACAGCCCCAGCCCTACGCTCCCGGCAGTTGGGGCCCCGCCTCGGCCGATGAGCTCCTAGCCCGCGACGGACGAACCTGGAGAAGGCCATGATCGTAGATCTTCCCGATACCACCACCTCCAAAATTTCCAAGAAGATCATGGCTCTGCGCGAGCAGGGCGGCGTGATCGCCCTGGGCCGGGTCCTGACCCTCGTGGTCGTCACCCGCTCCGGGCTGGAAGAGGAGGCCATCGAGGCCGCCAACGAGGCCAGCCGCGAACACCCGTGCCGGATCATCGTCCTCGCCGACGCCGGGGCCTCGGCCCCAACCCGGCTGGACGCCCAGATCCGCGTCGGCGGCGACGCCGGCGCCTCCGAGGTGATCCTGTTGCGCGGCTACGGCGAACTCGCCGAGGAAAGCGAATCCCTCGTCGCGGCCCTGCTGCTCCCGGACGCCCCGATCGTGGCCTGGTGGCCGCACGGCGCGCCCAGGAACGCGTGCCAGACCTCGGTCGGGGGCATCGCGCACCGCCGGATCACCGACTCGGCCAATGAAGCGGACCCGGTCGCGGCGCTGGAGAACATCCGCCGCACGTACAAGGCCGGCGACACGGACCTGGCCTGGACCCGGCTGACCAACTGGCGCATCCAGCTGGCCGCGGTCCTGGACCAGGTGGACGACTCGCCGGTGACGGCCGTGGCCGTCGAGGGCGCCTCGGACTCACCCAGCACCGTGCTTCTCGCAGCCTGGCTCACCCTGGCCCTGGACGTTCCCGTGACGATCGTGGCGGATCCGGCCGGAACCGGCATCCGGCGCGTCCGGCTGACCCGGCCCGGCGGCGACATCCAGCTCTTCCGGCCCGGGCTCACCATCGCCGAACTGACCCAGCCCGGCCAGCCCGCCCAGCGGATCTCGCTGCCCCGCCGCAGCCTCAAGGACTGCCTGGCCGAAGAACTCCGCCGCCTGGATCCGGACGAAGTCTTCGGTGAAGTGATTACTATGGGACTGCCGCGTACCAATCTAAGGAGTGTCCGTCCCAGTGAGCGCTGACCCGAGAGTAAGCATCCATCCTGACTCGACCGTTCTGATGGCGGCGATCGCAGCCCGCCTGATTACCAAGCTGGTGGATATCCAGGACCGGCACGGCGAGGCCACGGTGGTGCTTACCGGGGGAACGATGGGCATCGGCTCGCTCAGGGCCGTGGCCGAATCGCCCGCGGCGCGGGCCGTCGACTGGTCCAAGGTGAACTTCTGGTGGGGTGACGAGCGCTTCGTGGCGGCCGGCGACGCCGAGCGCAACGCCCGCCAGGCCCAGGACGCCCTCCTGTCCCACATCAATGTTGATCCGGCGCGCGTCCATGTGCCCGGTTCCACCGATGACTTCGACAGCCCGGACGACGCCGCGGCCGACTATGCCCGCCGGCTCGCCGAGGCGGCGGCCGGTGAGCACGCCGCGGACATGTCCGACGACAGGCCGGAACAGCCGGCGCGGCTTCCCCGCCTGGACATTGTCCTCCTCGGCGTGGGGCCGGACGCGCACGTCGCCTCGCTCTTCCCGGAGCAGGCCGGCATCCGGGAGAAGGAACTGACTGTCGTGGGCGTCCACAGCTCCCCCAAGCCGCCGCCGGCGCGGGTGTCGCTGACGTTGCCGGCGATCAACACGGCATCCGAGGTGTGGATGGTGGTGGCCGGTGATGACAAGGCCGGCGCCGTAGGGCTGGCCCTGGCCGGCGCCAATCCCGTGCAGGTGCCCGCCGCGGGGCCGCGCGGCCGCCGGGAAACGCTGTGGCTGATTGACGAGGACGCGGCCTCACGGGTCCCGGAGCAGCTCGTCCGGAAGGGTCCGTCCGGAGCGTAGACGTTCCAGCGCTCCAGCCAGCACGTCTTCGGCGTCCTGGCTGGAGCGCCGCTCTTTAACGTATTCCAGATGCGTCTTGAAGCCTTCTGTTGGCGTTTCCTCCAGGGCAAACTTTGATTCGTCGCGGGTTGCGGTGCCGCCGCAGCGCCGGCAGTCCCAAACTCCGGGGATCTGTTCCTCCGGAAGCTGTGCGAACACGAGCGAGGTTTCATGGCCCTTGGCGCACCGGAACGATACACGAATACGGGGCTGGCGTACGCCGGCCCCGTTCAGTGGTTCGTGGCGGGGAGTTGCCCCCTCGGTGGCGCCCACACGGATTCCTTTGAATCCGGAAGCAGAATGCAGCATCGGGAACTCCTGGCTACTTGGCTGGTGGAAGTGCAAGACGACAGCCACAGTGTAGTTCGTGAGTTCCCGATGCCGGGAGGGCCATAAGGACCCCATATGAAGTTGTCGGACGGGCGTCCTAGGAATCGGCGCCTGTGCTGAACCGCATGAGCAGGCCGAGGGCGATGATCACCACGCCCCAGGTGATTCCCAGGATGACCGTGAACCGGTTGAGGTTCCGTTCCGCGACGCCGGAGGAGCTCAGGCCCGAGCTCATGCCGCCGCCGAACATGTCGGACAGGCCGCCTCCGCGTCCTTTATGGAGCAGGATGAGCAACGTCAGCAGGAGGCTGGTGATGCCCAGGAGGACCTGCAGAATGACATGAAGAACGTCCACGACGGCCTTTCAGAAGGATTGGATTGCGGGGGTCAGGCTGTGTCCGGACTAATCCGTCAACAGGTGACTCTCGAACCTGACAATATTAGCAAACTCGGCAGCGTCCAGGCTGGCACCGCCGACCAGCAAGCCGTCGACGTCGCGCTCCTTCAGGATCGAGGCCGCGTTGTTGGCCTTGACGGAGCCGCCGTACAGCAGGCGTGTCTTGGCGGCGACGTCTGCTCCGAAGAGGGTGGACAGTTCGGCACGGATGGCGGCGCACATTTCCTGCGCGTCCTCCGGGCCTGCGACCTCGCCGGTGCCGATGGCCCACACGGGCTCGTAGGCGACTACAAGCTCGGCGGCCTGCTCCGGGGTGAGGCCCTCGACGCCGGCGCGCAGCTGGGCGAGGGTGTGGTCCACGTGGGTGCCGGCCTGCCGGATCTCCAGGCCTTCACCGACGCAGAGGACCGGGGTAATGCCATGCCGGAAGGCGGCTTTGGTCTTGGCGTTGAGCACGGCGTCGGACTCGTTGTGGATGGTGCGGCGTTCGCTGTGGCCGACCAGGACGTAGCTGCAGGCAAGCTTGGCGAGGAACTGGCCGGAAATGTCGCCCGTGTAGGCGCCGGAGTCGAACTGGGAAAGGTCCTGGCCGCCATAGACGACGGCGAGCTCGTCGCCTTGAACCAGGGTCTGGACGCCGCGGAGATCCGTGAACGGCGGGAAGACGGCGACCTCCACCCGGCTGTAGTCGTGCTTGGCGTCGGACAGGGTCCACGCGAGCTTCTGCAGGAGGGTGATGCCCTGGACGTGGTCCATGTTCATCTTCCAGTTGCCGGCGATGAAGGGCTTGCGGTCGAATTTACCGTTGGTTGACGTGGTCACGTGATCTCCAGGAGTTCTTGGTGTGTGGGAGCAGCCGGCAGGGCGCCCGGTTCCCTGCGGAGGGCACCCTGCCGGCTCAAATGCCGGTGCTTTTAGCGGTCAGTGCTTCTAACGGTCGAGGACGCTCAGGCCGGGGAGTTCCTTGCCTTCAAGGTACTCCAGGCTTGCGCCGCCGCCGGTGGAAATGTGGCCGAACGCCTCATCGGCGAAGCCGAGTGTCCGGACCGCTGCCGCCGAGTCGCCGCCGCCAACCACGGTGAATGCCTCCGTCTCGGTCAGGGCCTGGGCGATGGCCCGGGTACCGCCGGCGAAGGCCGCGAATTCGAACACGCCCATGGGCCCGTTCCAGAACACCGTCCGGGCGTCCTTGATCCGTTCCGCGAACGCCGCTGCCGAGACCGGCCCGATGTCCAGCCCGATGCCCTGGGCTCCGAAGCTGCCCGACTCGATGGCGTCGGCGGCAACGGTCTCGTGCTCGGCGTCGGCGGCGAACTTGCCCGCCACCACAACATCGGTGGGCACGACGAACTCGGTACCGGCGTCGGCGGCGCGCTTCAGGTAGTCCTGGACGACCGGGATCTGGTCCTCTTCGAGCAGGCTGCCCGCGACCTTGTGACCCGAGGCGGCGAGGAAGGTGAACAGCATGCCGCCACCCACCAGGATGGTGTCCGCCTTGCCCAGGAGGTTGTCGATCACAGCGAGCTTGTCGGAGACTTTGGAGCCGCCGAGGACAACGACGTAGGGCCGCTGGGTGTCGGTGGTGAGCTTGCGCAGCACCTCGACCTCGGTGCGGACAAGGTCGCCCTGGTAGGACGGCAGCCGCGTGGCGACGTCGTACACGCTGGCGTGCTTGCGGTGCACCGCACCGAAGGCATCATCGACGAAGGCGCCGTTGTCCCCGGTGAGGGCGACCAGCTCGTCCGCGAAGGCGCCGCGCTCGGCGTCGTCCTTGGAGGTCTCCCGCGCGTCGAAGCGCACGTTTTCCAGGACCAGCACTTCGCCGTCCTGCAGCGCCGCGGAGAGCTCCTTGGCCGACTCGCCAACCGTGTCGGCGGCAAGGGAGACCTTGAACCCGGCAAGCTCGGCCAGCCGTGCGGCTGCGGGCTTGAGAGAGTACTTCTCCTCCGGCGCGCCCTTGGGGCGGCCGAGGTGTGCTGTGACCAGCACGCGGGCACCGGCGTCCGTGAGCTTCGCCAGCACTGGCAGGGAGGCCTTGATGCGGCCGTCGTCAGTCACTGTAGAGCCGTCGAGCGGCACGTTCAGGTCACTTCTGACCAGAACGTACCGCCCGCGGACACCATCAGCGATCAGTTCGTTGAGGGTGTGAAATGTCATGAGTCTTACCCTAGCCCAGCTTGGACGCGACAAGCTCCGTGAGGTCCACGAGGCGGTTGGAGTAACCCCACTCGTTGTCATACCAGGACACAACCTTGACCTGGTCGCCGATCACCTTGGTCAGGCCGGAATCGAAAATGGACGATGCCGGGTCGCCGACAATGTCGGAGGAGACGATCGGCTCGTCGGTGTAGGTCAGCAGGCCCCTGAGCTCCTCGGTCTCCGACGCTGCCTTGAGGGCGGCGTTGACTTCGGCGACCGTGGTCTCGCGGGAAACCGTGACGGTCAGGTCCGTGGCGGAGCCGGTGGGAACGGGCACGCGGATGGCGTAGCCGTCGAGCTTGCCCTTGAGCTCCGGCAGGACCAGGCCGATTGCCTTGGCGGCACCGGTGGAGGTGGGCACCATGTTGATGGCGGCGGCGCGGGCGCGGCGGAGGTCCTTGTGCGGGCCGTCCTGCAGGTTCTGGTCGGCGGTGTAGGCGTGGATGGTGGTCATCAGGCCACGCTCGATGCCGAAGGCGTCATTGATGACCTTGGCCAGCGGGCCGAGGCAGTTGGTGGTGCAGGAGGCGTTGGAGATGATGTGGTGCGTGGCGTTGTCGTACAGGCCGTCATTGACGCCCATCACGATCGTGATGTCCTCATCCGACGCGGGGGCGGAGATCAGGACCTTCTTGGCGCCGGCGTCGATGTGCTTCTGCGCATCGGCGGCCTTCGTGAAGAAGCCGGTGGACTCGATGACGATGTCGACGCCGAGCTCGCCCCAGGGCAGCTTCGCGGGATCGCGTTCGGCGAGGACCTTGATGATGTTGCCGTCGACGACGATGTTGCCGTCTTTGACCTCGATGGTTTCGGCCAGGCGGCCGCCCACGGAGTCGTACTTGAAGAGGTGAGCGAGGGCTTCCGGGCTGGTGAGGTCGTTGACCGCAACGATCTCGAGGTCTGCGCCCTGTGCGAGGGCGGCGCGGAAGTAGTTGCGGCCGATACGGCCAAAGCCGTTGATGCCAATACGGGTCGTCACGTTTTCAGTCTCCTTGGTGCTCTTGCGAGCACGACTAGTTGAGAAGGCGTTCAAGCCAACTAACAGATCCCGCACGCCATTGGGCAGAGATAATTACCAGATCGGAGGGCGACCAGCCACATTGCTGAAGGCTAACCGCCTTCCGTGATCCATCTTACGTTTAACCGGGACTGCCCCCGCAAGTGCAGGGGCAGTCCGTCCACATTTCGGGCCGAAGGGCCCGTAATGTGAGGTTTGTTACAAACGGAAGTCGATTCCGTCACCCTGTGCAGGGTAAAGGGACCTGCCTAGAGGGTGATGAGACCCGTCGCGTTTTTGCGGGCGGCGTCGAAGCGCTTGGCGACGTCGGCCCAGTTCACGATGTTCCAGAAGGCCTTGACGTAGTCAGCCTTGACGTTGACGTAGTCCAGGTAGAAGGCGTGCTCCCACATGTCCAGCATCAGCAGCGGGGTGGTGCCGAGTGCGACGTTGCCCTGCTGATCGTAGAGCTGCTCGACGACCAGGTTGCCGCCGATGGGCTCGTAGGCCAGGAAGCCCCAGCCGGAGCCCTGCAGGCCCAGTGCCGCGGCGCTGAACTGCGCACGGAACGCGTCGAACGAGCCGAAGGCGTCGTCAATGGCCGCCGCAAGCTCGCCCTCGGGCTTGTCGCCACCGTCCGGTGAGAGGTTCTTCCAGAAGACGGAGTGGTTGATGTGGCCGCCGGTGTGGAACGCGAGGTCCTTGGAGAGGCGGTTGATGTTGGCGAAGTCGCCCTTTTCGCGCGCCTCGGCCAGCTGGGCCAAGGCGTTGTTGGCGCCGGCCACGTAGGCGGCGTGGTGCTTGCTGTGGTGCAGCTCCATGATCTTCGCGGAGATGTGCGGTTCCAGCGCTGCGTAGTCATAGTCGAGCTCGGGCAGTACGTACTCGGTCACAAATTCCTCCAATGTCGTGGACGGGTTGTCCGGTTCGGTAACTCTTTTGATTGTGCATCCGGATGCGGGGCATCCGGAAAATTGCGGTGGGATCCAACGGCGACAACCAGCCGCGGCTCCCGGATATTTCATTCCCCGGGATATTCCTGCTGTTGATTCTAGGGGCGGGCTAGTCGTCGAGCATTTCGGGCGTCACATTGGCTTCCGTGCCCGGGATGCCGAGGTCCTGGGCCCGTTTGTCCGCCATGGCCAGCAGCCGGCGGATCCGGCCGGCGATGGCGTCTTTGGTCATGACGGGGTCGGCGAGCCGGCCCAGCTCGTCCAGGCTGGCCTGTTTGTGCGCGACCCGGAGCTCACCGGCATACTTCAGGTGGTCCGGGACGTCGTCGCCCAGGATTTCCAGGGCGCGGTCCACCCGGGCACCGGCGGCCACGGCGGCCTGCGCGGAACGGCGCAGGTTCGCGTCATCGAAGTTGGCGAGCCGGTTGGCCGTGGCGCGGACTTCCTTGCGCATGCGGCGTTCCTCCCAGACCATCAGCGCGTCGTGGGCGCCCATGCGCGTCAGCAGCGCGGCGATCGTGTCGCCGTCGCGGATCACCACGCGGTCCACTCCCCTGACCTCGCGGGCCTTGGCCTGGATGCCCAGGCGGCGGGCCGCGCCGACGAGGGCCAGGGCTGATTCGGGGCCGGGGCAGGTGACTTCCATGGCCGAGGAGCGGCCGGGCTCGGTGAGCGAGCCGTGGACCAGGAACGCGCCGCGCCAGACAGCTTCGGCGTCCGCGGCGGAGCCGTTCACCACTACCGACGGAAGGCCGCGCACGGGGCGCCCCCGCGCGTCCAGGAGTCCGGTCTGGCGGGCGAGGGCCTCACCGTCGCGCACCACCCGCACCACGTAGCGGCTGCCGCGGCGCAGGCCGCCGCCGGAGACGACGATGATCTCGCTCTGGTGGCCGTACACCTCGGCGATGGCGGCGCGCAGCCGCCGGGCGGTCGATGCGAGGTCGACTTCGGCCTCGATCACAATCCGGCCCGAGATGATGTGCAGCCCGCCGGCGAAGCGGAGCATCGCCGATACCTCGGCCTTGCGGACGGAGGACTTCTTGATATCCAGACGGGAAAGTTCTTCCTTGACTGATGCTGTCAGTGCCATGGCACCTTTCCTAACTATTCCCGAAAATATCGTGATACGCCGTCGCCAGCCGCAACGGATCGTGGACCGGACGGCGACCAGACGCCCCCACTTTACCCAAGACCACCTCGGCACCGAGCATTCCTGCCGCCGCCTCGAAGTCGGGCAGGTTCTGCACCGACGCCGGGTCGGCCAGGATGACGTCGATCGTGAACTCCGGCGCGTATTCGCGCAGCACCCGGAGGTGGTCGGCGGCGGACATGCCGGCCGTCTCCTTGGTATCTGTGGCCAGGTTCATGGTCAGGCACCGGCGGGCAGCGGTGTTGGCGAGGGCCTCGCGCATCTCGGGCAGCAACAGGTGCGGCAGCACGGACGTGTACCAGGAGCCCGGCCCGAGGATCACCCAGTCGGCCAGCTCGATCGCCGTCAGCGCCTCGGTGCAGGCCGGAGCGTTCTCAGGCAAGAGCCGGACGTGCTCCAGGGACCCTGCCACCGCGCACTTGGCCTGGCCGGTGAGGGTCTGCAGTGCCGTCGCGCCGTCCGGGGCGGTGACCCGGACCTGGCCCTCGATGGTCAGCGGGACGCTGGACATCGGCAGGACTTCGCCGCGCGCGCCGAGCAGGGCGCCGGCCCACTTCAGGCCTGCGACGGTGTCGCCCAGGAGCTCCCAGAGCGTGACGATCAGGAGGTTGCCCATCGCGTGCTCATCGAGGGAGCCGCCGCGGCCTTTGCCGGGGGCGAAGCGGTGCTGCATGACATCGCGCCACGTGCGGCCCCAGTCGGTGTCGTCGCACAGCGCGGACAGGGCCATCCGGAGATCACCGGGCGGCAGGACGCCGTACTCTTCGCGGAGCCGGCCGGAGGATCCGCCGTCGTCCGCGACCGTGACGACCGCGGTGAGTTCGGAGGTCAGCAGGCGCAGGGCCGACAGCGAGGCGGAGAGGCCGTGGCCGCCGCCGAGCGCGACGACGGAGGGGCCTTTGTCCTGCTGGCTGGCGAAGGCCGCGCTGGCGGGCGGGACAAGGGGCAGCGGACCGGTCAGCAGCGCCATTACTCGCGGCCCAGGTCCCGGTGCGTCGTGGTCACCGTGACGCGCGGATACTGCGCCAGCCTCCGTGAGAGCTCGACGGCGACCGCCACGGAGCGGTGCTTGCCGCCGGTGCAGCCCACGGCGATGGTGGCGTAGTGCTTGTTCTCCCGGCGGTACCCGTCCAGGACAGGTTCAAGGGCCAGGACGTAGCGTTCCACGAAGTCGCTGACGCCCTGGGCCTCCAGCACGTAGTCGCTGACGTCCTTGTCCAGTCCGGTGTGCGGGCGCAACTGCGGCACCCAGTGCGGGTTGGGGATGAAGCGGGCATCGGCCACGAAGTTGGCGTCCACCGGCAGCCCGTACTTAAAGCCAAAGCTCATGACGTTCAGCCGCAGCGCCACCGGCCCGGTCTCGCTGAAGAGTTCGGTGATGGCGGTGGCGAGGCCATGGACGTTGAGGGAGGACGTGTCCAGGACGATGTCGGCGGTGTCCTTCAATTCACGGACCAGCTCGCGTTCGGCGGCAATGCCGTCGAGGATCCGGCCACCGCCCTGGAGCGGGTGGGGCCTGCGGCCCTGCTCGAAGCGGCGCACCAGGACGTCGTCGTTGGCGTCGAGGAACAGGACGCGGAAGCTCACGCCGGTGGCTTCCAGGGCGCGGAGCGCCGCGCGCATGTCGACGAACAGTTCCTTGCTCCGGACGTCCATCACGACGGCGAGCTTGGACATGGAGTGCGGTGTCCGGGACACCAGTTCGGCGAGCGTGCCGAGCATTTGCGGCGGCAGGTTTTCCACGACGTACCAGCCATGGTCCTCAAGGGCGTCCGAGGCGGTGCTGCGGCCGGCTCCCGACATTCCGGTCACCACGAGCAGTTCAGCCTCGACGGGTTTGACGGGTGTCATGCCGTCCGCATCCGTCTCGGATCCTGCCGTCGACTCTGCCATCAGTGAAGCCCCATCTCTGCCTGTGCGATTTGCTGTTGTCAGGTTTGCGCGCGGGCCGCGGTGATGCCGCTGCCGTGCCGTACCCAAGTCTTTACCCTAGCTAAGTTTGGCGGCACTAGCTAAGCGTCGAGAATTTCGCCGGTGGTCATGTTGACGGCAGGAACCGTGGCGGCTTCCTCGACTCCGCCGCCAGCGAAGTGCCGGACGATCGCGGCGGCCAGGGAGGGGCCAATCCCCTTGGCGCCGGTGAGTTCCTCCTGCGTCGCGGCTTTGATCCCCTTGACGGAGCCGAACTCCGCCAGGAGGGCCTTGCGCTTGGACTCGCCCAGACCGGGCACGCTGTCCAAGGCGGAGGCCGTCATGGCCTTGCCGCGCTTTTGCCGGTGGAAGGTGATGGCGAAGCGGTGGGCCTCATCGCGGATCCGCTGCAGCAGATACAGGCCGGCCGAGGCGCGCGGCAGGATCACCGGGAAATCGCTGTCCGGCAGCCACACCTCTTCGAGCCGTTTGGCCAGGCCGACCACATACACGTCCTCGATGCCGAGCTCTTCCAGCGCCCTTGCGGCGGCATTGACCTGCGGTTTGCCGCCGTCGACGACGACGAGGTTGGGCGGGTAGGCGAATTTGCTCCGCGGTGTTGGCGTCGTGGAGTCCGCGACCGCCGCGGCGGTTGCCGCGTCCAGGGCGGCCTGGTGCGCCGGTTTGGCCGCGGCCGCCGCCTGCTCGTCTTTTTCTTGAAGATAGTGCCGGAACCGGCGGGTCAGCACATCATGCATGGCCGCCGTGTCGTCAGTGGCCGCGGCGCCGGTCACGGCGAACTTCCGGTAGTCGGACTTTTTCGGCAGGCCGTCCTCGACCACCACCATGGAGCCGACCACGTTGGTGCCCTGGACGTGTGAGATGTCGAAGCACTCGATCCGCAGCAGCGCCACGGGAAGCTCGAGCGCTTCCTGGATTTCCTGCAGGGCCTGGGAGCGCATGGTGAGGTCGCCGGCGCGCCGGGATTTGTGAAGTTTGAGGGCGTGCTCCGCGTTTTCACGGACCGTGGACAGGAGGGCGGCCTTGTCTCCGCGCTGGGGAACGCGGATGTCCACCCGGGCCCCGCGCAGGCCGCTGAGCCATTGCGCGAGCTCCGGGGCGTTGCTGGGTTCGGCAGGCACCAGCACTTCCCGGGGCAACCTGCCCTGGAGCCCGGCTTCCTCGCCGTAGACCTGCTGGAGCAGGTGTTCGACCAGTTCCGGGGTGGTGGAGTCCTCGACCTTTTCCACCACCCAGCCGCGCTGGCCGCGGATCCGTCCGCCCCGGACGTGGAAGACCTGCACGGCGGCCTCGAGCTCGTCTTCGTGCAGGGCGAAGACGTCGGCGTCCGTGCCCTCGGCCAGGACGACGGCGTTACGTTCGAAGACCTTCTTAAGCGCCACGATGTCGTCCCGGAGCCGGGCCGCGCGTTCGTAGTCGAGCTCAGCAACTGCCGCGGCCATCTCCCGTTCCAGCCGGTTGACGAAAGGCTTGGCTTCGCCGCCCATGAACGTGCAGAAGTCCTCGGCCAGGGCGCGGTGGTCCGCGGCGGAGATCCGGCCGACGCACGGCGCGGAACATTTGTCGATGTAGCCGAGCAGGCAGGGCCGGCCGCTGGCTTCGGCGCGCTTCAACACCCCGGCGCTGCAGCTGCGGACCGGGAACACCCGCAGCAGGGTGTCCATGGTGTCCCGGATCGCGCCGGCGGTGTACGGGCCGAAGTACCGGGTCCCCTTGCGCCGGTCGCCGCGCAGCACCTGGACGCGCGGGTACTTCTCCCCCATCGTCACGGCGAGGTACGGGTAACTTTTGTCGTCCCTGAACATCACGTTGAAGCGGGGCGTGAATTCTTTGATCCAGGTGTATTCCAGCTGCAGCGACTCGAGTTCGCTGCCCACCACGGTCCATTCGACGCTGCTGGCCGTGTGGACCATGGCATAGGTTTTGGGCATGAGCCCGGCGGGGTTGGCGAAATAGGTGTTCAGCCGGGCACGGAGGTTCTTGGCCTTGCCGACGTAGATGACCCGGCCGTGCGGATCGCGGAAGCGGTACACGCCCGGATTGGTCGGAATTTCACCCGTCTGGGGTCGGTAACTCGCTGGATCTGCCACACATCAAGTCTACTGAGCCGCCGGCGGTGCCGTTGCACGTGCACCGCCGCATGCCCGGCGGATCCCGGGGGGCCGGGAGCCGCGCGCTATTCGGCCGACTTGCTCTGGTTGTAGCTGCTGGAGCGTTCCTGGCCGCTCAGGTCTGCGATTGCGTCCATGATGCGGTCCGTGACCTGGCGGCGGGCCGGCAGGGAATGGTCCGGTCCGGTTTTCTCGAAGTACAGCGGCTCGCCGACCTTCATGGTGAAGTGCTGCGGTTTGACGGACTTGCTGTCCGCGGGCTGCAAGTGTTCGGTGCCGATCAGGCCCACCGGGATTACGGGCGCGCCGGTGGTGAGGGCCAGCCAGCCGACGCCGGTGCGGCCGCGGTACAGGATGCCGTCGCGGGAGCGGGTGCCTTCGGGATAGATGCCCACGCCCTTGCCGGAGTCGAGGATGTCCAGCAGCGTTTTCAGCGCCTGGACGCTCGCCGCCTGCTCGCCGCGTTCAACCGGAATGGAGCCGACGGCCTCGAAGAAGGACTTCATGGCCTTGCCTTTGATGCCGCCGGTGGTGAAGTATTCAGCCTTCGCGAAGAAGGCCACGGGCCGCGGCATGAGGGCCTGGACGATCACGCTGTCCAGGAACGAGAGGTGGTTCGGGGCGACAATGAACGGCCCATCCTTGGGCACGTTTTCCAGGCCGATGACCGTGGGACGGCACGTGGTGGTTACAAGCCCCCGCGTGGTCCAGCGGATTGCGTCAAACATTGCCATCGGTGTGCACCTCGTTCAGGGCTGTGGTCCCCGGGCGTTCGGAGAGCCGGTTGATCGTCGCGTGGAGCGCCGTGGTGTTGTGCACGATCTCGACGGCACCGGCCGCGTGCAGTTCGCCGTCAGGCGCAAACCCCCAGCCTACGCCGATGCAGTCCAGACCGTTCGCAGCGGCCCCGGCGACGTCCTGTGCCCGGTCCCCCACCATCACGGCCCGGCCGGCGGCCGCAGGGTCCGCGGCAGCGAGGTCCGAGAGCGCGGCGGCGACGATGCCGGCCTTACCTTCGGGAACGGAGCCGTCGGGAACGGAGCCTTCGGGGACAGAGCCGTCGGGCACGGAGCCCGTTCCGGGGCTGGCGGCCTCGTCCGCGGCGGAGCCACGGATGCTGTGGAAGAGTCCGGCGATGCCGTGGTGCGCCAGGACAGTGCGGGCAAGCCCTTCCGGCTTCTGGGTCGCGACGGCGATGGGCCGCCCCGCGGCGACGAAGTCCTCGAGGAGGCCGCGGATTCCCGGGTACAGCCTGCTCTGCGCGATTCCCGTGGATGCGTAGTGAGCACGGTAGATGCGAATGGCGTCTTCCAGCTGTGCGGCCGGAACGCCGGCGATTTCCGTCAGGGAATGGCTGAGCTTGGGCCCAATCATGGCGTCCATCCGGGACTTGTCCGGAACCGGCAGGCCAAGCTCGGTGAGGGCCGCGGCGATACCGTCGGTAATACCCCCGGCGGGATCGACAAGAGTGCCGTCAAGGTCAAAGATTACGGGCACTGTTGTATGCGTCACCGGCTTAGTTTCTCATGAGTGTGCGGTTGCCAGAAATTCGCATGCTCCTTCAGGAATACATCGGGAATACATCAGGGACTACATCACGCCATACATCAGCGGATACATCCGGTGGAGACGTCCCTGCGGGCGGGGACGCGTGCGGCGGAAGCTTACCGGGCCCGCCGCACGGTCCCTGGCGACCGGTGTTCAGGCGAGGAGCTCGGCGAGGAACGCGGCCGTGTGGCTCTCGCTCGACTTGGCCACCTGCTCGGGGGTGCCGGAGGCGACCACACGGCCGCCACCGGACCCGCCGTCGGGGCCAAGGTCCACGATCCAGTCGGCGCTCTTGATGACGTCGAGGTTGTGTTCGATCGTGATCACCGTGTTGCCCTTCTCCACGAGGCCCTGGAGCACCATGAGGAGCTTGCGGATGTCCTCGAAGTGCAGGCCCGTGGTGGGCTCGTCCAGGACGTAGACGCTGCGGCCGTTGGAGCGTTTCTGAAGCTCGGCTGCGAGCTTCACGCGCTGGGCCTCGCCGCCGGAGAGCGTGGTGGCGGGCTGGCCCAGCCGGACGTAGCCAAGGCCGACGTCGACGAGCGTGTTGAGGTGCCGTGCGATCGGCGAGAAGGCCGCGAAGAACTCGGCCCCTTCCTCGATGGGCATGTTCAGCACGTCCGCGATGGTCTTGCCCTTGTAGTGGACCTCCAGGGTTTCGCGGTTGTACCGGGCGCCGTGGCAGACCTCGCAGGGAACGTAGACGTCCGGCAGGAAGTTCATCTCGATCTTCAGGGTGCCGTCGCCGGAGCAGGCCTCGCAGCGGCCGCCCTTGACGTTGAAGGAGAACCGGCCCGGGAGGTAGCCGCGGACCTTGGCCTCGGTGGTCTCGGCGAAGAGCTTGCGGATGTTGTCGAACACGCCGGTGTAAGTGGCCGGGTTCGAGCGCGGGGTGCGGCCGATCGGGCTCTGGTCGACGTGCACCACCTTGTCCAGGTGTTCGAGGCCCTGGACGGACTTGTGCCTGCCGGCCACCTGCTTGGCGCCGTTGAGCTTGTTGGCGAGCACCTTGTAGAGGATCTCGTTGACCAGCGTGGACTTGCCCGAGCCGCTGACGCCGGTGACGGCGGTGAAGAGGCCCAGCGGGAAACTGGCGTCGATGTTCAGGAGGTTGTTCTCCTTCGCCCCGACCACCTTGAGCTCGCGCTTCTTGTCGTATTTGCGCCGCTTCTTCGGGATCTCGATTTTCCGCCGGCCGGAGAGGTAGTCGCCGGTGAGCGAATCCGTGTTTTCCAGCAGCTCCTGGTAGGACCCGGAATGGACCACCATGCCGCCGTGCTCGCCGGCGCCCGGTCCGATGTCCACCACCCAGTCGGCCTCGTGGATGGTGTCCTCGTCATGCTCCACGACGATCAGGGTGTTGCCGAGGTCCCGGAGCCGGGTGAGTGTCTCGATCAGGCGGCGGTTGTCCCGCTGGTGCAGGCCAATCGAGGGCTCGTCGAGGACGTACAGCACGCCCACGAGGCCGGAGCCGATCTGGGTGGCCAAACGGATGCGCTGGGCTTCGCCGCCGGACAGGGTGCCGGAGGGCCGCTCCAGGTTCAGGTACTCGAGTCCGACGTCGAGGAGGAAGGTCAGGCGGGCCTGGATCTCCTTGAGGACCTGGTGGGCGATCTGGGCCTCGCGACCTGTGAGGACGAGGTTTTCGAGGAAGTCGGCGCATTCCCGCATGGGCAGCGCGGCGACCTCGGCGATTGACTTGCCGTTGATCAGCACCGAGAGCGACGCAGGGTTCAGCCGGGCACCGTTGCAGGCCGGGCACGGGACCTGGCGCATGTATTCCTCGTAGCGGTCGCGCGCATAGTCGGAATCGGTCTCGCCATGCTTGCGGTGGACGTACTGCACGACGCCCTCAAAACCGGTGCTGTACTTGCGTTCCCGGCCGAAGCGGTTGCGGTATTGCACCACCACCTTGTGGTCCTTGCCGTGCAGGACGGTCTGCCGGACGTCGGCGTCGAGCTTCTCCCACGCCGTCGTCATGGAGAAGCCGAGTTCCTCGGCGAGACCGGCCAGCAGCCGGTTCCAGTACTCCGTGGTGGCGGTGCCCAGGGACCACGGCGCAATGGCCCCCTCGGAGAGCGAGAGCTCCGGGTTGGGGATGAGGAGTTCCTCGTCGACCTCCAGCTTGGTGCCGATGCCGCTGCACGCGCTGCAGGCGCCGAAAGGGTTGTTGAATGAGAAGGAGCGGGGCTCGATCTCGTCGATCGCCAGGGGGTGCTCGTTGGGGCAGGCGAGGTGTTCTGAGAACGCCCTGATCCGCTCGGGATCGTCTGCTTCGAGGTCGACGAATTCGGCCAATATGCGGCCCTCCGCCAGTCCGAGGGCGGTTTCGACCGAGTCGGTCAGGCGCTGGCTGATACCTTCCTTGACCACGAGGCGGTCCACCACCACTTCGATGGTGTGCTTGAACTGCTTGCCCAGCTTCGGCGGATCACTCAGGTGGACGAGCTCGCCGTCCACCCGGGCCCGCGAGTAGCCCTTGGCGGTGAGTTCCTTGAAGAGGTCCACGAATTCGCCCTTGCGGCCGCGGACCACGGGTGCCAGCACCTGGAAGCGGGTGCCGTCCGGGAGCTCGAGCAGCTGGTCGACGATCTGCTGCGGGGTCTGCTTGGTCACGGGCTCCCCGCATACGGGGCAGTGCGGCCGGCCCACACGGGCCCAGAGCAGGCGCATGTAGTCGTAAATCTCGGTGATGGTGCCCACGGTCGAGCGAGGGTTCTTGGACGTGGACTTCTGGTCGATGGACACCGCCGGCGAGAGGCCCTCGATGAAGTCGACGTCGGGCTTGTCCACCTGGCCCAGGAACTGCCGGGCGTAGGCGGAGAGGGATTCGACGTAGCGGCGCTGGCCCTCGGCGAAGATGGTGTCGAACGCGAGGGAGGACTTTCCGGAGCCGGACAGGCCGGTGAACACGATCATGGCATCGCGCGGCAGGTCCAGGTCCACGTTGCGCAGGTTGTGCTCGCGGGCGCCCTTGACGACGAGGCGCGTCATGTCCGGACGCTTCAGGACGGGGCGGGACGGGGCCGCATCCCGGACTGCCAGCGGCTCGACGGCGGAATGGACTTCAACGGCTGGATCTTCAGCTACAGCTTTAGGCACGAATCCAATGCTAATCGAAAACTTCTTCGAAAAACTATTCCGCGCGCCACGGGCGGCGCCGGATGTGCTATTGGCGGTCGTAGGCGGCGGCCAGCAGCTGCACGGCCTCGGCGAAACTGGCGCCCTGGGCTTTGGCGGCCGCGGCGAACTCGGCGGCGGCGGCGGACAGCGAACTCCAGGCGGCATCGCGGGCACACACAACGGTCCCGTTGCGGCCCTTCGTCACTACGACGCCGGCGGCCTCGAGTTCCTTGTAGGCCCGCGCCACAGTGTGCGGGGCCACGCCCAGTTCGCCGGCCAGGCTCCGCACGGCCGGAAGCCTGGTGCCCGGCGCGAGTGTGCCGTTGTCGGCGCGTTCGATCACGTAGAGCCGCAGCTGTTCGAAGAGCGGGACGGAGCTGGCCGGATTGGTCCGCCAGGATCCGGGAAAACGCTCCCCCACGGCGTCCGCGGGGCTCACTGTTCGGCCTCCTGGACGGCCGGGACCTGTTCGCGGCCGGCGAACTGGGCCTCGTACAAATCCTTGTAGAGCCCCTGCCGGGCCACCAGCTGCTGGTGGGTGCCGTGTTCAACGATTCGTCCGTGGTCCATGACGAGAATTAGATCAGCGTCCCGGACCGTGGACAAACGGTGCGCGATCACGAAGCTCGTGTGACCGGCCCGCAGCTGCTCCATAGCATGGCGGATCTGCACCTCAGTGCGGCTGTCGACGGAGCTCGTCGCCTCATCCAGCACCATGATGCTGCGCCCGGCGAGCTGCGCCCGTGCGATCGAGACGAGCTGGCGCTGGCCCCGGCTCAGGGAGTCGCCGTCGTTGCCGAGCATCGTGGCGTAGCCGGCCGGCAGGGACCGGACAAACTGGTCCACGTGGCTGGCGTGGGCCGCCGCAACGATATCGGCTTCGGCGGCGCCGGGCCGGCCGTATTCGATGTTCTCCCGGATGCTGCCGGTAAACAGCCAGGCATCCTGCAGGACGATTCCGAAGGCGCGCCGCAGCTCGTCCCGCGGGATGGTGGCGATGTCCGTCGAGTCCACCAGGATCCGGCCGGAGTCGAGTTCGTAGAAGCGCATCAGGAGGTTGACCACGGTGGTCTTGCCGGCACCGGTGTGTCCCACGATCGCCACGGTCTGTCCCGGGTCCACCGTGAAGGAGAGGTCCTTCACCACGGGGGTGCCGGGGCTGTAGCTGAAGCTGACGTGCTCGAACGTGACCCGGCCCGCCACTGCGCTGGGATCCAGCAGGTCGCCGGGCGTGCCCGGGGCAGGGGCTTTGCGTCCGTTGGAGGATTTGCGCGGGACATGGAGCTTTCGCGCGGCCGTGAAGCCTTGCAGCTTGCCGGCGCCGTTCGCCGAAACGGCCGGCACGGCGCTGTCCGCAGGGATCTCCGGGGCGTCCAGCAGCTCAAACACCCGCTCCGCCGAGGCCAGGCAGGACTGCACGAGAGTCAGCATGCCGCCGATCTGGCTCACCGGCTGGCTAAAGAGACGGGAGAACTGGACAAAGGCCTGGATGCCGCCGATCGTCAAGAGCCCCGCGGTGACCTGCAGCGCCCCCACAACAGCAATTGCGATGTAGTTGAGGTTGGCGACAAACACCAGCAGCGGCTGCACGATGCCGGACAAATACTGGGCGCGGGTGCTCGATCGGGTGAGCTTCTCGTTGCGCTCCCGGAAGCTCGCCGCCGACTCTTCCTGCCGGCCGAAGGCCTTGACCACTTCATGCCCGGTGAAGAACTCTTCGAGTTGGGCAGTCAGCGCCCCCGTGCTGCTCCACTGCTCCTTGAAGTGCGCCTGGGAGTGCCGGGCCACGAGCACGGTGATCATCGTGGACACGGGCACCGAGAGGATCGCGATCAGCGCCAGCAGCGGCGAGAGCCACAGCATCATGGCGAGAGCGGCCGAGAGCATCAGGACGGCCATGATCAGCTGGTTGAGGAGCTGGTTGAGCGCCTGAGAGATATTGTCGACGTCGTTCGTGGCCCGGCTGAGCACGTCGCCGCGGCGCTGCTCCTCGAAATGGCTGGACGGCAGCACATGGAGTTTTTGTTCCACGGAGCCGCGGAGGCCGTAGCTGAGGCGCTGCACCGCGGTGGCGGTCAGGCTGCCCTGGATCCAGCTGAACAGCGACGCCCCGACGTACATGGCCGAAACGGCCAGTAGCCGCTCGGCCAGCTGTTGCTCGTCGAGGGAGCCGCCCAGGAAGCCGTCGACGACGACGTCGGTGGCGTCGCCCAGCACCTTGGGCGCCGCCACGTTGAGTGTCACGAACGCGCAGGTCGCGGCGATGACGCCGGCCATCCGCCACTTCAGCGGCAACAGCAGGCCAAGCAGCCGGGCGGCGGTGTGCCATTTGATGCGCTCCGGCACGCCGGGTCCCGCAACGGTCCCGGCGCGGTGTGCCCGCGCGCGGCTCACGGGGCTTCCTCCAGCACCAGCTGGGACGCGGCAATTTCCTGGTAGCTGGGCGAGGACTCCATGAGTTCGCTGTGCGTGCCCTGCGCGACCACCCGGCCGCCCTCCAGGACGAGGATCAGCCCGGCGTCCACGATTGTTGACACCCGCTCGGCCACGATCAGCACGGTCGCCGAGCGCAGCAGCGGCTCGATCGCCGCCCGGAGCCTGATGTCGGTGCCGTAGTCCAGAGCCGAGAAACTGTCGTCGAAGAGGTAGGCGGGGGCCCGCTTGAGCAGGGCCCGCGCGATGCACAGGCGCTGCCGTTCGCCGCCGGAGAAGTTGGTGCCGCCCTGGCTTACGGGCGTGTCGAGCCCGAGCGGCAGGGCGCGGACAAAGTCGGCGGCCTGGGCAGCTTCAAGCGCCTGCCATATTTCGGGCTCGCTCGCGGCGGGCGCCCCGAACCGGAGGTTCCCCGCGACCGTGTCCGCGAACAGGTAGGACTGCTGCGGGACTATTGCGATCAGGCCGCGCAGGTCGTCCAGGGGCATCGCCCGCACGTTCTCCCCGCCGATGCTGATCTCTCCGGCCGTCGCGTCGAGGAAACGCGGCAGCAGGTTCAGGAGTGTCGTCTTGCCGCTGCCGGTCGCGCCGATGATCGCCGTCGTGGTACCGGCCCTGGCGGTGAAGGAGACGCCGTCCAGCACGGGTGCTTCGGCGCCGGGGTAAGCGAAGGACACGTTCCGGAACTCGACAGCGCCGGAGCGGCCCGGGGCGCCGGCGACGGCGGGCGCACCGGCGGTGCCCGCCGCACTGGCCCCGCCGGCCGGAATGGTGGCAGCGGTGGCCCCGGCGGGAACGGCCGGATCCGCGATGGCCGGTTCCGTGTCCAGCACCTCGCGGATCCGTTCCGCGCAGGCCGCCGCCCGGGGGGCGGTCATGAAGACGTACATCGCCATCATGATGGCAATCAGGATCTGCAGGATGTAGGCGATGAACGCCGTCAGCGCCCCCAGCCGCATTTCGCCGGCGTCGATGCGATGGCCGCCGAACCACACCACGAACACGGAGGAGATGTTGACCACGAACATGATCATCGGCATCATCGCCGCCACCAGGAGGGCGGATTGCAGATTGTTCCGGGTGAGGTCCTTGTTGGCTTCATCGAACCGGCGGACCTCGTGGTCCTGCCGGACAAAGCCGCGGATGACATTCGCGCCGATGATCTGCTCCCGCAGCACCCGGCCGATCCGGTCCAGAAGGCCCTGGCCCTGGCGGTACAGGGGAATCAGGCGGCGGACGATCACCGTCATGATCACCGTCAGGACCGGGATCACCACGACCACAATCCAGGACAGCACCACGTCCTGGTGCACGGCCAGCACGATGCCGCCGATGAAGATCGCCGGTGCGGCAATCAGCATGATGAACACCAGGACGGCGAGGTTTTGGATCTGGGCGACGTCGTTGGTGGCCCGGGTCACGAGGCTGGGCGCACCGAAAAGGCCCACCTCCTGGGAGGAGAAGGACTGCACCTTCGCGAAGAGCTCCCCGCGCAGCTGGCCGCCAATCTCCATGGCGACCACGGCGCCCAGATATCCGGCCGCGACGGCCGTGATCACCTGGACGGCAGCGATTCCGGCCATCCAGGCCCCAAGGTGGAGGATCTCCCCGGTGTCCCCGCCGATGATGCCGTCGTCGATGATCGCGGCATTCAGGGTGGGCAGGAGCAGGTTGGCGGTGGCTTGCACGAGCTGCAGCACAACGATGGCCAGCACGGTCCCTTTATGCGCGGACAACAGCCGCGACATCAGGCCTATAAGCACTGAACCTCCATTACTAGCCCAGGGCCCGGAATGGTGATCAGCCTAACGGCCGCCCCACACCGCCACGTCATTGTAAGCCCCATTCCGGAGTGCTTCGTGTCATGCGGCTGACACGCCGCCTACCCGGTCTTCTGCGCCACCGCGAACGTGCGGCGGAACGGGAAGACCGTCCCGTGCCGGCCTGCCGGATATGCGTCGTCCAGGCGTGCCGAATACTCGGCCTCGAACTCCCTGGCCTCGTCGTCGGGGAGGGCCGCGAGGACCGGCCTGAGTCCGGTTCCGCGGACCCACTCCAAAACGGGGTTGGCGCCCGGGAGCAGCTGAAGGTACGTGGTCTCCCAGGCGTCGGCGGCACAACCGGCGTCGAGCATGATCTCCAGATATTCCGCTGCCTCCCCCACCACGTCGTCGTGGCGGAGCACCCCGGCGAGCCGCCCCGCCCAGGCCGGAGAATCGGCCAGCTCCCGCATCAGGGTGTGCGACGGTGCATTGAAGTTCCCCGGCACTTGCAGCGCGAACCAGGCGCCCGGTTTGAGGGCATCGAGCCATAGGGGCAGGAGCTTTCGGTGGCCGGGCACCCACTGCAGGGCCGCGTTGGTGACCACCACGTCCGTGTCCCCGGACGGCAGCCAGTGCTCAATGTCGGCCAGCTCGTAGGAAAGATTGGCCGCCGCGGCTGCGTGGTCCTTGGAAGTGGCCAGCATTTCCGGCGACGAATCCAGACCCACCACCTGCGCGCCCGGCCAGCGGTCCGCGAGCGTCGCGGTCAGGTTGCCGGGACCGCAGCCGAGGTCCACCACGTGCCGCGGGGCTTCGGCATGAATCCGACCGGTCAGATCAAAAAATGGTCTGTCCCGGTAGTCCCCGAACTGCACATATTTCTCCGGATCCCACTTCATGGCTGCCTCCAGTTCCCGGCACGTTGTCCTAACCGAAGCCTAGTCCCGGCCCGTGGGCCAGCCAAGGAAGCACGCCTGCGCTGCGGGCGGCTCACGGCGCGCGCCCGCACTGCGTGCGGTGCCGCGGCTACCACGCGGGCACTAAGCTGGACAGCAATGAAACTCGTTGATCAGCTCCCCGCCCCGGCCGCCCGTATCCCCGGCAGGACGGGCCTGGACCCGGACGAGCTCTACACCCGGTTTGTCGAGTGGACCGAGACCCGCGGCCTGGCCCTGTACACCGCCCAGGACGAGGCCATCATGGAGCTGGCCGCCGGCTCAAACGTCATCCTGGCCACCCCGACCGGGTCCGGGAAATCCCTCGTGGCCATTGCCGCGCACTTCCAGGCCATGGCCCGCGGGCAGCGGAGCTACTACACCGCCCCGATCAAGGCCCTCGTCTCGGAAAAGTTCTTTGCCCTCTGTGAGATCTTCGGTGCCGACAATGTCGGCATGATCACCGGCGACTCCGGCGTGAACCAGGACGCCCCGATCATCTGCTGCACTGCCGAGATCCTGGCCAACATCGCCCTGCGTGAAGGTTCTGCGGCGCAGCTCGGCGCCGTGATCATGGACGAGTTCCACTTCTACTCGGACCCGCAGCGCGGCTGGGCGTGGCAGGTGCCGCTGCTTGAACTGCCCCAGGCGCAGTTCCTGCTGATGTCGGCGACGCTCGGCGATGTCAGCCGGTTTGAGGACGGCCTCAGCGACCTGACCGGCCGCACGACGACGACCGTCAGTTCCGCGGAACGCCCCATCCCGCTGCACTACTACTACGAGCAGACCCCGGTCCACGAGACGCTGGAGGAGCTGCTCGCCACCAAGCAGGTCCCGGTCTATGTGGTCCACTTCAGCCAGGTCGAGGCGATCGACCGGGCCCAGAACCTGATGAGCATCAACGTCTGCACCCGCGAGGAAAAAGACAAGATCGCCGAGCTCATTGCCGGGTTCCGCTTCGCCGCAGGCTTCGGCAAGACCCTTAACCGCCTGGTCCGGCACGGGATCGGCGTTCACCACGCCGGCATGCTGCCGAAGTACCGCCGGCTGGTCGAACAGCTTGCCCAGGCTGGTCTGCTGAAGGTCATCTGCGGCACGGATACGCTCGGGGTGGGCATCAACGTGCCCATCCGCACCGTGCTGCTGACGGCACTGAGCAAATACGACGGCGTCCGCACCCGTCTGCTGAACTCCCGTGAGTTCCACCAGATCGCCGGGCGCGCCGGCCGCGCCGGCTATGACACCGCAGGAACCGTGGTGGTCCAGGCCCCGGAGCACGTGACGGAAAACGTGAAGGCGATGGCCAAGGCCACGGCCAAGTTCGGCGACGACCAGAAGAAGCTGCGCCAGGTGGTCAAGAAGAAGCCCCCGGAAGGCTTCGTATCCTGGGGCGAACCGACGTACAAGCGGCTGGTCGAGTCCGTTCCGGATCCGCTGACGTCGAGTTTCACCGTGACGCATGCGATGCTGATGAACCTGATGGAACGCCCCGGCGACCCGTTCCAGGCCGCCCGCCGCCTGCTCACCGAAAACCACGAGACCCGTCCGGCCCAGCTGCGGCTCATGAAGAAGGCCCTGGGAATCTACCGCGAGCTGCTCGCGGCCGGCGTCGTGGAGCGGATCCCGGCCGGGGAGCAGGGTGCTGACGGCCGCACGGTCCGGCTCACGGTCCATCTGCAGGCAAACTTTGCCCTCAACCAGCCGCTGTCCCCGTTCGCGCTGGCGGCGCTGGAGCTGCTGGACCCGGAGTCGCCGTCGTACGCCCTGGACGTGGTGTCGGTGATCGAGGCGACCCTGGAGAAGCCGCGGCAGATCCTATCGGCACAGCAGAAGAAGGCGCGCGGCGAGGCGATCGCGGCGATGAAGGCCGACGGCATCGAGTACGACCAGCGGATGGCAATGCTCGAGGAGGTCACCTACCCGCAGCCGCTCGCCGAGATCCTCGGCGAGGCGTTCGACGTCTACCGCAAGGCCGCGCCCTGGGTCGGCGACTTCGAGCTCGCGCCCAAGTCCGTGGTCCGGGACATGTACGAGCGTGCCATGAACTTCGGCGAGTTCGTCCAGTTCTACGGCCTCGCCCGCTCGGAGGGGATCGTGCTGCGCTACCTCGCCGACGGTTTCAAGGCGCTCCGCCAGACGGTCCCGCAGGATGCCCTCCGTGAGGACCTCGAGGACCTCATCGCCTGGCTGGGCGAACTGGTCCGGCAGGTGGACTCCAGCCTGCTGGACGAATGGGAAGAGCTCACATCCGGCGCGGCGCCCACACCGCATGACGCTCCGCCGCCCCCGCCGCCGTCGCTGACCTCCAACATCCGGGCCTTCCGGGTGATGGTGCGCAACGAGATGTTCCGCCGCGTGGAGCTGTTCGCCGATGAGGCCGCCACCGCCCTGGGCGAGCTCGACGCCGGGTCCGGCTGGGACGCCGAGCGCTGGGAAGATGCCCTCGATGACTACTTTGATGAGCACAACGACATTGGCACCGGACCGGACGCCCGCGGTCCCGGGCTGCTGATCATCACCGAGGAACCCGGGGTGTGGAAGGTGCGGCAGATCTTCGATGACCCCGCCCGCAACCACGACTGGGGCATCTCCGCCGACGTGGACCTGGCGGCCTCGGACGAGTCCGGGACCGCCGTCGTCCGCGTCACGGACGTCAACCGGCTCTAGGCGGGACGGCACGGGGGCTGGCCTGCACGGGGGGCGGCCGCAGGGCCTGGACGGCGCCGGGCCGGCGCCGTCGCCCCAGCCTGGGCCTTCGCGCCGCGGGTAAACTCGGACAATGAGTGTAATCCGGCCTGCCACAGCGCATGACGTCCCTGCCATCCTGCAGATGATCCACGACCTCGCCCTCTACGAGAAGGAACCGGACGCAGTCCGGAACACCCCCGAGATGCTCACCGAGGTCCTTTTCGGCGAGCATCCCAAGGTCTTCGCCACCATGGCGGAGAACTCCGCGGGCGAGGTCCGCGGCTTCGCCCTCTGGTTCCTGAACTACTCCACGTGGGAGGGCGTCCACGGGATCTACCTCGAGGACCTCTACGTCCGGCCGGAGGCCCGCGGCGAGGGCCACGGCAAGGCACTGCTGCAGCACCTGGCAGCGACCGCCGTCGACCGGGGCTATGCGCGCGTCGAATGGAGTGTCCTGGACTGGAACGAGCCCTCCATCAACTTCTACAAGAACCTCGGCGCTTCGCCGATGGAGGAATGGTCCACCTTCCGCCTCACCGGAGCGGCGCTGACGGCCTTCGGCAGCCGCCCGGCAGTTGCCGGCGCCGGCTCCCCTGCCGGCTCCAGCTCCGGTTCCCGCGAGGCGGCCACCCGTGGCTGATCTCCCAATGACGGGGCTCATGGGAGCCTCCCTGCTGGAGACTGCCTCCAGCGCCGGGCGCAAAGTTCCGCACAGCGTCCGGGCACGACACACCTACCGGGGAATGCGGACCGCGGAACATTACTTCCAGGTCCCCCTTGACCACTTCAGCGAGGCGGGGCGCCGCGGCGAAACCATCTCCGTGTTCGCCCGCGAGTACGTGTCCACCGAACACAGCGAGGCAGAGGCCGCCGGGCTGCCCTGGCTGCTTTTCCTGCAGGGCGGTCCCGGCGGGCGTGGAAACCGGTTCCCGTCGCTGGGCGGCTGGAGCAAGGCCGCCGCGAAGGACTTCCGGATCCTCATGCTGGACCAGCGCGGCACCGGCCTGTCCTCGCCCGTCGACCGCAACACGCTGCCGCTGCGCGGCACCGACGCGGAGCAGGCTGACTACCTGACGCACTTCCGCGCCGACTCGATCGTTGCCGACGCCGAGGCGATCAGGGCGGCCCTGAACTCGGCCCCGTGGACCATCTACGGCCAGAGCTACGGCGGTTTCTGCGCGCTCAGCTACCTTTCCTTCGCCCCCGAGGGGCTGCGCGAGGTCCTCGTGACGGGCGGGCTGGCCCCGCTGGGCGGCTCCGCCGACCGAGTGTACCGGGCCACGTTCCAGCGGGTCGCGGCCCGGAACGCCGAATACTTTGACTGGTATCCCGAGGACCGGGCCGCCGTCACCCGGATCGCCCGGCACCTGCGGGAAACGGAGGAGGTGCTGCCCGACGGCGGCCGGCTCACGGTGGAACGGTTCCAGATGGTGGGCTCGTTCCTGGGCGGCAACACCCGGGTGGACGCACTGCACCACCTGCTCGAAGACGCCTTCGTGGCCACACCGGGCGGCGACCGTCTCTCGGACACCTTCCTGGAGCAGGTCCGGGGCCTCGTGTCCCGGGCCGCGAACCCGTTGTACGCGTTGATGCACGAATCCATTTACGCCCAGGACGGTGCCACCAACTGGGCCGCCTGGCGCGTGCTGGAGGAATTCCCCGAGTTCCGCCCCGACGCCGGCGAACCGCTTCTGACCGGGGAAATGGTGTACCCCTGGTATTTCGAGCAGGACCCGGCCCTGCACCCGCTGCAGGACGTGGCCCGGCTCCTGGCCGAAATGGGCGGCTGGGCACCCCTCTACGACCCGGAGCGACTGGCGCTGAACACCGTGCCCGTCGCCGCGGCCGTCTACACCGACGACATCTACGTGGACCGGGAGCTGTCCCTGGAGACGGCGGCCGCGGTCCGGGGCCTGCAGGTCTGGGAAACCGGCGACTTCCACCACGACGGCATCGCGGACGACGGCGAGGCGATCTTCGGGCGCCTGCTGGGGATGGCACGTTCCGCCCGACGGTGACCCGGGCGCGGCCAGGCACGGGCCCGGGCCGATGGCGCCCGGCTTAGCAGGTACTGCTTAAACAGGTACGGCGCCGGACCCGTGAGGGTCCAGCGCCGTACTGCTATGTGCCGCGAGGTGTGTCCTGCACTCTCACCCCGGCGGTTTGGTACTAGTCGACGTCGCTCAGGCTCTTGCGGGAGTCCTCTTCCAGCCGGGCATCCAGCTTCGACTTGGACGCCTTGGAGCTCATGAGGCTGGCGACCACCGCGACGACGATGGTGCCGATGATCACACCGAGCGAGACGTAGGTGGGGATCTCGGGGGCCCATTCGATGTGCTGGCCGCCGTTGATAAAGGGCAGCTCGTTGACGTGCATGGCGTGCAGGACCAGCTTCACACCGATGAACGCCAGGATCACGGACAGGGCGTGCTTGAGGTAGATGAGCCGGTTCATGAGGCCGCCGAGCAGGAAGTACAGCTGGCGCAGCCCCATGAGGGCAAAGATGTTGGCGGTGAAGACGATGAAGGCGCTCTGGGTGAGGCCGAAAATGGCCGGAATGGAGTCGACAGCGAAGAGCAGGTCCGTCATGCCGATGGTCACGAAGACGATCAGCATCGGGGTGAACACCTTCTTGCCGTCAACGACGGTGCGGAGCTTGCCGCCGTCGAACTTCTCGGACATCGGCAGGACCCGGCGGATCCGGGCGATCAGCGGGTTTTCCTTGTCTTCCTCGTCCTCGCCCTCGTCCTGGGCCTGCTTCCAGGCGGTCCAGAGCAGGAAGGCGCCGAAGATGTAGAAGACCCAGCTGAACTGCTCGATCACGATCGCGCCGAGCATGATGAAGATGCCGCGGAGGATCAGGGCGATGATGATGCCCACCATGAGCACTTCCTGCTGATACTTTCTCGGTACCGAGAAGCGCGCCATGATGATGATGAAGACGAACAGGTTGTCGATGCTCAGGCTGTATTCGGTCACCCAGCCGGCGATGAACTGGCCGCCGAATTCCGGGCCGGTGAAGGCGAACATGGCGCCGGCGAAGACCAGGGCCAGGGCCACGTAGAACGCGACCCACAGTCCGGCTTCTTTCATGGAGGGCTCATGCGGGCGTTTGAGGACCATCAGCAGGTCGATGGCCAGAATGACGCCGAGGACGACAAACGAGCCGATCTCGAACCACAGGGGAAGCTCGGGCACGGGGGAAATACCTTTCGTAGGGTACAGCTCAGCGGTGTAAGTCTCTCCGACCGCCGGCGCATGACGCTGCCTGGCTGCCCGCTACGCCCGGCGCGGCATCGTAGCCGTGCGTGTTGACGATCGTAGCGTTTGGGATACTCCCCTACGTTTGACCGAGTTTACCCTAGGCGTGCCCCGCGGATTGCATTTGCCGCAGTTCCTTCTTCAAATCCCCCACCTCGTCGCGCAGCCGGGCGGCCAGTTCGAACTGCAGCTCCCCGGCTGCGGCGTGCATCTGTTCGGTCAGCTGTTCGATCAGCCCGACGAGGTCCTCGGCCGGCGCGGCGGCGAGCCCGTCCGCACGGATGAGCGAGGTGCCCTTGCCCTTGCCGCGGTTCTTCCCGGCCGCGGCCAGCAGCTCGCGGGTGTCCGCGTCTTCCTTGGCCAGCTGGTCGGTGATGTCCGCGATCTTCTTCCGGAGCGGCTGGGGATCGATCCCGTTCTCCGTGTTGTAGGCCACCTGGATGGCGCGGCGGCGGTTGGTCTCGTCGATGGCATGGGCCATCGAATCGGTGATGCGGTCCGCGTACATGTGCACCTGGCCGGAGACGTTTCGGGCGGCACGCCCGATGGTCTGGATCAGGGATGTCGAGGAGCGCAGGAAGCCTTCCTTGTCCGCGTCCAGGATGCTGACCAGCGACACCTCCGGGAGGTCCAGGCCTTCACGGAGCAGGTTGATGCCGACGAGGACGTCGAAGACACCCATCCGCAGTTCGCGCAGGAGTTCCACGCGGCGGAGGGTATCGACGTCGGAGTGCAGGTATTCCACCTTCACGCCATGGCCCAGCAGGTAGTCCGTCAGGTCCTCGGCCATCCGCTTGGTCAGGGTGGTGACCAGGACCCGCTCGTTCTTCGCGGTCCGGGTCCGGATTTCGCCCAGCAGGTCATCGATCTGCCCCTTCGTGGGCTTGACGACGACCTCGGGGTCGATCAGGCCGGTGGGGCGGATGATCTGCTGGACGAAGCCGTCGGACTTGCCGAGCTCGTACTTGCCCGGCGTCGCGGACAGGTAGACCGTCTGGCCCACGCGGTCCTGGAACTCGTCCCATTTGAGCGGGCGGTTGTCCATCGCCGAGGGCAGCCGGAAGCCGTGGTCCACAAGGTTCCGTTTGCGGGACATGTCGCCCTCGTACATGGCGCCGATCTGCGGCACGGTGACGTGGGACTCATCGATCACCAGGAGGAAGTCATCCGGGAAGTAGTCGATCAGGCAGTGCGGCGCGGTTCCGCGGGCCCGGCCGTCGATGTGCGAGGAATAGTTCTCGATGCCGTTGCAGAACCCCATCTGCTGCATCATTTCCAGGTCATAAGTGGTGCGCATCCGGAGCCGTTGGGCCTCGACCAGCTTGTTCTGGCTTTCCAGCACGGCGAGGCGCTCGGCCAGTTCGTCTTCGATCCGCTTGATCGCCCGGCCCATCCGTTCCGGACCGGCGACGTAGTGCGAGGCGGGGAAGACGTACATTTCGTTCTCGTCCCGGAGCACTTCGCCGGTCAGCGGGTGCAGGGTCTGGATATTTTCGATCTCGTCACCGAAAAACTCGATCCGGATCGCCAGTTCCTCGTACATCGGGATGATTTCCACGGTGTCCCCGCGGACCCGGAACGTGCCGCGGTGGAAGTCCATGTCGTTGCGGGTGTACTGCATGGAGACGAACTTCCGGAGCAGGTCGTCACGGTTCATCTCCGCCCCCTTGCGGAGGGTCACCATCCCGGCGATGTATTCTTCCGGGGTGCCGAGGCCGTAGATGCAGGAGACGGTGGCAACCACGATCACGTCGCGGCGGGTCAGCAGCGCGTTGGTGGCGGAGTGGCGGAGCCGTTCGACTTCCTCGTTGACGGAGGAGTCCTTCTCGATGAAGGTGTCCGTCTGGGCGACGTAGGCCTCCGGCTGGTAGTAGTCGTAGTAGGACACGAAGTATTCCACCGCGTTGTTCGGCAGCAGTTCGCGGAATTCGTTGGCCAGCTGCGCGGCGAGGGTTTTGTTCTGCACCATCACCAGGGTGGGCCGCTGGACCTGCTCGATCAGCCAGGCCGTGGTCGCGCTCTTACCGGTACCGGTGGCGCCAAGCAGCACGACGTCTTTTTCGCCGTTCTTGATGCGCTCGGTCAGCTCTGCGATGGCGGCCGGCTGGTCACCCGCCGGCTGGAACTCACTGATGACCTCGAAGGGCGCCACGACGCGGTTGATTTCCTGGGCAAGACTCATGTACCTAATCTACCGCCGGGCTGTGACAGGATGCCCTGATTCAGCTTTGGGCGGTACCGGGGCCGGCGGCAGGTGCCGTTGCGGTGGCGCCACCGACGGTGCCGGCACCGGCGTCGTCTGCTCCGGCGTCGTCCGCGTACGACGGCGGTTGCCATCCCGTGCGCTGCACCCACGCTTCCATCCGGGGCCAGGCATACTCGGTGAACCAGCCCTCCTTGTCGGCCGCGTAGCCGGCGGTGGACTTGTCGACGCCGTGCAGCCCGGCGACCCGTTGCTTTTCGGCCACATAGTCCGCCCGGGCCTCGGGATCGGCGCGCAGCCAGTCGCGGAAGCAGAGCGCGTACCGCCAGCCCGGCGAGCCGGCCGCGCGGAGGTGGAGATTCACCGGCCGGCCGGGGTCGGCGTTGCCGTGCAGCCGCTTGCCCCAGTCGGCAGGGTCCGGGTGCGAGGGTTTCGGGTTGTCGGCGATGATGCCGGGCCAGCGCGGGAATCCTGCGTCGGCCAGCAGCGGCGCGATCCGGTCCGCGGCGTCGAGGTCCCGGACGCTGAGCTGGAGGTCGATCACATCTTTGGCGTCGAGGCCAGGGACGGCCGTGGACCCGAGGTGGTCGACGGCCAGGACATCCTGCGGGACCGCTGCCCGCAGCTGGGCGATCAGCCGGGCGGCCTGCGCGGCCCAGGCCGGATCGGCCGGGGCGAGTACCGGCCCCGCCGTCCGCGGGGCGATCCTTTGCTCCTTGAGGTTCAGTGCGAACGGCCTCAGCCGCTCCTCCCACAGCGCGTCGACCGCGTGCCGGAGGTCCTCCGGGGTGCCGGAGTTGTCCAGCACGACGTCCGCTGCGGCCAGCCGGTCCGCGCGGCCCGCCTGGGCTGCCATCCGGGCGCGCGCCTCGTCGGCGGTCATGTTGCGGTGTTCGGCCATGCGACGGACCCGGACGTCGTCGGGGGCATCCACCACGACCACCAGATGGAAGTTCTTCCCTTGCCCGGTTTCGACCAGGAGCGGGATGTCCTGGACCACGACGGCGCCGGCCGGGGCGGCGGCGACCATCGCCGCGGCGCGCTCCCGCACCAAGGGGTGGACGATGCCGTTCAGCGCGGCCAGGCGCTCCGGATCACCGAAGACCAGGGCACCGAGCCGGGCCCGGTCCAGCCGGCCTTCCGGGCTCAGGACGGCGGCACCGAAGGCTTCCACCACACTGGCCAGTCCGGGCGTACCAGGTTCCACGACCTCCCGGGCCAGCGCGTCGGCGTCGACAAGCACTGCTCCAAGGTCGCGCAGGCGCGCGGCAACCGTGGACTTCCCCGAGGCGATTCCGCCGGTCAACCCGATCTTCAACACCTCACCAGACTAAACTGAACCGGTGGCAGATGCGGCGGAATCCCCCGAGAGCAGGACGGCCGTCTACACCACCCTCGCAGCGGGGCCCGGGTTTCGGCACGAAATCGAGGTCAAGCGGTCCCGTTTCATCACCGTGCTGGCCCGCACGGCGGACGAGGACGCCGCCCGGGCCGTCCTGGGCGGGTTGCGCCGGGAATTCCATGACGCCCGGCATCACTGCTTCGCCTTCGTGCTCGGCCCCGACCGGGACATCCAGCGTTCCAACGACGACGGCGAGCCGTCCGGCACCGCGGGCATCCCCATGCTCGAGGCGCTGCTGAAGCGGGAGACCGCACCCGGCGTCGCCGATCTCAGCGACGTCGCCGTCGTCGTCGTGCGCTATTTCGGCGGCATTCTCCTGGGTGCCGGCGGCCTGGTGCGGGCCTATTCCGAATCGGTGTCCGGAGCGCTGGAGCTGGCTCCCCTCGTGCGGCGCCGCCGGCTGCGCATTTGCTCGGTACCCGTACAGCACGCCGTCGCCGGCCGGCTCGAAAACGATCTGCGCGCCGCGGGGTATGTCATGGCCGAAACCCGTTACGAGGCGCAGACTACTGTCCTGAGGCTCGCGCTGCCGGATGATGCGGAAGAACTTGCCCGGGCCGCGGACCGCGTGGCCGCCATGTCGGCCGGCAGCGCGTCGCTGCTGCCCGGAGAAACGGAGTGGATCGATGTGCCCATCAGCTGAGCCCGTGCCCGCGGTCGCGCTGCTTGACGTCAGCGAGGACGTTCTCGAACAGCTCCTGGAACTTGGGCTCCGGGACGCCGACGCCGACGAGGTCACCCCGCCGCTGGGCACGACCGCCGGCTGGAACACCGACCGGATCAGCTGGTTCCGCGAATTCCACCGCGCCGCCGCAGCCGGCCTGGACGGTCCCGCGGGGCAGAAGACGTGGGCCATCAGCTGCGACGGGCAGATGGCAGGGTCCGTGCGGCTCAGGCGGATGGACACGGAGCCGGCAGCAGCGGATGAGGGCTGGGCCGGTGGTGGCGGCTGGGCTGTTGGTGCCGCCGGGGCTGGGCCAGGTGGTGACGCCGGGGCTGTTGGTGCCGCCGGGGCCGTTGCAGGGGGTGGCGGCTGGGCGCTGGAGACCGGAATCTGGCTCGCCCGGAGCTTCCGCGGCCAGGGTGTGGGCCGCGAGGCGCTGCGCCTCGTAAGGGCTCGCGCCGCGTCGACCGGGGCAGCCGTCCTGGTAGCCGAGACGACGGCCGGCAATGTGGGAGCCCTCGCGTTGCTGAAGTACGCGGGCGCCGAACTGGTGACCGGTGCCGCCTCGCAGACGCACACGGTGCCGGTCATAGCGAAGATCCCGCTGCGCTGAAGGCATGGCACCCTGGGCCGGGCCCGGGCTCCCTTCCGCCATTGGACATGCCCCCGTCGTCAGCGCCTGGCTGCCGTCAAGGAGCCTACATTCCATGGCGCGGCCCCTTGCTTGTCCTGACGAGCAGGAAACGCGTGCAACGGCAGCCCGGTGCCTAGTGCCAGGAATGCGCATGTCCGGCACCAACGCATGGCGCCGGCCTCCCCGCACTGGACATGTCCCGCGCCCAAGGCCAGGACTGGGCACAATCCTCAAATGTCCACGGCCCGGCTCGAAAAATGGGCATGTCCCCGGAGGGGGCTTCAAAAATGGGCATGTCCGGTGGTCCGGGCGCCCGCGGGGCATGTCCGGCGCCAGGGCATGGCGCCGGCCTCCCCGCACTGGACATGTCCCGCGCCCAAGGCCAGGACTGGACACAATCCACAAATGTCCACGGCCCGGCTCGAAAAATGGGCATGTCCCCGGAGGGGGCTTCAAAAATGGGCATGTCCGGTGGTCCGGGCAACCGCGGGGCATGTCCGGCGCCACGGCATGGCGCGGGCCTCCCGGCACTGGATATGTCCCGCGCCCAGGGCCAGGACTGGGCCCAATCCACAAATGTCCACGGGCCGGCTCGAAAAATGGGCATGTCCCCGGAGGGAGGGCTTCAAAAGGGGGCATGTCCGGTGGTCCGGGCAACCGCGGCTCATGTCCGGCGCCAGGGCATGGCGCGGGCCTCCCGGCACTGGATATGTCCCGCGCCCAGGGCCAGGACTGGGCCCAATCCACAAATGTCCACGGCCCGGATCGAAAAATGGGCATGTCCCCCGGGGCACACAAAAAGGTGGCCGCCCCCGAGGGGACGGCCACCTTCAAGCTACAAACTGCCTGGCCTCAGGGAGCTGACTCCTTGAGGATCACGGGCAATTAGTTGCCGGTCAGCTTCTCGCGCAGAGCGGCAAGAGCCTCGTCCGAAGCAAGCGTGCCTGCACCGGTCTCGGCTGCAGCCGGCTCGGAGGAGTAGCTGGTGGTGCCGGAATCGCTCTCACCGGACGTTGCAGCTGCAGCGTCGTCGGCAGCGTGCTGGGCAACCTGCTTCTTGTGTGCTTCCCAGCGGGTCTGGGCGTCAGCGTACTGCTGCTCCCAGGCTGCGCGCTGGTTCTCGTAGCCTTCAAGCCACTCGTTGGACTCCGGGTCGAAGCCCTCCGGGTACTTGTAGTTGCCCTCTTCGTCGTACTCTGCGGCCATGCCGTAGAGAGCCGGATCGAATTCGGTGCTGTCGGCGTCGACGCCCTCGTTGGCCTGCTTGAGGGAGAGCGAGATGCGGCGGCGCTCGAGGTCGATGTCGATGACCTTGACGAACAGCTCGTCACCAACGGAGACAACCTGCTCGGCCAGCTCAACGTGGCGCACGGCGAGCTCGGAGATGTGGACCAGGCCTTCGATGCCGTCTTCAACGCGAACGAACGCGCCGAACGGAACGAGCTTGGTGACCTTACCCGGAACAACCTGGCCGAGGGCGTGGGTGCGGGCGAAGGTCTGCCACGGATCTTCCTGCGTAGCCTTGAGCGACAGGGAGACGCGCTCGCGGTCCAGGTCGACCTCGAGAACCTCGACGGTGACTTCCTGGCCAACTTCGACAACCTCGGACGGGTGGTCGATGTGCTTCCAGGACAGCTCGGAAACGTGAACCAGGCCGTCTACGCCGCCCAGGTCCACGAAGGCACCGAAGTTGACGATGGAGGAAACGACGCCGGGACGGACCTGGCCCTTTTCCAGCTTGTTGAGGAACGTGGAGCGGACCTCGGACTGGGTCTGCTCGAGCCATGCACGGCGGGACAGCACAACGTTGTTGCGGTTCTTGTCCAGCTCGATGATCTTGGCTTCGATCTGCTGACCGATGTACGGAGCGAGGTCGCGCACACGGCGCATCTCGACGAGGGATGCGGGCAGGAAGCCGCGCAGACCGATGTCGAGGATAAGACCACCCTTGACAACCTCGATGACGGTACCGGTGACAACACCGTCTTCTTCCTTGACCTTCTCGATGTCGCCCCAGGCACGCTCGTACTGAGCACGCTTCTTGGAGAGGATCAGGCGGCCTTCTTTGTCTTCCTTGGTGAGCACCAGGGCTTCGACCTGATCGCCAACGGAGACGACGTCTCCGGGGTCAACGTCGTGCTTGATGGAAAGCTCGCGGGAGGGAATGACACCTTCGGTCTTGTAACCGATGTCGAGCAGGACTTCGTCGCGGTCGACCTTGACGACGGTACCTTCGACGAGGTCTCCGTCGTTGAAGTACTTGATGGTGGCGTCGACAGCTGCGAGGAAGTCCTCAGCGGTACCGATGTCGTTAATGGCGACTACGGGGGTACCGGGCTTCTCGGTGGAGGTGATGGTCATGTAGTAGGGGCTCCGTTGTGGATAGTGAGTCGGTCAGGCAAACCGCTTCGCCGGCATTATGGCATGCAGGCCAAGAGCACGGCGTCACAGCAAGCGTTCCGCCGGGTCATCCTGATTTTGTGGATTGTAGATGCGCGCACGTAGTACGCGCCTGTTTAGTCTAGTCGTTTACGCGAACGCCGGTCAAAGCGCACGGGGCCGTCCGTGTCGCCTTAGGCGCCGAAATCGGACCGGAGGCCTAGAAGTGCGTGAGGCAGTGCGGTGAACGTTCGACGGCGAACATGAGGCGCGCCGTCAGCGCCCCCCCGGCGGTGTGCTCGGTGATCCGGCCGGCAGCTTTCAGCGTCACGGGACAAACGGCGCCCAGATAGATGGAGCCGAGGTCCGCAACATCAAGGGACAGGTCCGGCTCAGCCTCCGGAGCCGGCCGCACCGTGGCCTCTCCCCCGCTGACCGTGAGCGCGAAGGTGCCGGCCGCGAAGCCGAGACTGTCCCTGACCGCGAGAACGACCGTCCCGTCGGCCGAGTAGCGCCGGGCCCCCAGCACCCGGGCCGGGTCCAGGACGCGCAGCCACAGCATGTCGCGGTGGTCCGATGCCTCGACGCATCGCGGGTCCTCAAGCGCCCAGGTCAGGGGATCGTCCACCGGTGCATCCTGCCAGCTGATCCGGTCCACGAGGTCGATGCTGCCCAGGAACTGCCAGAGTTCCAGGTACGCGGCGTCATTCGCGGCCACGAGGTCCACGATCTCCATGGTGTACGGCTTGGCGTCCCACCCGGCGAATTTATAGGACACGTAGCCGTCCACGGTTCCGGCGGCGTCGTAGTGCAGGGCGCAGCGGATTGCCTCGTCCTCGCTGCCGTCCCGGCCGAGTATGCCCGAAGACCGCAGCCGGTACGCTTCCTGCCGCGAGATCGATCCGGGCATGGACGCGTGGACCCGACCAAAAACCTCGGGGGCCAGTTCCAGCAGGACCTTGCGGTCCGCAATCTCCACGGTGCCGGCGGGCGCATGGCGCAGCCGGAAGCGCGGCCCGGTGTCGACCTTGATGCTGCGCTCGAAGGTGGCCACACCGTAACCGAACCGCCCGTAGATCGAGGCCTCCGAGGCGGTCAGTGCCGCCAGCGCGACGCCGTCCGCCTTCGCCGCGGCAAGGTCCTCGGTCATCATCCGCCGCAGCAGTCCCTGCCGGCGGTGGGTCCCGCGCACCGTGACGGCCGTGACCAGCTGGGCTTCGAGCTGACGGCCGTAGCCGATGTTCAGGTCCTTGCGCAGGGTGGCGAAGGTCGCCACCGGGACGTCGGCAGCCAGCGAGTGGGCCGCAACGCCGTCGGCCTGGTAAACGCCGGTCATTTCACGGTTGTCCACGAGATACATGGCCATGATCTTGTCCGCGAAGTCGTCTTTGCGCGGCTCGTCGTAGAAGCCGATCCCGACCCCGCGCAGCCACGCCGTGCCTTGCGCGTATTCCGCCTCGTCCTTCGCGACCGCGCGGAACCGCCTGAGCTCGTACTTATCTGCCACGTACTTCTCCCCCTGAGAATCTCGGGTCCCGGCATAGCCGGAACGAATACTGCCGGACCGAATACTTGCCGGACCGAAACCTTGCCGATACCTGTCCAGCTTTAGTGCCCCGCCTCGTACCAGCTGGAGCCGATGCCGATCTGGACGTCCAGCGGAACGCTGAGGTCCGCGGCCGAGCCCATTTGCTCGGTCACCAGCTGCTCCACGGCCTCGCGCTCACCCGCGGCGACTTCGAGGACAAGTTCATCATGGACCTGCAGGAGCATGCGCGATTTCAGGCCCCGTGCCGCCAGTTCCGCGTGCACACCCAGCATGGCGCGCTTGATGATGTCAGCCGCCGATCCCTGGATGGGCGAGTTCAGCGCGATGCGCTCCGCATTCTCACGCAGCTGGCGGTCGGTGCTGGTCAGGTCCGGGAGGTAGCGCCGGCGCCCCTCGATGGTGGCGGTGTAGCCGTCGATCCGGGCCTGGTCCACCACGCCGCGGAGGTAGTCGCGGACGGCGCCGAACCGGTCGAAGTAGTCCTTCATGAGGGTCCGCGCCTCGTCAACGGAGATCTCCAGCTGCTTGGACAGACCGAACGAGGTCAGCCCGTACGCGAGGCCATAGGACATCGCCTTGACCTTGGACCGCATGGCGCTGGTCACCTGGTCGGTGGGCACATGGAAAATGTTAGAGCCCACGAACCGGTGGAGGTCTTCGCCGTCCTTGTAAGCCTGGATCAGGCCGGCGTCGCCCGAGAGGTGCGCCATGATGCGCATTTCGATCTGCGAGTAGTCCGCGGAGAGCAGGCACTCGTAGCCCTCGCTGACCACAAAGATGCCGCGGACGCGCCGGCCTTCCTCGCTGCGGATGGGGATGTTCTGCAGGTTGGGGTTGTTGGAGGAGATCCGGCCCGTGGCTGCGACGTTCTGCGCGTACGTGGTGTGGATCCGGCCGTCTTCCGTGACGGACTTCTTCAGCGACTCCAGCATCTGGCGCAGCTTCGACGACTCCCGGTGCGCCATGAGCTGGACCAGGAATTCGTGCCCGGTCTTTTCCAGCAGGTTTTTGAGTGACGCGGCGTCGGTGGTGTAGCCGGACTTGATTTTCTTGGTCTTCGGCAACTGCAGTTCGTCGAACAGCACGGTCTGGAGCTGCTTCGGCGAACCAAGGTTGACCTCGTGGCCGATCGCGGCGAACGCCAGCTCCTGGGCGTTGTCGATCACCTTGGCGAGATCCGACAGCTGCTCGTCCATGCGGGGCATGTCGATGGCGATTCCCGCCAGTTCCATATCGGCCAGCACCCGGCTGACCGGCAGTTCCAGCGTGGTGAGCAGGTCCTGCGCTTTGCGTTCCGTCAGTTCTGATTCGAAGAAGCGGCTCAGGGCCTGCACGACGGCGGCGACGTGGACCAGCGCGCCCGCAGCGGCGGCGTCGTCGCCGTCGAACGCCAGCTCAAGCTGGCCTTCCTTGGCGGCCTCCGTGGAAACCGCGATGTTGAGGTGATGCTGTGCCAGCTCCGCAAGCTCGTAGCTGCGGCGGTCCGGCTGGATGAGGTAGCCGGAGATCGAGGTGTCATCCACCACGCCCTCCAGTTCCAGGCCGCGCGCGGTCAGGGCCTTCAGGGCAGCCTTGAACCCGTGCACGACCTTCGGTGCGTGGGCGTCGCGCAGCCATGCGGCCAGAACATTTTCGGCGGCGGCGTCCTGGCTGGCCAGGTCGATATAGACGGCAGCGTCGTCGCGGACGATCGCCACCGCTGCGGCGTCCTCGCCGATCCGGCCGGGCACAACGTCGACCGCCACAGCGGAGCGCTTGCCGGCACCGGCCTCGAGGAACGCGCCAAGTTCGGCTGCGTCCGCCGGGATCACGAAGTCCGGGATGTCGAGGCTTTCCCGCTCGGCTTCGGTGACTTCACTGCCGTAGAGGGCGAAGAGCCGGGTCCGGATGGTCTTGAATTCCAGGGCGTCGAACAGCTCCTCGAGGGCTGCCTGGTCAGGCCGCGGGTCCGCGAGCTCGTCCAGCGTCACTGGCAAATCCAGGTCGGTGTGCAGCCTGTTGAGGCGCCGGTTGCGCTTGACGTCGTCAACGTATTCGCGCAGGGAGTCCCCCACCTTCCCGCCGATCGCGTCGAGGTTCTCCAGGACCCCCTCCAGTCCGCCGTAAAGGTTGATCCATTTCGCTGCCGTCTTGGGGCCGACGCCGGGAACACCGGGGAGGTTGTCCGCGGATTCCCCCACCAGGGCGGCGAGGTCCGAGTACTGGGCCGGGCTGACGAAGTACTTCTCCTGGATGGCGTCCGCGTCCATGCGGGGAATATCGCTGACACCCTTCTTGGGGTACAGGACGAAAACGTTGTCGGTGATGAGCTGGAAGGCATCGCGGTCGCCTGAGACCAGCAGCACTTCGTAACCGGCCTTTTCCCCCATTGCGGCGAGGGTGGCCAGGATGTCGTCAGCTTCCCAACCGGGCATTTTGATGGTCTTGATGCCCCAGGCGCCCATGACCTTGTCGATGAGGTCGATCTGGCCGCTCATTTCCCGCGGGGTCTCGTTGCGTCCGCCCTTGTACTCGCTGTACTCGGCCTTGCGGTGCGTCGTGTCATCGGAGACGTCGAAGGCGACCGCCACGTGGGTGGGCTTTTGCTCCTTGATCAGGTTGATCAGCATGGACGTGAAGCCGTGGACGGCGTTCGTGTGCTGGCCCGTGGCGGTGGAGAACTTGTCCGCGGGCAGGGCGAAGAACGCCCGGAACGCCATGGAGTGCCCATCGAGCACGAGTAGCCGCGGCTGGTCCGTGATGGGAATCACGGGGGCCTCGGTGGCGGAAACCGACGCCGCGGCCCGGCTGGATTTTCCGGCACGCTTGGCCGCAACCCCTGAATCCGGCTCAGCTGCCAGGAGTTGGTCTGCGGCAGTGTCCGCGGAAAGGGGGGCAGCATTTTGGGAGGCTGCATTCTCGAGGGCAAGGGCCGGTTTGGTAGTTTCACTCACAGGTGCCAGCCTAGTTCCCATGATGGACAATTTCACGCCCGGCCCGTACGCGGCCGAGCTCGCTGCGGCCGGTGTTCCCGAGGACATGCACGATTGGCTGGGCCAGTACGGCGTCGGAGCCCTTGTGGTGAAGATGGGGATCCGCTTCCTCGAGATGAGCCCGGAGCGCACTGTGGCCACCATGCCGGTGGCGGGGAACACCCAGGTGGCAGGCATCCTGCACGGCGGGGCCCACGTGGTCCTGGCCGAAACCCTGGGTTCGTTCGCGGCCGGCATGCATGCCGGACCGGACCGGCAGGCGCTCGGGATCGAGGTCGGGGCGACGCACCACCGGGCGATCTCCGAGGGCACCGTCACCGGCACCTGCACGGCCATTCACCTCGGCCGGACGCTCGCCACCCACGAAATCGTGATGACCGACGAACTCGGCCGGCGGCTCTCCACCGCCCGGATCACGAACCTGATCCGCGATATCGCGCGCTAGGTCCGCGATAACGCGGAGGGCGACCGGCCCGGCGGCGCCGGATCCGGCTAGGGCCGGGCCGGGAAGCGGTAGCGCAGCTCCACGATGCCCCGGCCCAAGGTGCGGGAAGATGTCAACTCGAGCGGCGGCGTCGGGCCCGCCATAGGCAGCAACTGTTTGCCGCCGCCCAGGACCACGGGAATGACCGAGACAATCAGTTCGTCCAGCAGCCCGGCGTCAGCGAACTGCGCTGCGAGCACGCCTCCACCCACAACCCAGACGTTTCGGCCGCCGGCCGCTTCTTTGAGGTCGTCCACGAACTCGCCTACCGCCCCGCGCACGAACGTCACATCCGCGCCCTTCGGGGCGGCGTGCTCGTGACGGGTGAAGACCCAGGAGGGTGTGCCCGGATACGGCCAGGTGTCCGGTTCGTGCTCCCGAAGCCACGCGTACGTCTCGCCGCCCATGACGATGCAGCCGACGTCGGCCATGAACGCGTCATAGCTGTCCTGTCCGCCCTCAAAGCCGTCGAACTGCAGCAGCCAGGCGAGATTGTCGTCGGCAGTGGCGATGAACCCGTCGAGTGAGGACGCCACGAAGTATTGGAAGCTCACCATGGCCCCAGCCTAGCCACTGCGGTGGCCGGTGTCCCATCCCCCGAACGCAACGGCTGCACGGCCGCGGGGACGTCCTATTTGTGGAAGTAAGGAATGATCAGGTAGAGCCCGAAGAGAATGGCGGCGCCGCACAAAGCGAAGCACGTGTAAGCGAGCGGTCGGGTCCAGGCCGCCGGGGAGGTCCGGGTGTCCCCCGCGATGGCCGTGAGCCGGACGCCGAGGGAGTAGAGAACTACCACGGTTACAGCGGACACAAGCGTGGCACTCGCCACGCTGAACAGTTCCAGCCATTTCATCGCTGGGCACCGCCGTTCTTGATCGACTTGGTGGCGGACTTTTTCTTCCGGAACTGCACGGCCTGGCCGACTTCCTCGATCTCGACGGCGTTGTTGCTGCCCACAGGCGACTTCCGTGAGCGCACAAACATGTAGGCCACTGCGGCGGTGCCGGCAGTTGCCGCAATGATCACGCCTACGACCCCGGTCTGCACGAGCAGAGCCGTCAGCGCGCCCATGATTCCGGCGGCCGGCAGCGTGAACAGCCAGCCAATGGCAATCCGGCCGGCGGTTCCCCACCGCACCGTAGTGCCGCGGCGTCCCATGCCGGAGCCCACGACCGAGCCGGAGGCCACCTGCGTGGTGGACAGGGCGAAGCCCAGGTGCGAGGACGCCAGAATGGCTGTGGCGGTGCTGGTCTCGGCGGCAAAGCCCTGGGCGGGCTTCACTTCGGTGAGTCCCGAGCCCATGGTGCGGATGATCCGCCACCCGCCGGAATACGTGCCGATCGCGATGGCGAAGGCACAGGCGGTGATAACCCACCACTCCGGACCGGAGCCGGCAGGCTGGAGGCCGGCGGAGATCAGGACCAGGGTGATGATGCCCATCGTCTTCTGGGCGTCGTTGGTGCCGTGGGCCAACGCCACGAGGCTGGACGTGAAGACTTGACCGGTCCGGAATCCGCCGCGCTTCTGCGTGAGCTTGTCCCCGGTTTCGGGGTCATGGCGGGCGGTCAGGCCGTACGCCAGCCGCGTGCACAAGTAGGCTACGCCGCCCGCGATGATCGGGGCGAACACCGCGGGAAGAATGATCTTTTGGAGAATTGACTCGAAGTTGATCGCGTGGATGCCGATACCGGCAATCGCGGCCCCGATCAGGCCGCCGAAGAGGGCGTGGGAGGAACTGGACGGCAGGCCCTTGAGCCAGGTGATCATGTTCCAGAGGATGGCGCCCATCAGCCCGGCGAAGATGATGTCCGGGGTGATCTGGACCCCGTCCGAGCCTTCCTTGATGATGCCGCCCGAGACGGTCTTGGCGACTTCCGTGGAGAGGAACGCTCCCACGAGGTTCAGCACCGCCGCGAGGGCAACTGCTGTTTTCGGTTTGATGGCGCCGGTCGCGATGGGGGTAGCCATGGCGTTCGCGGTGTCATGAAATCCGTTGGTGAAGTCGAAGAACAGCGCCAGCGATATCACTAGCGCCACCATTACGGTGATTTCCACCTGTTGCCCAATCTGAAGTGTTCACGGTCGGCAGTTCCACATCCCCGTTGCTGCATGGCCACGACGTCCATTCGATGCCTGATCAGATGAATTCGGTGGCGCTAACGCGATTTGAAACCTTATCGATGGTACGTGGGAAAGACGGCTGGGCAAAACATGCTAGAAGTCCCTAAATTCAGTCCTCCTGTGCGGCACGGGCCTTCACGGTGGCGGTGCGATGCCGGTCACAGCGGGCACCGCCCGGCTCCGCCGGCTGCGGCCCAGCTCAGACGGCCCGGCGGACGTCCGGCGCCGGGCCCGCGCCGAGCATCGAAGCGATCCTGTCCTCCAGCGCCGCTAGCGTCGCCTCGGGCAGCACGATGAGCCCGTCGAGTTCCCGGCGGGCGCGGCGGTAGGCCGTCTGCCGCTCGGCGGGAGTTGCGGCCGCGTCCGACGCTATCCGCAGAAGTTTCCGGGCTGTCTCGAGCCGCTGGCGTTCGGGACCGGTGAACTTGCTGTCCCTGATCCGTTTGGCTTCCCGTTCGGCGACGTCGAATGCGAGCTCAAAGCTGGTCACGGCCGCCCGGTACTCCGCAAGCCGCGCGGCGGTCCTGACTTCCGCCGGGGCGGCGGGGCGCAGCCCGTCGGCCTCGCGTTTGGCCCGGAGGAAGGCCACGGTGAGGGGCTCCCGGACATCCGTCATGACCGGGTAGTCGATCAGCTTCCCCACGTCGAGTTCGTAATCCAGCCAGCGTTGGTTGACGGTGTCGTGCGCCTTCATGAGGGCCAGCACGTCGGCCTGGCTGGCCTGCTCTGCCTGCGCCGCCTGGTTCTTGAGCGTATAAAGCTCCACGCGGCGGCGGTGCCGGCGTTCGGCGGCTTTGGACCAGGACCGCGCCCACCCCCCGGCCAGTCCGCTCAGGGGAAAGACGAGCCACCAAAAGTGGGTGATGAAATTGAAGAAGGGGTCCACGGCATCATCCTCCCATCCGTTGGCGGCGCCGGAAAGCCCCCGCCAAAAGGGGGCTCTCCGGCCCGTTCCGGGACCTTGCCGGCACGGGTTGCTTGCCGGGCGGTCAGTCGCCGTGCTTGACCTTATGCACCTTCGTCACGATGGTGGGGCACGGCACGTTCAGGAGTACAGCGTGCGCGGTGGAGCCGAGCACGGTCCGGGAGAACCCGCCACGTCCGCGACTTCCAATCACCAACTCCCTGGCGTCGGCGGCGATATCCACGAGGGCCTTCGCCGGTTCGGTGTTCGTCTCAAGGCGCTGATGGACCACCAGGTCGGGGTATTTGTCGCCGAGCCCGGCGACCGACTCGGCGAGAACAATCCGGTCCTCTTCGACGATGCTCTCGGCGAGACCACTGGTCGGCAGCTGCTTCTCGACCCACCGGGCGGGGCTCTTGAACGCGAGGACCACGGTGAGCTCGTCTCCACCCCGATCAGCTTCGGCGGCCGCGAAGGCGACGGCCTGCAGCGACTCCTCGGAGCCGTCCACGCCGACCACGACGCCCTTGACCCCGGTGGCCGGTTTCGCCGGCACGACGGCTACCGGGCATTCCGAGGCCGAGACAACCTGCAGGGCCCGGTCCGTCATGGGACCGCCGCCCATCCAATGTTTGTCATGGCCGCCAACCACGATCATGGCTGCCTCCTTGGAGACTTCCCGGAGCACCGAGCCGCCGCTGCCATGACGGAGCTGGATGTCGACAGTGACGTCCGGGGCCTGTTCACGGGCGGCCGTCTCAGCGTCCCGAAGCAGGTCCATCCCCGATTCCCGGATGATCTCGTGGTACTGAAAATCCGGTGACATCCAGCGGTCGTCCACCGCGTGGACGACCGTGACCGGGAGCTTGTCCCGGGCGGCCCGGTCAAGGGCCCAGGCCAGGGCGGCGCTGCTGCCTGCGGACCCGTTGATGCCGACGATGATTGCTTTGCTCATGCTGATTCCTGCTTTCCTGGAATGCACACCGGCCTAGAATCCGGTGGGCTCGGTCTCGAACTCCGGTTCGCGGGGCGGGCCTTCATGGTGCACCGGACGCAGCGCTGCGGTGTGTTCCAGCCAGATGAGGGCGTCGTAGCGCTCCCCCATCCGGGTCGGAACATAGTTTCCGGCGTCCCTTTCCGGGTGGTAGACGACGCCGATCGCCCGGTGTCCGAGCCATGTCGAAAGCCACGGCCCGGTCCTGTCGTCGCCGAACACCAGCACTGAGGGCACCCCCAGGGCCTGATGCAGGAAGTCTTCGTGGCTGCCCGGGCGCGCTTCCGGCACCGTCAGGATGCGTTCGGGGCGGCCCCACCCGTCGGAGGCGAGCACGGAGCCGCGGTGGGATGCGAAGCCGACCAGCAGCACGCCTTCGCCCGCGTGGCGTTCGCGCAGCAGCTGCCCGACGTTGACCAGGCCGTCCTGCGCCATGTCGGTGGCCCGGGCATCGCCGATGTGTGTGTTGTGTTCCCAGATCAGTCCCTTCGACGTCGGCCCGAGGTGCCTGCTGACCCGGTCGATGGTGTCGGCCATATGGTGGTCGCGGACGTTCCAGGACTGCCTGTCGCCGCGGACCATGATGCGGTAGTAGTGCTCAGCGTTGGCCGCGACTTCAGCGTTCTGGACGGCGTCGAAGGCGTCCTCCTCCTGCCGGCCGGGGCTGAAGGCCCGGTTCCTGACCTCGGTCAGGAGGGCCACGACGTCGGGCTCGCAGGACTGCGGCACCAGCCGCGTGCTCCAGGCATACTGGTGCGGGTCCTCGTGGTGGGGCAGGAAGCACTGCCAGGCGCGCTCCGCCGCGGGGACGGCGTCGGGAACGTTCGCCTGTAGCCAGCCGATGATTTCGCGCAGCGAATCCCAGAGCGAGTAGACATCCAGCCCGTAGAAGCCGACACGTTTGTCCAGCGGCCTGGCCAGGTTCCAGCTGCGCAGCCAGTCCAGGAACGCCGCGACTTCCTCGTTGGCCCACATCCAGGTTGGCCAGCGTTCGAAGCCGGCCAGCAGCGCGTGGACGCCCTGGTCCTTCCCCTCCTGGCCGCGGACCCATCGGTTGATCCGCCGGCAGTCGGGCCAGTCCCCTTCCACCCCAATCCAGTTGTAGCCTTCCTCCGCGATGAGCCGCCTGCTGAGGGTGTCGCGCCAGGTGTAGAACTCGTGGGTGCCGTGGGAGGCCTCGCCGATGGCGACAAAACGGCAGTCGGCCGCGCGCCGCACGAGGCCGTTGAGGTCCCGATCGGTTTTCAGCGGCCGGGCGAGATCGTGGACCTCCTTCAACACGGTGGTCCGGGTGACGGCCTCGGGGTTCATCGCGGATCCTCGATGTCGATCGTCTCCAGGTATTCGGGCACCCTGGCCCGCCAGCCGAGTTCGCGTTTGATCCTGATACGCAGGGCGTCGGACGCGTCCGGGTCACCGTGCGTGATGTAGGTCATCCGGGGCGCAACTTCTGACGCCCTCATCCACGCGATGATGGCGTCGCCGTCGGCGTGCGCGGACAGGCTTTCCATCTGGATAACCTCGGCCCGCACCTTGACGTCTTCCCCGTAGATGCGCAACTCGCGTTCACCGGCAGCAAGGGTGGCCCCCCGCGTGCCGCTGGCCTGGTAGCCGCTGAGGATGATGGCGTTTTTCGGGTCGGGGCCGTACGCCGCGACGTGGTGCAGGATCCGTCCGCCCGTCAGCATGCCGCTGGCCGAGATGATGATCATGGGGCCGCCGCGCAGGTTCAGCAACTTGGATTCGTCCACGGTGCGGGTGAGTTTGGCCAGTTTGTACATGTCCACGTATTCCTCCCGCTTGAGCCGGTGTTCTTCGGGGTGGCGCTGGTACATTTCGGAGGCGTCGATGGCCATGGGGCTGTTGAGGTAGACCGGGATGCGAGGAATCGCGCCCTTGCGCAGGAGCCGGGACAGGTACAGCATCAGCGTTTCGGCCCGGCCGACGGCGAACGCGGCAAACATGATGACCCCTCCGCGTTTCGCGACGCGGTTGATGATCTCTCCCAGCAGCTTCTCCGGATCCTCAGTGGAGTGTTTCCGGTTGCCGTAGGTTGATTCGGTCACCAGGATGCCGGTTTCGCCGAGCGGGCGGGGCGGATACATGAACGGGTCATCGGCCCGGCCCAGGTCCCCGGTGAAGTGCACCGACTGGGAGCCAACCCGGACGTGCACCTGGGCGGCCCCCAGGATGTGCCCGGCCGGCACGAACGTCAACTCCATGCCACCGCCAAGGTCAAGGGGCACATCAAACCCGACGATTTTGAATCTGTTGAGGGACGCGACGGCGTCCGCAGCCGTGTAGAGGGGCAGGGCGGGATCATGCGCGGATGACCCCCGCTGTGAGGCATACCGGGCCTCCTCCTCCTGCAGGTGGCCGCTGTCCGGCAGGATGAGTTTGCATAGGTCTGTGGTGCCGGCCGTGGCGTACACGGGGCCGCCGAACCCGCCCCTGACCAGAGCAGGGACATATCCGGTGTGGTCCAGGTGCGCGTGGGTCAGCACCACGGCGTCGATGGACCGCGGCGGCACCGGAAAGGGCGCCCGGTTGCGCTCGCGGCTGCGCTTATAGCCCTGGAAGAGTCCGCAGTCCACCAGCACGCGCCCGCCGCCGGCGTCGATCAGGTAGCGTGAACCGGTCACGGTGTCGGTGGCACCAAGGAAGTTCAGGCTCGGCTGCTGCTGCTTCATGGCGCCCCCGTGGACCTTCTTCTTGCGTAAATTGTGCGTTAATTGCGCGCGAACCTGTGACCTGCGCAAACCTGTGACCAGCGCGAACCTGTGTCCTGAACGACCCCAGAGAAGTGCGCGGACCCGCGGCTCGCGGTGTACGCCCCAGCTTCCGCCCGGGCCTGCCGGGTGCCAAGGGCCAAAAGTCACCTCCGGGCCGGCGTCGGCCGCCGCCGGGGCCTCCGCGGCACGCGTCCAGGCGGGCCGCCCCCGGTAGGATTTCTTGATGGGCCCGGCCGGGCCCGAGGCCGGCAGCCCGGCACCGCCCAGCACAGCGCAGCCCAGTCGCAAGGACACACCATGAGCACCAAATCCGCAGGGCCCAGGCGTCCCGACCGCCCCTGGACCCGCCACTACAGCCCCGGGGTTCCCGCCAGCCTCAAGCTCCCGGAAGGGTCCCTCGTTGACCTGATGGACTCGTCGGTCCGGCGCTACGGGAAGAAGACCGCACTGGAATTCTTCGGAGCGCGTACCAGCTACCGGGACCTCGGCACCGCCATCAACAGGGCGGCCGCGGGCCTGAGGAAGCTCGGCGTCCGGGCCGGTGACCGGGTGGCGCTGGTCCTGCCGAACTGCCCGCAACACATCATCGCTTTCCACGCGGCACTGCGCCTGGGCGCCGTGGTCGTCGAACACAACCCCTTATATACGGACCGTGAGCTGCGCCACCAGTTCGAGGACCATGGCGCCACCGTCGCCGTTGTCTGGGACAAGGCCGTGGACAAGGTCCGCCAACTGCCGGCCGACGTCGGGCTGCAGAGCATCGTCTCCGTTGAGCTGATTCCGGCGATGCCGCTGCTGCAACGGGTCGCGCTGCGGCTCCCCGTGCCGGCGGCCCGCGCCGCCCGCGCCGCCTTGACCGCCGGCAAGCACACGCGCCGGACCGTGGCGCAGCCGGCGCGCCGGACCGTGCTGGCGTGGAAAGACCTCCTTGGCGCAGGCGACCTGAAGAAAAAGCATCCGCGCCCGGCCGCCACTGACCTGGCTGTCATCCAATACACGAGCGGCACCACGGGCCGGCCCAAAGGCGCCATGCTTACCCATGCCAACCTGCAGGCCAATGCCGCGCAGGGCCGCGCCTGGGTGCCGGGGCTCAAGGACGGCCGGGAAACCGTGTACGCGGTGCTGCCGATGTTCCACGCCTACGGCCTGACGCTGTGCATGACGTTTGCCCTGAGCATCGGCGCGAGGCTGGTGCTCTTCCCTAAGTTCGACGTCGACCTCGTGCTGAAGGCACACAGGAAGTCGCCTGCCACATTCCTGCCGGCGGTGCCGCCGATCTACGACCGCATCGCCGCCGCAGCCGCCGAGCGCGGTATCGCGCTGGACAGCATCCGCTTTTCCATCTCGGGGGCGATGAACCTGCCGACGGCGACGGTGGACACGTGGGAGAATGCGACCGGGGGCTACCTGATCGAGGGCTACGGGCTGACGGAAACCTCGCCCATCGCCTTGGGCAACCCCTTCGGTCCCAGCCGGAAACCGGGAACCGTGGGGGTCCCGTTTCCCCTGACGGACATTCGTGTCGTGGACCCGCGGAACGTCCTCCTGGACCGCGCCCCGGGAGAGGAGGGCGAGCTCCTGGTCCGCGGCCCGCAGGTCTTTGCCGGCTACTGGAACCGGCCGAAGGAGACCGAGGAGGCGCTGCTGGAGGGCGGCTGGTTCCGGACCGGTGACATCGTCTCGGTAGATAAGGATGATTTCGTGACCGTCCGGGACCGGATCAAGGAACTGATCATCACGGGGGGCTTCAACGTCTCCCCCACGGAAGTTGAAGATGTCCTCTCCGGGTACCCCGGTGTCCGGGACGTGTGCGTGGTGGGACTGCCCCGCCCGGGCGGCGGCGAAGACGTGGTTGCCGCCGTCGTCCCGTCCGCGGGCTCCGGCCTGGACCCGGAGGCGCTGCTGGCGTTTGGCCGGGAGAACCTGGCCGCCTACAAGGTGCCGCGCCGCGTTGCCGTGGTGGATGAGCTGCCGCGTTCGCTGATCGGCAAGGTCCTGCGCCGCGAGATCCGGGACACACTCGTGGCCGGCCGGTAGCTTACCTCCGGCCGGCCACTGGTGCGCTCAGTGTCCGGACTCCTCAGTGTCCTGAATCGTCGGGGCCCGGGGTCGTCGCGGTTGTGCCGCTGCCCGAATCATCGCCGCCTTCCTCATGCGAGTGCGTCCCGCTGTCCCCCGCGGACGGTTCAGGCTCCGCCGGTTCCGGTTCGCGGGACATGTCCACTCCCTCCCCCGTGGTTGAACGGGGAGCCAGCGTCACGTCCGCTGGCTGGACCCCGGCGCCGCGGGCCATGCCGTTCCGCACGGATTCCACCAGCGAGTCGCTGAGCAGTGGTCCCGTGTACGTGACCGTCAGGGCTCCGCCATCCACCGACGTGCCGTAGTTCCCGAGCGCGTCCGAGAGAATGCCTTCCCTGGCGATGGAAGCGGCCAGGACTGCCGGATCGGCGGCAGCGACGCTGAACTGGAGGTCGTGGACCAGGACTGAGGCGACGTGGACATGCTCCACTCCGGGGTAGCTGCCCTCCGGGCCGAAGGCGCGCTCCGCCAGTCTCTCGGCGTCGTCGCTGGTGCTTCCGGGTGGAAGCGCCAGGATCAGTTCCGGCGCGAGGTGCTCCAGGATCGCTGGTTCGAGCACGTCCGGGGGGATGTCGGAAAGGAGGATGCCGCCGGCAGCCGCGGTCTGCTCGAGCCGTGCGCGCGGCGCGCCTGGCTTTCCGCCCGCGGCGGGGTGGATGGCAATGACGGCGCGGCGTCGAACCATCAGCCCGTCGTGGCTCACGGCCGGGCGGCCGTTGCCGACGTCGGTCCCAGTCTCCAGGGACACGGGCGCGGCGCTCTGCACGGCTCCGGCGGTCGGCGCTGCCGTCGGCGAGGGCTGGGCCGGGGCCGGCGGTCCGCCTGTGCAGGCGCTCAGCGCCAGTACAAGCAGGGCCGCCGCGCCCAGCGTCCCAACGCGGGCCATCTCAGGTCCCCGCCGGCAGTCCGGGCCGGTACACCGGCGGGAACGCGTCCAGAGCAGTGGTGTCCAGGGTCGGCGGGTCGGAAGTGATGGGGTCGTTGGTGCGGAGGTCGCCCACGGAGAACTGCACCATCATGTCGTGGTCCTCATGGACCAGGTTGTGGCAGTGGATCATGTAACGCCCGCCCCCGCCGGTACCTGTGTCGAACTGCATGAGGGCGGTGATGGACTCGTTCTCGCCGGCGTAGAAGACATCCTTGGGGCCCTTTTCCCAGGCAAACGGCAGGCCGCCGTTGGTGTTTCTCGCGATGATCTTGGCGTCAATGAGGTGGATGTGTACCGGATGGAACCATCCCCCGGACGCGTTGATGATGGTCCATTGCTCGACGTCGAAGGGCTGGGGGTTGCCGAACAGCTTGGTGAACCCGGACTTCTCCACGTCGGCCCACGTGACGCCGTTGACGGTCCACTCGCCGTGGTCCCGGAAGAATCTCAGCTCGCGCTTCGCCTTGGCCATCGCCGGGGTGAGGCTCATGGTGGGGATGCCCCCCTTGGAGGCGTTGACGGAGCCGCCGTCGTCCAGGGTGGCCGGGATGCTGGAAATGGAGCCGGCCCCGGACCCGGAGTCGGCCACTACCTGGAAGCGCATGATTTTGTTGGTGTTCGCGAAGTCGATGTTGTTCTTGTTACTGAGGTTCCGCAGCTCGATCAACTGGCCGGTCCGGTATTTCCGGAAATCGATCAGCACCTCATAGCGTTCCGCGGTGCCCTGCCGCCACGATTTCACGGCCTCCACTTTGGGCGTCATGCCGGCGTCGGTGCCCACCACGTAGATGGGGTCTCCGGTGGACAACGTGGGCCGGTAGGACCGTGAAATCGAGGCGTCGAGTACCCGGAAGCGGTAGATCCGGGGCTTGACCTTCATGGTGGGCCACGGCACGCCGTTGACCATGATGATGTCGCCCCAGAGGCCCTTGACGTCGTTGTCGTTGTAGGCGAGGGATCCGTCGGCGTTGAACATGGCGTCTGAGATCATGAGTGGTACGTCGAATTCGCCCTGCGGCAGTTGGGCACGCTCAAACTTGTCGGACAGTGGATAGAAGGCCGCGAGCCCCGAATACACGTTCTGGGCGGTGATGTGGTGCTTATGGTCGTGGTACCAGAGGGTCCGAGCCGTCTGAAAGTTGGGGTACCGGTAGTTCTTGACGTTTCCCGGGACGGTGATGTCGTTGGCGTAGCCGTCGTACTGCGGCAGCGACGCTGAGCCGTGCAGGTGGGTGACGGTATCAAAGCGGGCCGGCTGAACCAGCCCAGCGGCGGGCAGCGCGTTGCGGATCCGCACCTCGATCCGGGTGCCCTGGGTGGCCCGGATGGTTGGGCCGGGGAAGATGCCGTTGTAGCCCGCGACGGTGGTGTTCAGTCCGGGCAGGAAGTGGGCCTGGCCGAGCTTCTGGGTAAGGGCGTACCGGGCGAAAGGACGGGCCGGGTCGCCGCCGTCGAAGCCCGTCTGAAAGGGGACCAGTTCCGGCGGGCGGCGGAATACTCCCGCATAGGGAACAGGCATGTTCTGCGGTGCAAGAAGACTGGCAGTGACCGGCGTCGCGGCCGGCGCGGTGGTGCCCGTCGTCGGGATGTCGTCGTCGCCGCCTTTGAAACCGGCAAGGCCGAGGGCGCCGACAGCGCCCAGTTTGAAAATTTCTCGTCGTGTAGTCATGGCCCCTCCAAGTGGGCAATAGTGCTGTATACCGTGTCGGAAAGTGGCTTTCCAACAAGTGAGGAAGCCGGCTGGCGGACCGTAGCGGCCCCGCCAGCCGGCGTTCTCAGACTGCTGTTACAGTGCTGTTCCCGTGGTGAATGTCCACGAACGGCTGGGCAACGGGTTGCCTGCCAGATCGCGGATCCGGGTGGTGCCACCGGTGATGATGACCCTGTACTGCGTGCTGGCGAGAAGCGTCGCACTGGGGTTGATTGTCAGCACCCTGGTTGTGGCGTTGTACGTCACCGCGACCGCGATGTCGGCCCCGGTGGAGGCCCGCACGATCCGGACGCTGCCGGCAGCGGCGAATCCGGTGATGGGCTCACTGAACGTCACCGTCGTGTTGCTGTTCCGCAGCACCCCTATGGCTCCCGAAGCGGGGGTCGTGGAGGTGATGACCGGAAGAGGTCCCGACGTGAACGTCCACGTGCTCGTCGCCATCGTGTTGCCCGCAAGGTCACGGACGCCGGAGACAGTCACGGTGTAGAGGCGGTCTGCCGGCAGCGTTGCCACCGGGTTGAGCGTCGCGACGCGGGTCAGCGAATTGTAGGAGACGACGGCGGCGATCGCCGTGGTGCCCTGCCGCAGTTGGAAGTTCGTTCCCGTCACCCCCGTCACCGCTTCGCTAAACGTTGCCGTCACGTTGGCGCCCTGGCTGACCGACAATGCCCCCGGTGCAGGGGACCGCGCGGTCAGGGTGGGAGCCACGAATTCGGTACGTGGTGTCACCGCTGCGGTGCGGGCTGAGAATCCGCCCGTACCCACTGCGTTGACTGCGGCGACGTCGAACGTGTACGCCGTCCCGTTGGTCAGGCCCGTCACGAGGACGCTTCCGACGTTTCCGGTGACTGCCTGCGTCTTGATCAGGGCAGTTCCGGCGAAGGCCCGCACCGAGTAGCCGGTGATGGGCGATCCGCCGGTGTTCGTCGGAGCGGTCCACCTCACGGTCACCGAGGCATTCCCTGCCGTGGTCGTCCCGATGGTGGGCGCTCCCGGTACGGTTGCCGTCGTCGGGCTCACCGTGTTGGAGAGTGCCGAGAACGGGCTGTCACCGAGGGCGTTGCTGGCCAGCACCTGGAACCGGTACTGGGATCCGTTGGTCAGGCCGGTTACCACCAGGCTGGTGGCGCCTGCCGGAGCGGTGCGCAGGGCACCGACCTGGACGCCGGCCGGGTTAGTCGTCACGTCGAGCACCTTCACGGAAAAGGCGTCGGCAGGCCCGACCGTCGGGGCCGTCCAGCGAACCGTTGCCTGCCCGGGGCCGGCGGTTGCCGTGCCGATGACCGGAGCGCCTGGCAGTACGGTGTCGGAGAACTGCAGGAACTCGATGTTGCGGATCGTATCCGTGCCATCGACTCCAACGTTGTCCACCACCGTGGTGGTTGAGCCAGCCGAACCGATGGTGCCGGTGCCGCCTGTCGTGGTGATGGTGTAGTTGGCCCGCGGTCCGGAGAAGATCGCGACGTCCCGGTTGCCCGCGGTTTCGAGGGCGGTGGGGGTGACGAGTTCGCGGACAGCCACCAGGTTCCCCGGGTTGACGACGCCGGCCGCTACTGCGGCCGCCAGGGTCTGCGGGTTACCTGCCTGGTACGGGCGCTCCATGAGGTCGGTGGTGCCGATCTCTGCGCCCGCGTTGTCCCGCACGCTGATGCGGATCTTCAGGTACCGGTCGCCGTCGATGACGTCGTTGCCGCCCCTGCCCTCGAGCTTGTCGCTGCCGAGGCCGCCGACAAGGATGTTACCGTCGCCCCAGACCGGACCGGTCAGCGGGCAGACGCCCATCGGTGAGAGTGCCTCGACCGGCGCAAGCGGGGTGGTCGGTGCCGGCAGGATAGCCTGCAGGCCGGCGATCCGGTTGATGCCCGTCTGGTCGAGGACGTCGCAGCCACTGAAGCCTGCACCACCTACGGTGCTGGGCACTGCGTCGTCGCCACGGATGACGTCGTCGAACTTGGAACCGGAGTTGGCTTCCACTTCCTGCCACCGGTCGCGGTTGACCACGACGGGCAGCGGAACACCAACGAGGTTGTTGTTGATCTTCATGTCGTCGTCGGCTGCTACGGTGTCGTACTGGTGCGTGGCCCAGTCGAAGCCGGCAGCACCGGCGTAGCGGTCGATGGCCGCGTTGGACGTCATGATGTCGTCGCCACCCTCGGCGTCGTAGTCGTTCTCGCCAACCTGTCCAACGAAGATGTCGTTTCCGGGCTTCGTCTGGGCCGGGTCGTCGAAGAACGGAGCACCGTGATCGCCGATCAGCAGGTCCTGGCCGGAACCGCCTTGGATCCAGTCATCGCCGCCGTCACCGAACGTCGCATCGGCACCGTCACCGGACTGCACGAAGTCGTTTCCTTCGCCGGCAAACGTTTCGTTGTCGTTGGCGCCGCCGTTGGTGAAGTCCTGGCCGTCGCCGCCCATGTTGATGTCGTCTCCGATACCGGAGTTGAGGTAGTCGTTACCCGGACCGCCCTTGAGGACGTCGGCCCCGGACAGATCGGTGATCCTGTCGTTGCCGTCGCCGCCGAGTGCGATGTCGTCGCCGCCGTTGCCTTCAATGACGTCGTCGCCTTCGTTGCCGAGGAACGTGTCGTTGTCGTTGCCGCCGGTGACCCGGTCAGCGTTGGCGGTGCCGTTGTACACCGATTGGCCGTTGATGCCGCTCGGATCGACCGTGTTCTTCTCCATGTACTGGATGGTGCCGTCCGGCTTGCGCAGGAGCAGCAGGTTCTCCTTGCACTCGCTGGTCGGGTCGTCGGCGACCGTGGCCCCCGAGGCCGTGTAGCCGGCCGGTGTACCGGCCAGGTTGCCCAGCTGGAACTTGCAGTCGGCGGTTCCGAAAGCATCCGCCTTGAGCGAGTGCGCATTGGTGTTGCGCATGATCATCTCCGCGAAGGAGTTGCTCTCCAGCTGCGACCGCAGGTTCATGCCCGGCGTGCGCGCCAGGTAGTACAGGCGGTCACCGTTCTGCAGGTCGGTCATCTGGTTCTCGAACACGTAGTTGAACGTGCTGCCCAAGAGTCCGCCGAAGAGGTTGGTCTTCTCCGCCAGGCCGCCAACCCAGAGGTCGACCCGGTTCAGGCCGGTCTCCTGAGTGGCCCACGGTCCGGCACTGTTCATGAAGTCGCTCATGTCAGCCGTGGGAGGAGTCGCCAGGGTGCCCGGATCGACGATTGCCTTGGCCGCTGCCCGCTTGCCCGCCAGCGTGGTTTCGCTGGTGATGGTCGGGTAGGTGCCGTAGGCGGCAACAAAGTTGACCAGCGATTCCGGGTGCTTGAGGTTCTGCCCGAAGTCGGCCCAGCTCGTATACGGAGCCAATTGAGCGTCGCCCGTGGCGTCGTTGATCTGGCGCCGCAGCTCATTGAGCGGCGGGACGCCTTCGGAACGTGCACGGGTCATGTTGATCGTCGCCAGGTCCAGGGGAAGACCCAGCAGGTTGTTGCGCAGCGTGCCCGTCACGAACTCGTCGAGTTCGTTGCCGACCTGGTCGCTCATGCCCATGACGATGCTGCCTGCGGCCTCTTCCGAGGTCAGGGACCCCGCCGATCCGCCGTTGGTGTACTCGGGCGGGTTCAGGAAGCCATGGAGCAGGGAAATGGAGTTGTCGGTGCCGTCCGCGTTGGTGCGCGAGATCGTCTCCGTCAGCATAGAGTGGCCGAAGCGGTAGACCGCGTGGGCGAACTCCGCCCTCACGGCCGCGTTGAGGTCCGTGTGGTAGACGTGGAAGGGCTGGATCGCGGGTTGGACCTTGCGGCCGAACTCCTCGAACACCAGGTGCTGGTATTCCATTTCCGTGACGAACCGTGCCGCCTGGAACAGGCGTTCGCCGTTCCAGCCGTTGGCACCGGCAGCCAGCTTCCACTCCGCCAGTGCGGCGACGCCCTTGGCCGAAGTGTCGTTGGTCAGGGTGTTCTCGATGTCCGCGACGAGCCGGTCATGCTCGGAGTGGAACACCTGGTGGATGGTGGTCAGTCCGATGTTTTCGTTGACGCGGCCGTCACCGGCACAGAAGTGCGCGTTGAGCATTTCGTCGTCGTAAGTCCCGGCGGGCTGGTTCGCAAAATCTGCCGAGGCCGTGTTGTCGCTGTCCGGGGTGGGCGCGACGGGCGGCGTGGCAGGGTTGTGGTCCGCGTCCTGCGGCGACGGGTCGGCGTTGTGCGCGATGTCGGTCAGGAACGGGGTGTCGAAGTACCGCACGTTTGCCGGCACCGGGACAGGATTTGCCGTGTTGCCCTCAACGAGTCCGGTCAGCGTGACGTACTGCGGCAGGCCCCGGGCGGGGCCGGGGATGAACTTGCCGTACGGGTCAGCTGCGATCATCGGGATGTTGGTGACGTCCTTGTCCTCGAGCTTGAGGCCAAGGAAGATCGCTGCTTGCGACTTGACGTCCGCCCACGTGGCCATGCCGCCGGCGGTGGGGCCGGCAGGACCGCCCAGGAGCTTGCCGGTTGAAACCGGCCTGCCGGCGGCGTTGTTGATGTACTCCCGCAGGAACACCTGGTGCGAGGGGTGGGACGTGTAGGTCTGGGACTGGTCCACGTAGGGCGAGTCCGTGTTGGCGGCTTCCTGGACGTCATCCGCGGTGCCGAGGATGCCGTCGTTGCCGGGCTGGTTCTGGGCCCGGGTGAGGACCATGAACGCGTTCGGGCTGTTGGGGGCCACTTCGTCACCGGTACCGGCCTTGCCATCAGGGCCTACGGTAATCAGCGGGTCGTCGGCCTTGAGCGGCACGAACACCGTTCCGCCGCCCTTGACCGTCTGGTCCACGCCGTGGTCGAAGAATTGACCGAACAGGGTGAACAGGGAGTTGTACGGCGGGGAGAGGCCGACGTCGGTGGTGACGTTGGGGATGAACAGCGTGTCACCCGTGGGGACGCAGCCGGCCGGCACAGCCTCGACCGGCGGAGTCGCCAAGGGGTCAGGATCAGTGGTGCACGGGAACAGACCGGGGTTGCCCTGGGTCCGGACCGGGAACCCGGCAGCAGCCACGGCGGCTGGATTGGTGGAGGTCTGGTCCACGATCAGATTGCTGATCTGGCGGGGCTGGGCGTCGAACACATTGCCCGACTTCTGTGCGTAGGAGGACGTGCCGGCAGGGCCGAACCCTGCGGGGACGGCGTCGGCGGTGTTAAACGACGGCGTCGCGTGACGCGGGAATAGCTGATCGGCGGCCCCATACGTTTCGCGGCCCTTGATCAGGTTGTTGCAGGAGCCGTCAACCGTACGGAGGCCGTAGGAGGTGAGGGCGTCCGGGATCTGGTTGGGGCCCGGCCCGACCAGCGCCCCGCAAGGGCCGGTCGCCGACGTCGTATTCGCGACGTGCGCCTCGGCGATCTTGATTTGCTTGAGGATATAGGCCAGGTCGGCCGCGGTGACGGTGAAGCCTGCGCCGACGGGTGCCGGCGCGGCGCTGGCGCCAAGCGCCGTTGTGGTGAGTCCAACAAAACTGAGCAAGGTCATCGCTGTCCCTGCCGCTACTGCGCGGGTCGGCCGGCTAAAGGCACGTCTTTGGCCTTCAACCTTCCTGCATGCGAACAAATTCATTGCACACCTGCCTCTTAGAGTGAGTGATGGTGCAACAGTGCTGGGTGATTCCTTGGGGAAAACTGGGACCGGTCGGTAACTTCGGATCCGGACCGCAGTCCGGTGCTTTCCGGGGCCTCTGGCCACCCGGACCATGCTCTGGGGCTACGTGCGCAGACGCTTTGGGCTACTCGCCCTGTGCTCGACGGCGCTGCCGCAGCCTACGCGGGAACGACTGCACGGGCGTACTGTCGACGAATAACGGCCGAGTAACGGATACCCCCCGAGGACCCGTTTTTTTGGCCTCCGCTACCTGAGGCCGGCGTACAGCAGATCCCCAGCTTGCGCCAAGGTGGTGCTGATAATGGTGGCCCGCACAGGAGCTGGACGGTGCACTCGATAGTGGCGGCATAGGCCCCCGGGTTGCCTGGGCAGACCCGGGGGCTTTGCGACCGTTTGACCCTTCTGGACCAGCGGGCGACGGTGGGCGCTCGAATGCCGCTGGCTGGCCGAGCCGCGAGCAGCGAGCTTGAGGGACAAGGGCACCCTGGCTATGTGCCGGCTACACCCACTGCGTTCCTTCGCCGTGGGCTCGTCGCACGGGAACCGCCAGAGCCGCGGCGAAACCTGATGAGTCCGAAGTTCTTCTCAGGAATTGCCATGGCAAAATACCAAACCATGCCGAGGGGCAGAATGATCAAGCTTGTGATGAGTGTGTAGAAAGGCATCAGCAAAAGCCAGCGATTCCGATTTTTCCAGTGGATGCCATAAATCATGCCGAAGTAAAGAACGGCCGCGGCCAGCAGTGACAGCCCGGGATGCACGAGCGCTTCCCACCGAAGAAGGAGAAAAGCAAACAGTACGACGCTGCCGTATGTCCAGAAGAACGGATGCCAAAAGCAGAAGCGGATATTCACAATATACAAGCGGAATTCCCCGCCCGCCCAGGCCAGGCGCTGCCGCCACCAGGCCCGCAGCGTCGCTGGTACCTCCGTGTTCACGGCGAACGGAATGTGTGTCATACGGTATCCAAGGCGCTCACCGAGCAGTCCTGTCTCAACATCATTCCCCTGGAAGAAGAGTGAATGCTGCGCCATGATGGCACGCATTGCGGATGTTGTTCCTGCGTGGCATGCCCCGCTCAGAAGCCACGGCATGACGAACCTGAGGCGCATGGCCAGGCGGTACTCATGCCGCTGCAACTGGACCAAGGCGGGACCCTCCGCCTGCGGCACCAGTTCAATGGAGGCGACATCGTCACCCCGCCTCCGAAGCTCTCCCACCAGCTCTGACAGCGGGCGGACCGACGTCGTGTCCGCATCCAGACATACGACGTATTCAGCGTCAACGGCAGATTCCAGTGCGTCCCGAATGACTCGGTCACGGACTGTACCGCCAGTTCGGCGACCAGTTCCGGCAGAAGGCGCAACGTAATCGCTGAGGAATACCCGGAAACCATGAGTCGTCGCAATTTGGTCGAGCGACTGCCTGAAGCCGTCGGACTCACCGGAGGTCGTACAGAGGATGACCTGGGAGCCGTAGCTGTGGAGAAAGTCGACGTTTGTCAAATAGCGGATATCGCCATAGATGGGAACCAGCACGTCGAATGACAAACCCTGAAGCGACTCACTGCCGGCTTCCCGGACCGCCGTTCCGAAGCGGCTGCTGCGGGCCGCCCCGACAGCGTCAACTAAGACTGCGAGAAGTGGCAGTGCCAAGAGCGCCAGAAGAGAGGCTGTCCAGTCCATCGTTTACCTTTCCGGCCGTATTGAATTCGAGGGCCTCGCGAACGAGTGCAGGATGCGCGCCGTGATCGACGAGCTCGCGAAGAAGTTCCAGTGCAGGGTCAATCGGATAGGATCCAACATCGACCTTCAGGATGCGCGGATGAGGCGTGGCGTAGTGGGTTTCGCGCATGTCGAAAAGTTCCTCGGACATCTTTTCGCCGGGACGCAGGCCGGTGTACTCAACTGCAGGCATCGGGCAGTCAACCATTTCGACGTACCGGCGCAGCAGCGACTCGATCCGCACAGGGGCGCCCATGTCCAGCACGTACGTTTCCCCGCCGGAACCGAGGCAAGCGGCTTCGATCACCAGGCCGGCTGCTTCGGGGATGGTCATGAAGTAGCGTGCGACACCGGGATCGGTGATCCGGATCGGCTGTCCCCTCTCAATCTGAGTCATCAGCGTGGGCAGGAAGGAGCCTCGGCTGCCAAGAACATTTCCAAACCGGACACTTGCCAGTTTGGTCTCTGAGGTGCCGGCATACTTGCCGGCCACGTGCTCGGCGAGCCTCTTGGACCATCCCAATGCCGATGTCGGATTGGCCGCCTTGTCTGTGCTGATGTTGACAACCCTGCTGACACCTGCAGCAATTGCTGCTCGGACTACGGACTGGGTTCCAAAGACGTTGGTCTTGACTGCTGCCTCAGGTGCCCGCTCGAGAAGCGGCAGGTGCTTGTGGGCTGCGGCATGAAAGACGACATCCGGGTGGACCTCCTGCATGATGCGCCGCATGAGCTGTTCGTCCCGGATGTCGGCCAGCCGGTACACGTCGTCGTCCAGCAGCGCCAGGCCTTCCAGGTCCATTTGCAGGTTATAAAGGGCGAACTCGTCGTCGTCGATGCAGAAGACCTTGCCAGCTTCCAGCGTATGCATCTGGCGCACGATCTCTGAGCCGATGGAACCCCCGGCGCCCGTCACGAGGATGGTTCTGCCTTGGATCAAAGCTTTCGCAGCAGACCCGTAAACGTGCATCGACTCTCTGCCAAGTAGTCGGTCGGCCCAAATCTTTTCCATCGCACTGCCCCCATGTTCACAAAATTGTTCGGCTTCTTATTGAGCAAATTCATCGCAGGACAGATCTCTTCGGCTCCGCCAGGAGGCGGCCGAACGCAAATGAATAACCCGCATGCCGCAGGGCCGTGACCCTGGAATCCGTTGGTTTTCCCCCACTGAGACCTTCCACCCCAACAACACACGGCTTCTTTCTCGGCAACACGAGTAGCTGGTACCTGTAAATGAGCGTGAGCGCTACTTGGTAAGGAGGACTTGCCTACGGGCACCGGCCGGTCAATTGCTTGCGGCGCTCCGATCAAGCTGATAGGCCTGACGGTAAGGTGCAGAGTGGCAGATCAGCACGCCGCCCCATCCGGGTGGTGGTTGCAGAAGGGAAGTTCACGTGACTCGCAAGACTCCTCACATCGAGGAACCGTCCGAAAAGGATCTCGTCGTCGGAGACGGGCCGAAAAGCTGGGCCGCCGGCGTCCCGGGCGTGTACCACTCCATGAAGCCAGCCATCGAACAGATGGGGCTGAACCGGACCCGCAAGACCGTCATGGCGATGAACCAGAAGGACGGCTTCGACTGTCCGAGCTGCGCGTGGCCGGATCCCCACCACCGCAAGGCATTCGAGTTCTGCGAGAACGGGGCCAAGGCGGTCACCTGGGAAGCGACCCCGGTGGTGGTACCCGAAACTTTCTGGGCCGAGAATGCCGTCAGCGACCTGCGCGGCCAGACCGAGTACTGGCTTGGCATGCAGGGCCGCCTGACCGAACCGGTGTACAAGGCCGCCGGCGAGGACCACTACAAGGCGGTCAGCTGGGACGAGGCGCTCCGGCTCGTGGCCGACAAGCTCAAGGGTCTGGACTCCCCCGACCAGGCGGCGTTCTATACGAGCGGCCGGACCTCGAACGAGGCTGCCTTCCTCTACCAGCTCATGGTCCGCGGCTACGGCACCAACAACCTGCCGGACTGCTCCAATATGTGCCACGAATCCTCCGGCTGGGCCATGGGCCAGACCATCGGCATCGGCAAGGCGACGGTCAGCTTCGACGACTACGCCAAAGCCGACCTGATCATCATCATGGGCCAGAACCCCGGCACCAACCACCCCCGGATGATGACCGAACTCGAGGCGTGCAAGCGCAACGGCGGTGAGATCGTGGCCGTCAACCCCCTCCCCGAAGCGGGCCTGCGCCGGTACAAGAACCCGCAGCAGGTCAACGGGGTCGTCGGTCACGGCGTCCAGATCGCGGACCAGTTCCTCCAGATCCGGATCGGCGGGGACATGGCGCTGCTGCAGGCCGTGTCCAAGCGCGTGCTCGACGCCGAGGCCAAGAACCCCGGGACGGTCCTGGACCACGCCTTCCTGGCCGAACACTGTGAGGGGCTCGAGGAGCTCAAGGAACACCTCGCCGGGCTGGATGAAGGCACAGTGCTTGAGGCCACGGGCCTGCGCAGCGAGGACATCGATGAGCTGGCCGCCCGCTACCTCAAGGCCGAGAAAGTCATCATCACCTGGGCCATGGGCATCACGCAGCAGAAGAAGGGTGTTGCCACCATCAAGGAGATCATCAACCTCCTGCTGCTGCGCGGCAATATCGGCAAGCCAGGCGCCGGCGCCTCCCCCATCCGCGGGCACAGCAATGTGCAGGGCGACCGGACCATGGGCATCTGGGAGCAAATGCCGCAGTCCTTCATGGAGGCCCTCGGCGAGGAGTTCGACTTCGAGCCGCCCCGCGAACACGGCGCGGACGCCGTCGAGACCATCAACAAGATGCGCGCGGGCGAGATCAAGGTATTCGTCGCCCTGGGCGGCAACCTGGTGGGTGCCATCTCGGACACGAACGCCGCCGAGGCTGCCATGCAAAACACGGAGATGACGGTCCAGATCTCGACCAAGCTGAACCGCTCGCACACTGTGACGGGCCGCGAGGCCCTGATCCTCCCCACGATGGGCCGGACCGAGATCGATATCCAGGAATCCGGTCCCCAGTTCGTGTCGGTGGAGGACACCGTCTGCGCAGTGCACCCGTCCTGGGGCAGCGTCGAGCCGGTGTCCCACCATCTGCTCTCGGAGCCGGCCATCGTGAGCCGGCTGGGCAAACTCCTGGTGGGCGACAAGATCAGGGCCGACTGGGACGGCTATGAGAAGAACTACGACCTCATCCGGGACCATATTTCGCGCGTGGTGGGCGGCTGCAAGGACTACAACCAGCGGATCCGGCAGGAAGGCGGGTTTGTCCTCGCCCACGGTCCCCGCGACTCCCGCACTTTCCCCACGCCCACCGGCAAGGCCGTGCTGACCGCCAACGATCTTGAACTTGTCGAACGGCCGGAGGGAACCCTGATCCTGCAGAGCATGCGCTCCCACGACCAGTTCAACACCACCATCTACTCGCACAACGACCGCTACCGTGGCATCAAGAAGGGCCGCCATGTGGTGTTCGTGAACCCTGACGACATCGCCGAACTCGGCCTTGCGGACGGGCAATATGTGGACGTCCGCGGCGTATACGACGACGGTGAGGAACGCGTGGTGCGCAAGTTCCGTGTGGTGTCGTACCCCACGGCACGCGGTTGCGCTGCTGCCTATTACCCCGAAGCCAACGTGCTGGTGCCGCTGAACCACACGGCCGAAGGCAGCAACACGCCAGTCTCGAAGGCAGTCATCGTCCGGCTCGAGCCGAGCCTGGACCAGACGCCCGACGGCGCGGCAACAGCCCCTGCCGGCGTGGCGTCGCCCTAGTAGGCACCCGGTTCCACTGGCCGGGGCCGCGGGACATGCCCAGCCCCCGCCCCGGCCACTGGACATAACACCACCATGCCCACCCCTGCGCCCAAGCAATGAGCATGTCCCACGGAACGGATCTGAAAAATGCGGAAAGGCCGCGCCCCATGGGGGACGCGGCCTTTCCCGAGAAGTCTTGGCGCTACTGGGCCCTCTTGGTCCAGCCTTCTTCGTCCGGGCCGCCGGACTCGCCGTGCTCACAGAGCTCAATGACTTTGTTCGACGCGGCGTGCACCGCCTCCTGGGTGCCCTTGCGGCCGTTGGTGGATGCAGTGCCCGCCGCGTAGCCCACGATGAACGCGCTGATGGCATCCGCGTGCGGCCCGACGGCTTTAACGGATTCGTCGGCGACCTGGACGATCTTTTCGTGGTCGACTTCCAGGTCAAGAATCTGCAGGGCCTGGATGAGCCGGCTGCTCCAATGCCGCAGCGAGCTGTCTTCGTCTCGGGACAACGTCATTGCTACTCCTTCTCGCGGGGTGAATGGATCGTCTAACCCTCAAGGGTTAGCACCCGGCCCGGCGTTGCGCAACGCGACACAGCGTCCGGCGCCCCGGCCGGCCCCTCAGCTCCAGAGCGCCACATGGAACTTGGACCCCCGCCGTTCGAGCCCTCGCGAACCGCCGGGAGCCACCATGGCCGCGGTGGCATCGGCAGTGGCGGCAAACCGTTGCAAAGTCCGTGCCATGGAGGTGGCCCGGTGGCGGTCAAGGATGCTGGCCCACCAGAGCCCGGCGACCGGCGTCCCGGCCACCGGAACGCGGACCAGGGCACCGCTTCGGATTTCAGCCCGGACGATGTGGCCGAGCGCCATCATGGTTCCCTCACCGGCCCTGACGGCAGCGAGGGCCTCCGTTTCGCTGCTGAGCCGGACAATCTCCGGCGCCACGCCCTGGGACGCCAGCCAGCGTCCTTCTTCACTGGCGGCCTGGATGCCGGCGGGCCCGGCAAACCAGGGTCTGCGCACCAGTTCGGCCGGCGCGACCGGCCCGTGGTACGAGGCAAGGGGATGCCCGGCGGCCGCCACGACAATCCGCTGGTACCGCAGGAACGGGACGGAGTCGATGCCGACGTCGCCCGTCCCGTTGACAGCCAGCCCGTTGGCAGCCAGCCCATTGGCAGCCAGTCCGTTGGCGACGGCGCCGTTGGGAGCGGCTGGCCGGGCGCCCAGGGCGATGTCATAGACGCGTTCCAGCATCAGCGACACAATGTCCTCCGCTTGCTCAACGACCACATCGACAGAGGCGCCGGGAACGCGGCGGGTGAACAGATCCAGGAGGCGACCGGCAGCGTGCTCCGCAAAAGGCGCCGTCGCCACGATTTTCAGGCGCCCGGTCTCGGTCTGGGCATGCGCCACCTCCCACCGGGCCTTGTCCGCCAGCCCCACGATGTCCTGGGCGTATTCGGCGAGCGCCCTGCCCCCCGGGGTCAACGAAATTCCGCCGTGGGCGCGCACAAAGAGCGGGTCACCCAGGTCCTGCCTGAGGGCGGCAAGCGCCGTCGACACTGCCGGTTCGCTGACTCCGAGGTGGGCAGCGGCTGCGTGGAGTGAGCCCAGTTTGGCAACCAGGGCGAACGTGCGCAACTGTCCCAATGTCATCGCCACGGCTTCATAACCTTTCGCTTATGACGATATTGACATCCCGGTTAGGCCGGGGCAAGACTGACCTCAATCCGGCGCTAGACAACCGCTACGCCATGCCGCCGGCCCTTCGGAGTGAGGTAGGGATTATGCAGATTCCAGCTCCATTTGACTACGTGCGCGCCACTACCGTGGACAACGCCCTGGAACTTCTCGCCCGGTACGGCCCGGACTCGCGCGTCGTGGCCGGCGGTCACAGCCTTCTGCCGATGATGAAGCTTCGCCTGTCCCGGCCCGAATGGCTGATTGACATCAATGATCTCTACGAGCTGGACTTTATCCTCCGTGACGGCAACAAGCTGAGGATCGGCGCCCTGACCCGCCACACCACCTTGCTGGAATCGGACGAGGTCGCAGCGCTGTTCCCCATTGTGCGGGACGCCGAATTGCGGATCGCCGACCCCGTGGTGCGCAACCGCGGCACGATTGGCGGCTCGCTGTGCCAGGCCGACCCCGCCGAGGACCTCTCCACCGTTTGTGATGTCCTGGGTGCCGAGGCCGTGATCCGCGGACCGGGCGGCGAGCGCACCCTCACCATGCCCGAGTTCCACCGCGGACCCTACCAAACCGCCGTCGGACAGGATGAGCTGCTCTGCGAACTCAGGTTCCCCATCGTCCCCCGTTCGGGCAGCGCCTACGAGAAGGTCGAACGCCGGGTGGGCGACTGGGCCGTCGGTGCCGCAGGCGCCGCCGTGTCCCTCGCTGCGGACGGAACGATTGACGACGCCGCCGTCGGCCTCACCGCGCTGGGCCTTGACCATACGGTAGCCGAGGCCGCCGCCGTGCTCCGCGGCCGGCATCCGGACGAGGAGCTGTTCGCCGAGGCGGGCAGGCTGGCAGCGGAGGCCTGCGATCCGGTGGCTGACCAGCGCGGCCCCGTCGACTACAAGCGGCATCTCGCCGATGAGCTCACCCAACGGGTACTGCGGCGGGCCTGTGCCCGCGCCGCCCAGATGCAGGAAGGCTGAAGCCGATGCAGATCAGCATGACCGTGAACGGCACCGACGTCACGAGCGAGATTGAGCCCCGGGTGCTCCTGGTCCACTACATCCGCGAGGTCCTGGGCCTCACCGGTACGCACTGGGGATGCGACACAAGCAACTGCGGGACGTGCGTGGTCCTGATGGACGGACAGCCCGTGAAGTCCTGCACCGTCCTGGCCGCCATGGCCGCGGGGCACGACATCCGCACCGTCGAGGGGCTGGCCAGCGGCGGCACCCTCGACCCCGTCCAGCAGGGTTTCATGGAAGAGCACGGGCTGCAGTGTGGCTTCTGCACCCCGGGGATGATGCTCACGGCCCGCGCGCTGCTGGATAAGAATCCGCACCCGGACGACGCCGAGATCCGGCAGGCCATTTCCGGGCAGATCTGCCGGTGCACGGGCTACGCCACGATTGTCCGCTCGGTGCAGTGGGCCGCCGCCCATCCGGCCGGCTCCGGCCTGGCCGACACGGACACCGCCGTCCCGGATGCCGGCGTCCCGGATGTCACGGCGGAGACAGAAGACACGGAGGTGAAGGCATGACCGTCATCCATGACCGGCCGTCAAACCCGGCCGCAGGCGATGAGGACCGTCCGATCGGATATGGCCGCATCCAGCGGAAGGAAGACCCGCGCTTCGTGCGCGGCAAGGGGCACTACGTGGATGACATCGTGCTGCCGGGGATGCTGCACGGCGCCATCCTGCGCGCTCCGGTGGCGCACGCCCGGCTCGTGTCCATCGACACCACCAACGCCCTGGCTCACCCGAAAGTCGTGGCAGTCATCACCGGCAAGGACCTTCTGGGCCTGAAGCTCGCGTGGGCGCCGACGCTCTCGGCGGATGTCCAGGCTGTGCTGGTGACCGACAAGGTGCGGTTCCAGGGGCAGGAAGTCGCGTTTGTCGTGGCCGAGGACCGTTACGCCGCACGGGACGCCCTGGAGCTGATCGACGTCGAATACGAAGTCCTTCCCCCGCTGGTGGACGCCCGCAAGGCGCTGGACCCGGACGCCCCGGTGATCCGCGATGAGATCGAGGGCCGGACGGACAACCGGATCTTCGACTGGGAGATGGGCGACAAGGCCGAAACGGATGCGGTGTTCGCCTCCGCGGATGTTGTGGTCAGCCAGGAGATCGTCTACCCGCGGGTCCATCCCGCACCGATGGAGACGTGCGGCGCCGTCGCCGATTTCGACGCCGTCAACGGCAAGCTGACGCTCTACGAGACCACCCAGGCACCGCACGCGCACCGGACCCTGTTCGCGATCGTCGCCGGCATCCCCGAGCACAAGATCCGGATCGTCTCCCCCGATATCGGCGGCGGTTTCGGCAACAAGGTCGGGATCTATCCCGGCTACATCCTCGCCGTCGTCGGTTCGATCGTCTCCGGCCGCCCGGTCAAATGGGTGGAGGACCGCTCCGAAAACCTGATGTCAACCTCGTTCGCCCGGGACTACATCATGCAGGGCGAAATCGCGGCGACCAAAGACGGCAAGATCCTCGCCCTGCGCACCCACGTGCTGGCCGACCACGGCGCGTTCAACGCCACGGCCCAGCCCACCAAGAACCCGGCCGGATTCTTCTCCATCTTCACCGGCAGCTACGACCTCGCGGCCGCCCACTGCTCCGTCACCGGTGTCTACACCAACAAGGCGCCCGGCGGGGTCGCGTACGCGTGCTCGTTCCGGGTCACCGAGGCCGTCTACCTCGTGGAGCGGATGGTCGACATCCTTGCCCGCAAGCTGGACATGGACCCGGCGGAACTGCGGCTGAAGAACTTCATCAAGCCGGAGCAGTTCCCCTATGCCAACAAGACCGGCTGGGTCTACGACTCGGGCAACTACGAGGCCGCCATGCGCCTCTCGATGCAGCTCGCCGGATACGAGGACCTCCGCCGCGAGCAGGCCGAGAAACGCGAACGCGGGGAACTCATGGGCATCGGGGTTTCCTTCTTCACGGAAGTCGTCGGAGCCGGGCCAAGGAAGCACTTCGACATTGTGGGCCTCGGCATGGCCGACGGCGCTGAACTGCGCGTCCACCCCACTGGCAAGGCCGTGGTGCGCATCTCGGTGCAGAGCCAGGGCCAGGGCCACGAGACCACCTTCGCCCAGATCGTGGCGGAAGAACTCGGCATCCCGCCGGAGGACATCGAGGTGGTGCACGGGGACACCGACCAGACGCCGTTCGGCTTGGGCACGTACGGCAGCCGTTCGACGCCGGTCAGCGGCGGCGCCGTGGCCCTTGTAGCCCGGAAGGTGCGCGAGAAGGCGAAACTGATCGCCGGGGCGATGCTGGAGACCCGCCCCGAGGACCTCGAATGGGAAAAGGGCCGCTGGTTCGTCAAAGGCGATCCGAGCGTCGGCAAGACCATGGCCGAGATCGCCATGGGCGCCCACGGCACCGTTGCCTTGCCTGAGGGCGTGGACGGAAACCTCGACGCCGAGGTCACCTACGACCCGCCGAACCTGACCTTCCCGTTCGGCGCCTACATCTGCGTCGTCGACATCGATCCCGGCACGGGGCAGGTCAAAGTGCGGCGCTTCATCGCGGTGGATGACTGCGGCACCAGGATCAACCCGATGATCATCGAAGGCCAGGTGCATGGCGGGCTGACGGACGGTGTGGGCATGGCCCTGATGGAGATCATCGAGTTCGACGAGGACGGCAACTGCCTCGCCGGGTCCTTCATGGACTACCTGATCCCCACGGCCATGGAAGTGCCGGACTGGGAAACCGGATTCACTGTCACGCCCTCCCCGCACCACCCGATCGGGGCGAAGGGCATCGGCGAGTCCGCCACAGTCGGCTCACCGCCGGCGATCGTCAACGCTGTTGTCGATGCCCTGGCGCCGTTCGGCGTCACACATATGGACATGCCCTGCACCCCGGCCCGCGTCTGGGCTGCCATGCAGGGCCGGGCCCGGCCGCCGATCTGATGGCCTCCACCGCAGGATCCCTGGCCGCCAGGGCCGATGAACTCGCCAGCCGCCGCGAGCCGTTCGTCCATGCCACGGTGGTCCGCGCCCAGCATCCGACGAGCGCCCACGCCGGGGACACCGCCCTGGTGCTGCCCGGCGGAGAGATCCACGGCTTTGTGGGCGGAAACTGCGTGGAGGAGTCGGTGCGCGAGTACAGCCGGCAGGTCCTGGCCACCCAGGAACCCCTCCTGCTGCGGGTGCTGCCCGGAGAACCGTCCCGCACCGCGGAGGAAGGCGCCGTCGAGGTCACCAACCCGTGCCTGAGCGGCGGGGCGATCGAGATCTTCCTCCAGCCGCGGATTCCGGCGCCCCGTGTCGTGGTGGTGGGCACGACGCCGGTGGCGCAGGCCCTGGAAACGCTCGGCTCCGGCGTCGGCCTCGAAGTCGAACTGACGGACGGCGAATCCGCAGATCCCCGCGGGGACGACGCGGCATTGATTGTCGCCTCGCACGGCAAAGCGGAAGAGCGTGCCCTGGAAGCCGCCCTGCGGGCCGGTGTCCCCTACGTTGCCCTCGTGGCCAGTAGAACCCGCGGCGCCGCCGTCCTGGAATCCCTCGACGTCGACGACGCCCTGCGGCGGCGGGTTTTCACACCGGCCGGGCTGCAACTCGGCGCCCGGACCCCCGGGGAGATCGCCCTGTCCATCCTCGCCCAGCTGGTCGGTGAACGGTCCAGGGCGCGGCGCGCCGCCCCGCCCCTGGCGTCCGCTGCCGCGGCGGCCACGAGCTTCGGCACGGAGCCAGTACCACCGGGGCCGGCGAGCGCGGTCGACCCGGTGTGCGGCATGTCTGTCCCGGCCCTCGAATCGTCCCTGCACCTGGTTCACGAAGGGGCCGCCGTCTACTTCTGCTCGCCCGGCTGCCGGGCCGCCTTCCGCAAAGATCCGGAACGCTATGCCGTTACGACCTGAGCCGTTGCCGGCGGCAGAAAGCCCCGGGCCCCGGACCGCCGGCATCATCCTGGCCGCGGGCGGTTCCCGGCGACTGGGCCGGCCGAAGCAACTGCTGCCCTACGGCGCCGGAGTGCTGCTCGATGCCGTCCTGGCGACTGCCCGGGACTGTGGCTTCGGCCAGACGGTGCTGGCCCTGGGCGGCGCAGCGGCCGACGTGGAGCGCACTGTGGACACCAGCGGCTGCGATGTGGTGCTCAACCCGGACTTCGGCGAAGGGTGCGCGTCCTCGATCGCCACGGCCCTCGCCGCCCTCCATCCGGGCACCAGCGCCGTCGTCCTGCTGCTCGGCGATCAGCCCGGTGTCCGGGCCGCGAGCGTCCGGGCAGTGCTTGGCGCCCTGCAGCCCACTCCTGCGCACACTGCCGGCATCGCGGTGTGCCGCTACGACGACGGCGTGGGCCACCCGATGGCGTTTGCCCGGCGCCTGCTGCCGGACCTGGCCGCCCTGCACGGGGACAAAGCCGTCTGGAAGCTCCTGGCACAGCGGGCGGACGACGTCGTCGAGGTCCGCACAGCCGGCCCCGTCCCCCCGGACGTCGACACCGAAGACGACTACCGGCGCCTCCTTGCCGGGCTGCTGGGGGCCCTATGACGGCGGCGGCGCGGGCCGGCGCGGAGGAGGACGTGCGGCGCCGGGTCCCGGATGTCGGATCGCTGATGGCCGCGCTGGACCGGGCCAACTACCTGGCCGACGTCGGACTGGCGACGGCCCTGTTCCTGGCTGTCCGCCTGCCGCAGCCCATCCTGCTCGAGGGCGAGGCGGGGGTCGGGAAGACGGAGGCCGCTAAGGCGCTGGCCGAGCTCCTCGACACCCCGCTGTACCGGCTGCAGTGCTACGAGGGAATCGACGCCGGTGAGGCCCTCTATGAGTGGAACCACCAGCGCCAGCTGCTCGGCATCCGGCTGGCCGAAGTCCGCGACACCGAGGTCACGGAAACGGACCTGTTTGCCTCCCAGTACCTGCTGCGGCGCCCGCTCCTGCAGGCGCTGGAACATCCCGGCCCGCGGCCTGCCGTGCTGCTCCTGGACGAGATCGACCGCGCCGACGCCGAATTCGAGGCCTTCACCTTTGAACTGCTGGCCGAATCCGCCGTCACCATCCCGGAGCTGGGCACAATCCGCGCCACCCATCCCCCCATCGTGATCCTGACCTCCAACCGGACCCGGGACCTTCACGACGCCCTGACCCGCCGCTGCCTGTACCACTGGATCGACTACCCGGGACCCGCCCGGATTGCCGAGATCGTGCGCCGCCGGGTTCCTGCCAGCAGCGGCCCGCTGGCCCTCCAGGCCGCTGCCGTCATCACCCGGCTGCGCACCCTGGACCTCGCCAAGCCGCCCGGGATCTCCGAGGCAATCGACTGGGTCTCGGCCCTGGCCGTGCTGGGGGTGGAGCGGATCGACCCCGGCACCACCGAGCAAACGTGGGGCTCCATCGTCAAGAACCGCGATGACCTCGAACTCGTCGGCTCCCGCGGCGCGGCCTGGCTCGTGGACGGCACCGATGGCTGAAGACCACGGCCCCGCCCAGAACAACAGTGCCACCGATCAGCCGCCGCAGCCGCCACTGGTCGAGGCGGCCGCCTTGTCCGCCGCGTTCGTCACGGCCATCCGGAGGGCCGGCCTGGCGACCTCGCCGGACCGGGCGGCGCGGCTCGCCGAGGCGCTCCACCTGATCCCCCCGGCCCGGCTTGAGCAGCTCTACTGGACCTGCCGCGTGGTGCTCGTGTCCGCCCGCGAAGAAGTGCCCGTGTTCGATGCCGTCTTCGCGGCCGTGTTCCGCGGGAACGCCGCCCCCGCCCAGCCGGGCAGCGTGCCCGGCGCGGCAGCGGCGCCGCCCGCACCGGCCCTCCGGACCAAGCCCGCAGCGCCAGGGAGCCAGACGCCGGGCCCGGCCCCCGGCACGCCGCAGCAGCCGCGCCTGGCCTTCCCCGGCCGGGACGGCTCCGCGGAGGACGGCCGCACTGACCGGGAGGCCGTCCTTGCCATGGTTTCCGCAGACGAACACCTGCAGGTGACATCCTTCGCCGAGCTTTCCGCCGATGAAGTAGCGGCGGTCCGGCGGCTGGCGGCGGCGCTGCAGCTCGCGACGCCGCTGCGCCTGAGCCGCCGCACGCGCACGTCGGCCCACAGCACGGCGAGCCTGGATGTCCGGGCGACAGTGCGCGCTGCCCGCCGGTCCGGGACCGACGCCCCGCTGCTGCTCTATGCCCGCCGGCGCGAGCAGCGCCGCAAACTGGTATTGCTCTGCGATGTTTCGGGATCGATGGAACCCTACTCCCGGGTCTTCGTATCCTTCCTGCAGGGCGCCGTGACCCGGGCCGGAGCGGAAGCCTTTGTCTTCTCCACCAGGCTGACCCGGCTGACACGGCAACTGGCCCTGCGTGATCCGGACCAGGCCCTGGCCCGCGCCGCTGTCTCCGCGCCGGACTGGGCCGGCGGAACCCGGATCGCCGAATGCCTCCGGCGCTTCGTCGACGAGCACGGCCGCCGCGGACTGGCGCGGGGCGCTGTGGTGGTGGTGTTTTCCGACGGCTGGGCCTACGAGGATCCGGAACAGGTCGCGGCGCAGATGGCCCGCCTGCGCCGGCTCGCCCACCGGATCATCTGGGTGAATCCGCGCAAGGCAGCCCCGCAGTACCGGCCCCTCGTGGGCGGCATGGCGGCGGCCCTGCCCTACTGCGACGCCTTCGTCAGCGGCCACAGCTACCGGGCCTTGGCGCAGGTGGCTGCCGCCATTCGCGGCGAGGGGCCGCCTTCACAGGACACGCACGAACGAGCGAGAGGCAAGGAACCAGCCCATGCACATTGACAGCACGTTCTCGGTGGTCGCACCAATAAGCCAGGTGTGGGACACGCTGATGGACTTTGAACGGGTGGCCGGTTGCCTTCCGGGGGCCAGGATCCTGAACAAGCTCTCGGACGACGCCTACCAAGTGGGCATGACGGTAAAGCTCGGCCCGGTCACGATGCAATACAAGGGCCTGCTGAACGTCATTGAACGAAACGCCCCGGAACATCGTGCGGTCCTTGGCGGCAAGGCCCAGGAGACCCGCGGACAAGGCACCGCCGAGGCCACCGTCACCCTGGTGCTGGCCGAAGACGGAGCGGCCACACGGGGTTCCGTCAGCGCAGACCTGGCGCTGTCCGGCAAGGCAGCGGCCATGGGCAAGGGGGTGATCGGCAGCGTCACGGAGCAGATGATGTCGCTCTTCGCGAAAAATCTGCAGGCCATGCTCACTGAGGCAGCACCCCCTGCGCAGGAAGCCCCTGCGGGGCCGACCCCTGCGGCGGTCCCCGAACCCACCCCGGCTCCGGTCCCTGTGCCTGTCTCGGCGGCGGCTGCGCCGGACGGCAGCCTGGATGCGCTGAGCCTCGCCAAGGAAATCGCGGCGGAGCAATTGTCCAGCCCGGTGAAGGTCCTCGGCGTTATCGCCGTCGTAGCGTGCATCGCGTACTGGGCCGGCCGGCGTTCGGCGTTCCGGCTGCTCCGGCTGTGCGGCAGGCTCTGAGGAGCGCCGATGCGTGATGTCCTCGCGGTCATGTTGCCCGACTGGCGAAGCGGTGCCACGGCAGGCCTGGCCACCGTTGTGAGCACATTCAGATCTGCGCCCCGGCTCCCCGGGGCCGCCATGCTGGTGACGGCCGGCGGCGAGGCCGTGGGCTCCGTCTCCGGCGGCTGCGTCGAGGGCGCCGTCTACGAGCTCGCCACCCAGGTCAAGGACGACGGCGAGCCGGCCCTGGTGCGCTACGGGATCAGCGACGACGACGCCTATGCCGTGGGCCTGACCTGCGGTGGAATCATCGACATCTTCGTCGAACCTGTCTCCCGGCAACACTTTGCCGAACTCGACGCCGTCGCCCAGGACATCGCCGACGGGCGCCGTGTGGGGGTCGCCACGGTCATTGAACACCCTGATGCCGGCCGTGTGGGGCGGCACCTGGTTGTCAGGCCGGACGGTTGCGAGGGTGACCTGGGTTCGGACCGGACCAACCGCGCCGTCGGCGACGACACCCAGGGTCTTCTCGCCGCCGGCCGGACGGGCATCCTGAACTACGGCGTGGACGGCGAGCGGCTGGACACCGGCATGCGCGTCTTCTTTGCCAGCTATGCGCCGCCGCCGCGCATGCTCGTCTTCGGCGCCATTGACTTCGCCGCGGCGCTGGCGCGGCTGGGCGCGTTCCTGGGCTACCGGGTGACCGTCTGCGATGCGCGGTCCGTGTTCGCGACGCCGGCGCGATTCCCTGACGCAGCCGAGGTGGTCAACGCGTGGCCACACCGGTACCTGAGCGCGCAGTTTGCCCAAGGGCTGCTGGATTCCAGGGCTGTGCTTTGCGTCCTGACCCACGACCCGAAGTTCGACATCCCCGTCCTTGAGGTGGCCCTGCGCGGCAGCCCCGTGGCCTTTATCGGCGCCATGGGATCCCGGCGCACGCACGAGGACAGGATGGCACGGCTTCGGCAGACGGGACTGACTGAGGCCCAGTTGTCCAGGCTTCACAGTCCTGTCGGCCTGGATCTGGGCGCCCGCACCCCGGAGGAAACGGCGGTGTCCATAGCGGCAGAGTTCATCGCCCAACAGTGGAGCGGCAGCGGGGAGCCGTTGCGGCAGCTCGGCGAACGGATCCACCACGACGAGCAGTTGTGACTGTGTGGCCGTGACGGCGGACGACGCCCTGGGCTGGACGCTGGCGGTGCTGCTGCCGGCGGCAACGGGCTACTCGGCCGGGCAAAACTTTCGTGGAGCCGGGCCGGCGGGTCTGCTTTCATGTTCGCCGCCCAGGCCGCCTGACCGCCGCTCCCCCTTTGCGTCTGATCCGACGCACCGGATTCCGGCTACCGCGCGGCGACCGACGCGGGAGCCAGCAGTTCGCGATACCGGGCGGCGTGCCGGCCGAGTTCGTTGGCGTCCACCCGGGGTGCCGAATGCAGGATGAGTGGCCGGGCCATCTCCAGGCCGCACAAGTGCGCGGTCGCGTTGAGGGGGCGCAGGAGCTCCTCCATAGTGAAGCGGTTGTGTCCTGCCGGCGCGTAGGACGATTCAGGGCCGCCGGTTGACAGCACCAGCTGGAGCCGCTTTCCGTGGAGGGCGTCGCCTCCGGCGCCGTACGCGAAGCCGTACGTAAGCACCTGGTCCATCCACTCCTTCAGGACCCCCGGGACGGAGTACCAGTGCCACGGGAACTGCCAGACGATGGTGTCGTGCCCGCGCAGCAACTCCTGTTCCCGGGCGGTGTCGAACCGCCGGTCCGGGTGGGCGGCGGAGAGGTCATGCACCGTCACGTGCTCCAAGTCCATGATGGCTGAGGTGAGGTGCGCGGTGATCCGCGAGCTTTCCAGGTCGGGGTGGGCAACAAGGACGAGCGTGCGCTGTGGGGTCATGGGAGGTTCGTGCTTCTTTCAGAGTCGGATTCAAGGCCGACCAGGGCCGAGCTGACCTGCCAGAGGCGGTCGATATCGGACTGGCTGTAGCTGCGTTTTGATGATTTCTTCGGAGTGCTGTTGGCAAAGTACTGGCCGGTGGCGTTTTCGAGCTCCGGCGCCGAGGCAAGGTATATGGAGGTCCGGGCGCCCTGCTCCGGGGTCTTCATCCACCGCCGAACCAGCGGTGTCAGGAACTCTTGCAGCCGGCCCGGATCTTCGGCTCCGAACGCCGTCGCCACGACTCCGGGGTGGAGCACATTTGCGGTGACGTGAGTGCCGGAGAGACGTGAGGCGAGTCCGTAAGTGAACAAGACGTTGGCCAGTTTCGACTGGTTGTACGCCCGCTGCCCCGAGTAGGACCGTTCGGCCAGCAGGTCCGCGAAGTCCATCCGGGCCATGGCCTGGGCGCCGGACGAGACCGTCACGATCCGCGCCGGTCCGCTCTCCTTCAACCGTTCAAGGAGCAGGTTGGTGAGCAGGAAAGGAGCAAGGTGGTTAAGGGCGAAGGTGTACTCAAGTCCATCCACGGTGACGCGGCGGGTGTTCCAGAATCCGCCCGCATTGTTGACCAGCACATCGAGGCGGTCCAAGGTATTCAGTACCTCCTCGGCCAGCCTGCGGACTTCCCGCTGGGAGGAGAGATCGGCGGTGAACACCTCGACGGGTGCCGACGCCACAGCGCCGATCTCCTCAGCTGCCCGAGATGCCCTGTCAGCATTGCGGCCGGTGATGGCAACCCGCGCACCCAGGGCGGCCAGACCCAGAGCCGTGGCCTTGCCGATCCCGCCGGTGCCTCCGGTGATCAGAACTGTCTTTCCTGCCATTGACAGCATTCGGTTCTCGCTCTCGGTGTTCGTGCCGCAAAGCTGCATGAGTGGGGTGTAGACAGGTTTGTCTACATCGGGAACGAAGGTATCAGACAGAACTGTCTGTGCACAAGCAGCGGCCGGCCCTGCTCCGCCGCGGGGCGTTCGGGTCGGCTGACGGGCTCCGCAGTGGCCGTCCGGGCGGCCGCCGGGCGTATGCTCTTGGCATGGCGAGATACTTCGATGTGCACCCCGAGAACCCCCAGCACCGTTCGATCCTCCAGGCGGTGGACATCGTGCGCTCAGGCGGCCTGATCGCTTACCCCACGGATTCCTGCTATGCGCTGGGCGCTCAGCTGGGTAACCGGGAGGCCCTGGACCGGATCCGGACCATCCGGCAGTTGGACGGCAAACATCATTTCACCCTCGTCTGCAAGGACTTCGCCCAGTTGGGCCAGTTCGTCCAGATCGACAACGATGTGTTCCGCAGCATCAAGGCCGTCACGCCGGGCAGCTATACCTTCATCCTGCCGGCGACCAGGGAGGTCCCGAAACGGCTGCTGCACCCGAAGAAAAAGACTGTTGGCGTGCGCATCCCGGACAACCACGTCGTGCAGGCACTGCTCGCTGAGCTCGGCGAGCCGCTGCTGTCGAGCACTTTGCTGCTTCCCGATGAGGAAGAGCCACTCACTCAGGGGTGGGAGATCAAGGAACGCCTGGACCACGTGGTGGACGCCGTGATCGATTCCGGCGACTGTGGTGCCGAGCCAACCACGGTGATCGACTACTCCAGCGGCGTCGCGGAAATCGTCCGGCGCGGCATGGGTGATCCGTCGCGCTTCGAGTAACAGTGGCGCTTCGGTTAACAGACGACGCCGGCAACGGCATGGCGCCGGCCGGGCGCCGGGGCGGACCAGGCGGGGCGGACTAGGCGGATTCCGCCGTGGCCGCCTGCCGGTTCCGCAGCCACCGGCGCACGAGGTCGATGGCGGCGACAAGCCCGGCCAGGGGCGAGAGCACCGCTGCGGCGTAGACGAACATCATCCACGTCAGGGTGGTCACCGGGCTTTGGCGGGTGCTTAGGAGGGACAGTCCGCCGAAGAGGCCCAGGACCCAGAACAGGATGACTCCGGACAGCACAGCGGCTGCGGGGAAGTACTCGTTCGTGACGACTTTCTTCAAGGTTTCCATGGGCCCTCCTCACACCTGGCGGTGGGACTGCCCGCCGGGGATATTCCCAGTATGGGGCCCGGCGCGGCGGAATTCCCCGAGAATCCCGGCCACGTGACGAAGCTAACGCCCGCGTCCCGGTGGCGGCCATCCCGGTCATCAATTGGGCGCCGCCGGTCCACCGGTGGCGGCCCCGCGGGGGTCAGACCGCGGCCCGGACGCGCTGGAGGAAGGAATCAAGCACCCGCCCGGCGTTCTCGTGCATGCGCCGGGACTCGGCCGCCGGCAACTGCCGGCTCTTGGGCCCGTTCAACCGCTCGCCCAGATAGAGCAGCGCCGCCAGTACCTCGGAGAGTTCGGAGTTGCTTTCCGCACGCTGCCGCAGGAGCCGCAGATGAGCTTCCTGGAGGGCCGGACCGGGGCTGCAGCCAAGGTCGCGGTCGAAGAGCCGCCGGCAGCGGTCATAGGCCGAGAGGCCCTCGGCCGGCAGGCCTGCCTGTTCATAGGCCGTCACCAGCACCGTCCAGGCCCGCTCGTTCAGGGGCTCCGCGCGAATGGCAGCTTGGACCAGGTTGACGGCATCGTCTGGTTTGTCCAGCCGAGCCGCCGTTTCTGCCGCGAGGATCTGCAGCGCCACCTTCTCGGCTGTATGACGTGCGCGCGCCTCTTCGGCCCAATCGGAGGCAAGTTCGAACCCGAGCAGCGGCTCGGCGGAAATCTCCAGGGCCTCGAGCATCAGGGGGTAGGCCTCCGCCGGAGGCAGCTCACCCGCGTCGCGGACCAGGTCACGGAACCGGAACAGATCGAGGTCCACGAGCGTAGGGTCCAGCACGTAGCCACTGTTGGCCGTGCGGAGCGGGCCGGTCTTAGTCTGCCCCGGCTGGATGGCACGGCGGATACCGCTGATATAGCTCTCGAGGGTCGCTACGGAGCCGTCACTGGCTCCTGCTCCCCAGAGAAGATCGATCAGGCGGGTCTTGGACACGGGCGTGCCAAGGTTCAGGAGAAGGATTTCCAGTATGTGCCGGGGCTTGCATCCGCCCATGTCGGCGGCGGTGAGCGCCACGCCGTCCCGGCGCACTTCGAATGATCCGAAGAGGCGGACCGAAATGGAAGGTGCTGTTTCCTTTGGGCTATCCACGATGTTCTCCGATTTCCCCAGGTAAAACGAACTCAATCGTCTATGGAGAGCCGGATCAACATTGAAACCAGGCCGTACTGAGGCTCTGTTCCCTCCGGCTTTCCAATGACACCGTGACACGCCCGGCGGGGCGCAACAAGGCATGCCGCTACCCGATCTTTCGCCCAAAGAAAGACGCGTACAGGGGTCAGTACCGCTGAGTAAGCGGGCGGAGCGGAGGGCAGGTGATTGCGGCGCCAACCAAGTAATTCCGCGGGCCGCCGCCATGCGGACCCAAGTAGTTTAGGCGGGCAAGGAATTGGCCCCCGGCGGCCAAATTCCAGCACGTTGAAACCGCGGGTCGGGACCGGGTTTCCCTACTGGTTATCGGTCATCTCGGCGGGCACAGCCACCAGTCGCAGGTCCGCGCCGTCCCGGAGCACGGCAAGGTCCAGCGGCTCCCCGATCGCTTCGGCGAACAGCAGTTTCTGCAGGCTCTCGGCGTTGGACACATACATGTGTCCGACCTTCAGGAGGATGTCGCCGGCCCGTAGCCCGGCCCGCTCGGCGGGGGAATCCGGGAGGACTTCGACCACGAGCAGGCCCTCCCTGCGGCCCGTCCGGACGACGGCGCTCGGCTGCAACTGGATGGGTGTGTTGACCAGGCCCAGGTAGGCCCGGCGGACGCGGCCGTCCTTGAGCAGCGAAGCGATGATCCGCCGGGACGTCGCGTTGATGGGAACGGCCAGGCCGAGCCCAACACCGGCCACGGCCGTATTGATGCCGACGATCCGCCCGCGGGCGTCTGCCAGCGCCCCGCCGGAGCTGCCGGGGTTGAGGGCCGCGTCGGTCTGGATGACGTCCTCGATCACGCGCCGGCTCCGTCCGGACCAGACCGGGATCGAACGGCCCAGCCCGCTGACCACCCCGGCGGTGACGGAGCCGGCGAGCCCGAGCGGATTGCCCACGGCGATGACCAGCTGGCCGACCCGAAGGGACTCGGCATCGCCGAGTTCAGCCGGTGCAGCGGTGGGTGCCCTGCCGTGGACCACGGCAAGATCGGAGAGCGGGTCGGCGCCCACCACGTCAACAGCCGTGCTGGTGCCGTCGGCGAAGACTGCGTGGCCGGACTGGGCGCCTCCCACTACGTGGGCGTTCGTCAGCAGATATCCGTCCGTGGTGAACAGCACGGCCGACCCCGCACCGACCCTCAACCTGCCGTTGCGCCCGTTGCCGGTCATCTCGAGCGCGGCGACGTGCTGGGTGACAGCCTCGGCCACGCGGATGACCGTTGCGGAATAGGAATCCAGCGGGTCTTCGGACACATCGGATCCGGATACCCTGCTGATTGACGCGGCCACGGTGCACCTCCTGCTAAACGGTACTCATCCAAGTCAACCACCGCCGTCCCGGGAGTAGTCCTGGCGGGCATACGCCGTCAGAGAAATACGCAGGATGAAGCGGCGGCGGTGCAACAGTTCAGCCCGGCGCGGATCCGCGGCTAGGCTCGGACGTAGATCCGCCCGACAGCCCAGGAGAACCTACGTGACACCAACGTCCGCCTCCCCCGCCCCGCTGCCCCTGCCGGGTCTGACCTGGGGCATCAAGCGCAGCTTTATGGATTACATTTCGGGACTCCCGGACGGTGCTGTTTCCGCGGCCGACGGCGCCACGGTCACTGCGTCCGGAGAGTTCTGTTTCGCTCCCGCCGGTTCCGAGTACGATCCCGCCAGTGGCACCGGGGTGCTGCGGTTCCGCGGCGATGTCCGCGTCGCCGGGCACCACGGAATGATGTTCGTCCGGCTGCTGGATCCATGGGTCGAGTTCGCGGCCGGGCACGGGGTCCTGTCCATCAGCACGGGCGACGGCGGCGGGACCGACCGCTCGGATGTCGGCACCCTGCGCACTGCCGCGCCCCGCAACATGGAAGGGTTTCTCGTCTGGGAGCGCGTCGAGGTCGCCATCTCCCAGGCCGGTTCGGAACTGTTCGACGGCCAGTACGCCGACGGCCAGGCGATGGACCCCCTCGTCATCCGGGTGCCGGCGTAGTTAGGACGGGCCACTGCGCGGAAGCTAGCGTGGAGGCACCGGACGCACCCTCACCGGCGCGATGATCCCGATCAGGGCCACGGCGGTCATGGAACCTGCCGCCATGATCGAGGCGAGGACGACGATCTGGAAGCGGCCCGCTTCCAAGGGTGAAAGGCCGCCGAAGATCGCACCCACAAACGCCCCGGGCAGGGTGACAAGTCCCGTCGTCTTAGTCTGGTCGGTCGAAGGAATGAGGGCTGAATAGACGGCGCGCCGGGCCAGCTCCAACGTCGACTGACGCCGCGTCGCCCCCAAAGCCAGCCACGCTTCAACCTCATCCCAACGTTCATTCACCGACTCGGCAAAGTGCCGGCCGGCCAGGGTGGCGATGGTCATCGCATTGCCGATCACGATCCCCCCAATTGCCAGCGCGTAGCGGGGCGTCAGGGCTATCGCGCCCGTGCCGAAAACGATCGCCAGGGTCACCAGGATGCCGGCCGCCATCGAGCCCCCCACTACCGCCAGGCGGCCCCAACTCCACCCCAGGCGACGCGCGGCCGTCACTGCGGCCACCGAAAACATCACGAGAAGTGCTGCGCCGACCCAGACCGGACTGGTGATGACAGTGCCCAGTATGAGGCTGATGACAGCCAGTTGCACAGCCCCGCGCAGGATGGCCAGCGCCGGCGCCGTTCGGTGCGGGATCCGGAAGACCGCAAGCAACCCCACGGTGACCAGCATCAGGAGCCCGACGCCCAGCAGCGTGGGCAGGAGATCAGTCAGGGCGGTCATCACGCCAGCCTATAGACCTTCCCGGCAGCAGCATGGGCGGCATCGGCTGTCGGCTGCCTTCCCTCGCCGGACACGGCTGCCGTGCTGGGCACCCGCGCGTCCGTCTGCAAGGATGTGAACGGTCGTCGCGCCGTCGGGGATTGAAACTGGTCAAAGGAGATGCTCCATGGTTGAACCCGCCCTCTTAGCAGACGGCGTCGACAGCGAGGCCCGCCGGCATGTGCTCCGGGCCTTAGCGGCGGGCACGGGCATCGGGTGGGACGGCGCGGACCGGGCCGTCTTCGAAGAGCGCTTCGACCGTCATTTCCCGGCCTTGTTCCGGCTGTTCCACGATCTCTACGGCGCACGGCCGGATTGGCTGGATCAGCTCACCGACCTTGTGATGCAGTCTGCCCGCTCGTGGGCAGAGAGGCCTGCCGCGCTCAAGGGCCTCGACGCCGAACGGGAACACAACAGCGGCTGGTTCCAGTCCAACACCATGCTCGGCGGCGTTTGCTACGTCGACAGATACGCCAGGGACCTCGAAGGCGTCCGCGCCCGGATCCCCTATTTCAAGGAACTGGGCCTGACCTACCTGCACCTGATGCCGCTGTTCCTGGCCCCCGAACCGCACTCCGACGGCGGCTACGCCGTTTCCAGTTACCGGGACGTCAATCCCGGGCTGGGCACCATGGAGCAGCTGCGTGACCTCGCCGCCGAGCTGCGGGCGAACGGCATCAGCCTCGTGGTCGACTTCATCTTCAACCACACCTCCGACGAGCACGAATGGGCCCGGAAGGCGGCCGCGGGCGAGCCGGCCTACAGCGACTACTACTGGATCTTCCCGGACAGGTCCATGCCGGACGCGTTCGAGCAAACCGTGCGCGAAATCTTCCCGGACGACCATCCCGGCTCATTTGTGGATTTGCCGGACGGACGGTGGGTCTGGACCACGTTCCACACCTTCCAGTGGGACCTGAACTACTCCAACCCGGACGTGTTCCGGGCCATGGCGGGCGAGATGCTGTTCCTGGCCAACCAGGGCGTGGACATTCTCCGGATGGACGCCGTCGCCTTCATTTGGAAGCAGCTCGGCACGCCCTGTGAGAACCTTCCCGAAGCCCACACGCTGCTGCAGGCGTTCAACGCCGTGTGCCGGCTGGCGGCGCCGTCGCTGCTGTTCAAGTCCGAGGCGATCGTCCACCCCGACGAGGTGGCCCGCTACATTGACCCCGCCGAGTGCCAGCTCTCCTACAACCCCCTGCAGATGGCGCTGACCTGGGAGGCGCTGGCCACCCGCGACGTGTCCCTGCTCACCCAGGCCCTGGAGCGGCGCCACAATATTCCGGACGGCACGGCGTGGGTGAACTATGTCCGCAGCCATGACGACATCGGCTGGACGTTTGCGGATGAGGACGCTGCCGAGCTTGGCATCAATGCCTTCGAGCACCGGCGGTTCCTCAATTCCTTCTACGTCAACCGTTTCCCTGGCAGCTTCGCCCGCGGCGTGCCTTTTCAGGACAACCCCCGCACCGGCGACTGCCGGATTTCCGGCACAACGGCGTCGCTCTGCGGGCTCGAGGGCGGAACCGCTGCGGCGGTGGACCGGATCCTGCTGGCCCACTCGGTGGCCTTCAGCACCGGGGGCATCCCGCTGCTGTATCTCGGTGACGAGGTCGGCCAGTTCAACGACTACGGGTACGCCGACGAGGAAGGCCACGGAACGGACAGCCGCTGGGTGCACCGGCCGCACTACCCGGCCGCAGGGTACGCGCGGCGCGCGGAGCCGGAAACCCCCGCCGGGGCGGTCTTTGCCGGGCTGCGCCGGATGGTGTCCGTACGGTCCGCGACGCCGGAACTGGCCGGGACCCGGCTGGTCGGGTTCGCCACGAACAACCCGGGTGTCCTGGGGTACCAGCGTCCCGGAAATGGAACGCTGATCCTCGCCCTGGCCAACTTCAGCGACGGCCCCGAGGAGGTAACGGCGTTGACGCTCTCCGGCTTCGCGGCCGGCGCCGTCGACGTCCTGACCGGCGCCCACGTGTGCCTCGACGCGGGACTGGTCCTGGACGCCCGGCAGTTCGTCTGGCTCCGGGTGACGCCCCGGCCTTGAGGCGCTGGCCCGCGGCTTATCGGCATGCAATATCGGTAGCGGCTGTGTCGGCGTCCGCTGCGCCGCTTCGCCCGGGTGCCGTGTCCGGCCGCACACTGGTTGAGGAGAGCGTGCGGCCGGAATCTGTGGACGAACGGCCCCGTGGCGGCCGGCGGCCGGTCTTATGCGGCCTATTTCCACTCTCCCCCATCCCGCTGAGAAGAGACTGAGAGCAGCCTCTCCCTGGGGACGTGCGCTCATGCAGGAGCGCTCCGGCCACCGCCGGGGGTGCCGGCCGGGCGGGCGGCGCCGGCAATGCGGCCGCGGTGGTTGTCCCGAACCGCGCATTGACGCATTCTTGGAGCATGGCACTGGGCAAACGGGCCCCCTCCGGCCCCGGCACGGGCGAGATTCGATGGGGCGTGCGGAAGCGCTCGACGGCGGTCGCCGTCGGCGTCGTAGCCGTGGCGCTGCTGCTCGGCGGCGTCGTCCTTCTGGTCCTGCTGCAGGCGTCCCTGGCGCGGTCGAGCGACGCCGCAGCCCAGCAGAAGGCCCTGGACGTGGTCGCCGAGATGGAGGACATGGACATCGAGGATGCCCGCGCCTACATCATTGACACCGCGCATGCGGGCCAGTTCGTCCAGGTGCTGGATGCCGAAGGGTATGTCCTGGCCAGCTCGGACCCCGAGGTCGCCAACGCCCCGCTCTCAGCCCAGCGGCCCAGCCCGGGCCACACCATGACCCAGGACGTCTCGAGCCTTCCGAGCATCGGGGACACCGACGACTACCACATCGTCACCGTGGGAGCACGGACCGGCACGTTGAGCTATACCGTGGTGGTGGCCCAGGCATCACAGATACAGGCGGACACCATTTCCACCGTTGCGTGGTTCATGCTGGGAGCCACGCCGCTGCTGCTCGGGACCGTGGCCGTGGCCGTATGGCTCCTGGTGGGGCGTTCCCTCCGCCAGGTTGAGCGGATCCGTGGCCAGGTGGCCCGGATCAAGGCCGAGCGGCTGGACGGGCGCGTCGACGTCCCGCCCACCAACGACGAAATCCACGCCCTGGCGCTGACCATGAACACCATGCTGGACCGGCTGCAGGCCTCGGACACCGAACAGCGCAGATTCGTCTCGGACGCCAGCCACGAGCTGCGCAGCCCGCTGGCCACGCTGAGGGCCGGGATCGAGATCGCGGCGGCGGACCCGACCGGGGCGATGTGGCTTCAGATGAAGGATGTCCTCTCCGAGGAGACGGCCCGCATGAGCTTCCTCGTGGAGGACCTGCTGACACTGGCCAAGGCCAACGACGGCGGCCTGCGCGTGGAGCAGAAGGACGTCGATCTTGACGACGTGCTGGACCAGGAGATCCGCCGGCTGCGGTCCACCAGCCGGAACCAGATCTCGGTGCAGCTCGTTCCGACCCGGATCCGCGGCGACGCCCGGCGGCTGGCGCAGGTCCTGCGGAATGTCCTGGACAACGCGGACCGCCACGCCCTGTCCCGGATCGCCGTGGACCTGCACACCGCCGGGGACCGGGTCATCCTCACTGTCGACAACGACGGCGACCCCATCCCGGAGGCGGACCGGGAACGGATCTTCGAACGGTTTGTCCGGCTCGATGGCAGCCGTTCCCGGGAAGGCGGCGGCAGCGGACTTGGCCTGGCCATCGCGGCTGGAATTGTGGCCGCCCATCATGGGAGCATCCGTCCGACGGACGGACCGGCGGGTCACTGCCGCTTTGAGATCACATTTCCCCTTCCGGAACCTGTGGCGCCGGCCGACGTCACTCCTCGGAACTCCCGGCGGCACGGGGTTCAGGGGTCGGGTCGGCGCTGAGCAGATAGCCCATGCCGCGCACCGTGGTCAGGCTGTGGATCCCGAACGGGACATCAATCTTGCGCCGAAGGTAGCCGATGTACACCTCCACCACATTGTTCGCGCCCTCGAAAGCCGGATCCCAGACGTTTTGCAGGATTTCCGCCTTTGAGACGATCTGGTCATGCCGGCGCATCAGATAATGCAGGAGCCCGTACTCCCTGGCCGTGAGGCTGATGAGGGTGTCGCCGCGGCGCACACTGTGGCTGACGGGGTCCAGGGACAGCGTGCCAAGTGTCATGATGACAGGCCTGGCGGGCGCTCCGCGCCGTATCAACGCCCTGATCCGGGCCACCAGCACCAGGAAGCTGAACGGCTTGGTGAGGTAGTCATCAGCGCCCAGGTCGAAGGCATCGGTCTGGTCGTATTCGCCGTCCTTGGCCGTGAGCATCAGCACCGGAGTCCACACCTTGCGTTGCCGCAGTTCCTTCAAGACGTCGTAGCCGTTCATCCGCGGCAGCATGAGGTCCAGCAGGATGGCATCGTACGCGTTCTCCAGCGCCGCCGCGAGTCCCCGCACGCCGTCGTGGGCGACGTCGACGACGAACCCCTCGTTCTTCAGCCCGCGGCGGACTGTTTCCGCCAGGGCATGCTCATCCTCCACCATCAGGATCCGCAATCCAGCCCCCTCTCTTTGGGCCAGTATGGCCCTTCCGGGGCCGGGCTGGAAGGAACCTGGCGGGTCCAGTGGGAGGGGATGCCCGTCGCTGTTCGGTCAGGCCTGTTGGGGAGGACCGAACAGCCACCCCGAAACGTCGCTGCGCAGGACCACGTGCGGTCCGCCGGTGGAACTGACGCTCCCGTTGGGGACGTAGTAGCCGCGCCCGGCTCCGGGGCCGCCGGCTGCGCGGTCGATGGCGTCGGTCAGGCGCCGGGTCAGGTGCCCGCTGGGGCCCAGGGACCGCAGTTCATTGAGTTCGTCCTGCGTGAGCCGTCCCAGCACTGCAGCAATATCGGCCATGGTGAATCCTCCCGACGGATGGTGCGGATGGTGCCCAAGGTGGATGGTGCCTAAAGAATCAGGCTAGGGCACCCAAATTAACGGCGCGTGACGCCCCGGTGACGAGTGGCGAACAAAGCAGGAAGGCCGGCGTCGGGGGCGTCCGCCTCCGGGTGTCATGAGCGTCACTGCCGCGACTGCCCCGGTCCCCAGCATTTACACGGCGTCATGCTGTACGGTTCAATCCCGGAGATCCGGAGATCCGGAGATACAGAGATAAGTAGATCCGGAGAGACTCCGAATCACACGCCCAGCAACTGAAATGAGTATCACCAGGTGGCAACCGATTATGACGAAGTACGCTCCGACGTCGCGGAATCCCGCAACGCTTCCCTGGAGGCGCTCCGTTCGGCGAATGCGCCTGACGCGCGAAGCGTTGTCCGCGAACTCGACGAGGCCGATACCTCCGAAGGCGTGGAACTGCCGGGGGCAGACCTGTCCGGCGAGGAACTGACCGTCACGGTCATCCCGCAAAAGGAAGACGAATTCACCTGCTATTCCTGTTTCCTGGTGCGGCACCGGTCCCAGCTGGCCAAGGAGAAGGCCGGCCACGCCTACTGCGCAGACTGCCTCAGCTAGAGCCCCCGGCAGGACCGGCTCAGCCGGTCCGGGGACGTTCAGCGCTGCAGGTGTGGTTCCGGCGCCGGACGCTACCCGCCGGGCCACCCGTCGAATACACTTCTGTCACATGCTTCACAATAGTGTCGGGAGGCGGCAGGACATGACCAGCCGGGGCACGTTCGGCTACGCTCCTGTTTGACGATGCGGCGATTGCCGGCACACGGCCGGAGGCTGACCATGCGTAAATCCACCAGCAGCTTGGCTGACCCTGCTGCTGTGCCGCCGTCGGCCGCCGCCAACGACGCCAGTGGACCCGAACGATCCGACGGGCCGGCCATGCCGTTTGAAGGGCAGGCGGGCACCCGTACCCCCCGCACCGGCAAACCCGCCCGCGCAGGGAGCCTGCAGCGCGAATGGTCCAGGGCATTCATCCTGGTGATCCTTGCCCTGCTCGCCGGGGCCGCGGTGACCCTGGTCGGCGTCCGTTTTGTCACGGACCAGATCCAGCACGCCGCCGCACAGCACCGCGTCGAGTCGGAGGCCATCTCCGAGCTCCGGACCGGCATCGAGACCCACGAACAAGCCGGACTCCAGCTGTTGTCCGCAGGACCCGCAGATCCGTCCGCCTTTTTGTTGCAACAAAAGGACCTCTCCGCCCAGTTCGATGCCACCGCCCGGATCCTGCCGGAGGCGTACGGCATGCGGGCCACAGTCCGCGGGGCCCGGGCCGCCTGGCAGGAGGGACTGTCCGCGCACAATCTCTGGGGAAGCCAGGTGGCCACTCTCCACGGCAACCGAGTGGCGGAGGCGCCGGCGTTCGCCGAATCCAGCGCCAAGGCCCGCGCCCTGCTCGCCGACGTCCGTCGCGCTTCGCTCGACGCGCTTGACGACGGCGTCGCCCGTGGGGCCGGGCTTCAGCAGATGGTATCGACCGTCCGCACGGCCCTCTTTGCCCTGGCCGCGGGCGGGGTGTTCTTTTTCCGCCGGCGGATGACCAAGTACCTGATGCGCCCTGTGGAGGGTCTGTACCGCGGGGTCGTGAAGCTGCAGTCCGGTGATTACAGCCACCGGATCAGCGTTGTCCGCAATGACGAACTTGGCCAGCTGGCCGAGGCCTTCAATTCCATGGCGGCCACCGTGCACGACAACCACCTGGAACTGACCTTCCGCGCCACCCACGACCCGCTCACGGGACTGGCCAACCGGGCAGTCCTCACCGAACGCCTCACCGCCGCGTTCGACCCCGGAACAAAGAACCCGGAAACAGCTGGCGCCGAGGTCTGCGACGGGCGTGAAGGCCTGCTGGTCATCGACGTCGACGACTTCAAAGACGTCAACGACTCGCTGGGCCATGAGGGCGGCGACGCGTTGCTCATCCAGCTGGCCCAACGGCTGCGGGGCTGCGTGCGCGGACATGACCTCGTCGCCCGGCTGGGCGGTGACGAATTCGCGATCGTCGTGACGGATGAGGGCGGCACGGCGACGGACGACGTCGCACGGCGCATCCAGGACACGCTGCGGGACCCTTTCTGCATCGATGACGTCCGGCTGAAGGTAACCGTCAGCATGGGCGCCGCCCAGCGCAGCGCCGGCACTGCAGATCCGGCCGAGTTGATGCGGCAGGCGGACTTCGCCATGTACATGGCCAAGCACGGCGGCAAAGGCCGCTACCAGCTCTTCGATGCCCGGGGATATGACGAAATGACCTACCGGGCCGCTCTCCGGGCGGACCTCGCCACAGCCGTGCAGGCCGGGCAGTTGCGCCTCGACTACCAGCCGGTCGTGAATCTCGGCACCGGCGAGATCGCCGGGGTGGAGGCCCTGGTCCGCTGGGAGCACCCGACCCTGGGCCGGCTGGGACCGGCCGACTTCATCCCCTTGGCCGAGGAAACCGGCGAGATAGGGCCCATCGGCTGCTGGGTCCTGGACACCGCCAGCCGTCACGTCGCCGGCTGGCGCCGGTCCCCCGGCACTGCCGAAGACTTCTGGGTCTCGGTCAATCTTTCCACTCTTCAGCTATCGAGTGACCGGAACCTGGCAGCCCTGGAGCGCATCCTGGCCCACCCCGCCTCGCAGGCCGACAAGGTGATCCTCGAGGTCACCGAATCGGCCCTGGCCACGAGCGCCGACGGCGGGGTCGCTGCCCTGAACCGGCTGAAGAGCTTCGGCGTCCGCATCGCAATCGACGACTTCGGGACCGGCTTCTCCTCGCTCAGCACGCTCGCTGCGCTGCCCGCGGACATTCTCAAGATCGACCGTGCCTTCCTGTCCGGGCTGCCTGGGGACGCCCCGGCCGCGGCGATGCTCGAGGGCATTCTGGAAGTGGCCCGGAAACTGGACCTGGCTGTCATCGCCGAGGGCATTGAGCACACCGGGCAGCTGGATCTCCTGCGCTCGCTCGGCTGCGGCATGGGCCAGGGCTTCTTTCTGGCCAGTCCCAGCCCGTCCCCCGTTCTCGAGGCGCTGCTGGCCTCCGGGGCCCGCCTGCAGCCACCGGCAGGTATGGACGCGACGGCGGCCGGCGCCTGAGCCAGCCGAAGGACCGGACCCGGAGGTCGGCGTTGTGCTCAAACGGCGGGGAAGTCCAACGAGGGCTCGTCCGCGGTGGCGAGTGTCAGGACGGCCTCTTCCACCGTTTCGTGATCCTCAAGTTCGCGTTCAACGCGGCGTAGGGCCGCGGCGACGTCGTGTTCCCGGAGGTCCCCCTGTATGTCCACGGCCGCCACGACGTAAAGCTTGCGCGGGCCGACGTATTCGACATGCAGGTACGTGATGCGTTCGATCGCTGGGTGCTCGAGGAGGCGGCGGGCCATGGTGCCCTCGATATCGCCGGTCACGGCTTGCCCCACCAGGAAGCGCCGGTTCCGGTCGATCAGCACGACGGCAACCACGGCCAGGAGGATGCCCACCAGAATGGACCCCACGGCGTCCGGCACGGAGGACCCCGTGACCTGGTGCAGGAATATCCCGGCGAAGGCGATGAGCAGGCCAACAAGCGCTGCCCCATCCTCGGCGAAGACGGCGCGCAGCGTGGGGTCGGAGCCCTTGAGCACCTGCTCCAGGGTGTTCCGGTCCAGCTCTCGCGCCGCCTTCCGGTTTTGCCGGAACGCCTGGATGAAGGACACGCCTTCAAGGACGAACGCGATGGCCAGCACCAGGTAGGCGATCCCATAGTCACCTGGCGGTTCCGGGGTGATCAGCTGCTGGATGCCGTGCATCACCGACACCACCGCGCCGGCCGTAAACAAGCCAAAGGCGGCGATCATTGACCATACGTAGGCCTCGCGCCCGTAACCCATGGGGTGGGCTTTGTCGCGTTTCCGCGCGGCTTTCCGTTCGGCGATGAGCAGGAAGACCTGGTTGCCGGTATCGGCCCAGGAGTGGGCCGCCTCGGCAGTCATGGACGCCGAGCCAGAGATAAGTGCGGCCACTGTCTTGGCTGCCGCGACAAGGACGTTCGCTGCAAAGGCAATCAGCACCGTGAGCGATGCGGACCAGGACTTCTTACGCTTCACGCCATTTTCCTCCCTCGGCTGCAGGATGCATGCCAGGGACTACGCTATCTCCCCGGGCTGTCCCGGACCGGCGTTCGACGCAGACTGGTTCCATTCGTGCCGGTCAGGCGCACAATATAGCTAGTACGTTCATCCGCTCGTTTCCTCAAGCCGCTCGGGGTGGTGCGCAATGAATGCTCGTCGGAAGCTGTCATCGCTATGGGTGCTCCTGATCTTGCTGGGCGCCGGCGGGTGCGCCGGCGGCAGCGGATCGCCGGCGTCGACGTCGGCGCCCCCACCCGGCCCCGCCTACGGGGCCGGCCCGACGGCGGGCACCGCCGCCGCCACCACCATCACCATCAAGGACTTCGCCTACGGCGACCCGCTCACCGTGGCCCCCGGCGCGGCGGTCACCGTAACCAACATGGATGCCGCGGCGCACACGGTCACGGCTGACGAAGGCTCAGCGTTCGATGCCCAGGTCAAGGGCGGCGGCACTGCCACCTTCACCGCGCCGACGAAGCCCGGATCCTACGCGTATCACTGCACCTACCATCCGGGCATGCACGGGACGCTGGTGGTCAAATGAGCGCCCAGAGCCCCGGACGGGCCGTGCGGGTCCATACGGCCGGCATGACACTGCGAATCCTCACGGCCGTTGCCCTGTTCATTGACGCCGCCGTCCACATCCACCTGGCCCCGGGCTACCAGGCGGGGAACTCCGCGGGAATCGGCCAAGGGAACCTGTTCCTGCTGGAATCAGCTGCCGCTGTGCTGGCCGGGTTGTACGTGCTGCTGCGCGGCAGCAGGGCGGCCTTCGCCGTCGCATTCGTCGTCGCGCTGAGCGCCTTCATGGCCGTGGTGGCATACCGTTACGTGAATATTCCCGCGTTCGGGCCTTTCCCGGCCATGTACGAGCCCATCTGGTTCTTCGAGAAGTCTGTCAGCGCCGTGGCTGAAGGCGCCGGAGCCGTCCTGGCAGCCATCGGTTTCGTCCGGGCCGGACGGCGGACGAACGGGCAGGGCACCCAGTCCAAGCATTGACCAACCCCGGGCCGCGGACTTGCTAGCATGTGGGCGGGGTGGTTCAGGCTGAAGTCGTTTGCAGAAGGCACGAAACAAGAGGACACGGCGTCTACAGGCACGGGGTCAGCAAACGTGCCTGGAATCCGGCCTGCAGAACCGACGAGGGGCACCGCTTCCCCGGCGCCAGGGCAGACCGGGCCGGGATCGGCAGCCGCCCGCCGTGCCGTGGCGGATGCCGGCACCGCCGTCGGCGCCTATCTCGTGGTGTGGGCCTGGCTCGGCGCGGCGGTCCTCACGGATCCTGTGCCCTGGCTCCTGGCCCTGGCGGCGGGGGCCGCGGTGATCACCCGGGCCGCCGGCTCCGTTCTGCGGCGGAAACCCCCTTTTTCCACCCCCGCGGACCGCGTCACCCTCGGCAGGGCCGGCATCGTGGCCTGCTGTGCCGCCGAAACGGTGGTGGGGTTGATCGCCGGAGCCGGAACCGGACCAGACCTTCTGGTGGTGGTCCTGGGCACGGCCGCGTTCCTGCTCGATGCCGTCGACGGACGGGTGGCCCGGTTCACGGGATGTGCCACGGCCGAGGGTTCACGCCTGGATTCGGATACGGACGCCGCGCTGGTCCTGGTGCTGTCCTGCGCCGCGGCGGGAAAGTTCGGCCTGTGGCCCCTGGGCATCGGCCTGATGTACTACGCGTTCCTCGCAGCGGCCTGGTTCCGGGCGTCCCTGAAGAACCCGCTGCCGTCCAGCACGGTCCGCAGGGTCATCGGAGCCACCCAGCCGGCCGCCCTGCTGTTCGCCCTGTTGCCGGGGGTGCCTCCGCCGCTGGGAGCCATGGTGCTCGGGCCGGCGCTTGGGCTGCTGGCCTTTTCATTCGGGCGGGACGTGGTCAAGCTGGAACGGCTCCGGGCAAGCCGCGCTTCGGCCGCCGGCTCCCCCGCCATACGGGCCGGAACACCGGCAGGAACCTAACGCGGTGCGGGTCTCGGCGCCAGGTCCATCGTCGCCGGGCCCTGGATGACGGCGCCGTCGGCGGAAAACCGCGAGCCGTGGCAGGGGCAGTCCCACGTCGAATCGTCCGCGTTGAACGCGACCGTGCAACCCAGATGCGTGCAGATGGCCGAGACGGCGAGGAGGCCCCCGGCAGCGCCAGCGTAGACGGCGGTCATTTCGCCATCGATCTCCACGACGGTGCCTTCGCCGGGTCGCAGCCCGGCGACGGCCGGTTGATCCGGCAGCCGGTGTGGGGGCGGCTGGTCCGGTTGCTGCCGCACCCCGCCGGCCTGGCCGGCGGAAGGGCGGTTGGTATCGAATACCGCGGCCCAGGGGTTGTGACGGCCCGACAGGGTGTCGGCCAGGATCAGGGCGGCCGCGGTGCCGTTGGTCAGGCCCCATTTGCGCAGGCCGGTGATCACATGAAGGTGCGCCGCCGTCGGAGTCAAAGTCCCGGCGTAGGGCAACCCGTCGACGGGCATGTTGTCCTGCGTGGACCAGCGGAAGCTGGTCTCCCCGGTGCCGAGGCGTTCCCGGGAGAAAGCCGCGAGGCGGCGGTACCGCTCGGCGGCATCGCTGGCCTCGGCGGCACGGTGCCCCTCGCCGCCGGTGAGAACGAATCGGGAACCCTCAATGTCGATCGCCAGGATGGAGCGCATCGGCTCGTCGACGCTGATGAAGGTTCCGTCCAGGGGCACGGCGGGTGCCAGGCTGGCAACGACGTAGGAACGGTGCAGGTAGCAGCGCTCGGCAAACAGGCCGGCGTCGCCTACGGGGACGTTGGTGGCAATGATCACCTCGCGCGCCCGGACGGTGCCGCTCCCGGTCCCGACGACGGCGGGCACCCCGTCGTGGACCGAGGTGACGCGCGAGTCCTCCAGTACGTGGCTTCCGCTCCCGTCCACGGCGCGGGCGAGGCCTTGGAGGTACTTGACCGCGTGAAGCTGCGCCTGGCCGTCGAACCGGACTGCGCCCCGGGCACCGAACGGCAGCGGCACCTCGGAGGTAAAGACGGCTGGCAGGCCGAGCCGCCCGGCCAGGGCCGCCTCGCCGCGGACCCGGGCGAGGGCGTCGTCGGATTCTGCGTAGGTGTAATTGGATACCCTGCGGAAGTCGCAGTCGATGCCCTCCTCCGCGACGACACGCGCAATGTGCTCGATGGCGGCCTGGTTGGCCTGCCCATACGTGCCCGCGACGTCCGGTCCGTGCCGGTCCGCGAGTTCGGTGTAGGCCAGCCGGTGCAGGGAGGTGACCTTGCCGGTGGTGTGCCCAGTGACGCCGGTGCCAATGCGGGCTGCCTCCAGGACCGCGACGGTGCTGCCGGCGCGCTTGAGGGCCAGCGCCGCCGTCAGGCCGGCGATCCCTCCCCCGACGACGGCGACGTCGACCTCAAGATCCGTGTCCAGGGAGGGATAGCGGGTGGTACCGGTTGTGGCGATCCAGAGCGAAACCTGCCGTCCTTCGAGCCGTTCACCCACGGCGGCGCCTTCTGCTGAACATCCGGAATCAGAGGCCCTCAGTAGCTTCCAGACGGCCGGAGCGAACCGCGTCGGCGAAGGCCTGGTAGTCCTTTTCGTTCTGGTCCGCGTACCGCTCGGAGAAGTCGGTGATGGAGCGTTCGAACTTGTCGCTCTTGCCCAAGTAAGTGGCGATTGCGATCGGGTCCCCTGACCGGGCGTGGGCACGGGCGAGGGTCCAGCCGCAGGCGTTGGCGTAGAATCCCATGCCGAGCGGTTTCATGCCTTCCACAATGGCTGAGCCCTTCATGTCACGCAGTTGGCGCCAGTAGAGGTACCGGTTGTCCTGCACGCCCTTGGTCCACCCCAGGAAGATGTCGCTCGCGGCCTGCATCATCCGCTGGCCCTGCACCACGCGCTCGCCCGGCTGCTTGAACTTGCTCTTCGGCAGGTGGTCCTCGAGCACTGACCTTGTGGCCTCCTTGACCTGCAGAAACAGCGGATCCTGCTCATCGCGGCCCTGGAGCAAGGCGATGAACGCCCGTGTGCCGACGCTGCCGACGCCCACCACCTTGYGGGCGACATCGATGACCTCGAAGCGCTCCAGCAAGATTCGTCGGTCGTCTGGCAGCGTGGCCCGGTAGGACCGGAGCTGGTCACGAACAGCCTTCTCAACCTCCTCGCCTGACATACCGTACGTATCTGCCAGTTCCCGGACAGGGATGACGATCGGCGGCTGACTGACGATCTGGTACTTACCGTCCACGCGCTCGCCGAGCTTGGACAGTGCCTGAAGGCTGTCCCGGGTGTGGGCCTTCGCGACGTTCGCCTTTGCCGCTTTTTCCATGCCCTGGGCAGTCTTCTTGAGGGCCTTGCCCTTCTGGGTTGCGACGGCCAGGTCGATGGTCTCCATCAGCTGTTCCTCGGACAGGCGGGCGTACCAGATGTCCAGGGTGCCCATCTGTGCGAACTCTGCCATCGCTTCGCGGTAAGCACGAACGGCGGTGAGTGTCGCGTCGCGCGTTTCTTCCTTGGTGAACGCGTTGTTCCGCGCCGCGATGGTGAAGCTCGCGGCCATGCGTTTGACGTCGTACTCGAATGGGCCGGGCAGAGTTTCGTCGAAATCGTTGAGATCGAACAACAGGGTCCGCTCTGGTGAGGCGAAGACGCCAAAGTTGGACAGATGGGCGTCCCCGCACAGTTGGGACACCAGGCCGGCCCGGGGAGTGTCTTTCAGATCGGTTGCCATGATCTTGGCGGCGCCCCGGTAGAACGTGAACGGTGAGACCAGCATCCGGCCGTGACGCACCGGCACGAGGTCTTGTTCGCGGGTGAGGTTCTGTTCCTCAAGCAGCGCGACCGGATCCGGGCGATCGGACGCGGGTTTCCACCCAGTGTGGGCGGAGACAGGCGTCTTTTCCCGGCGGCCCTTGCCCTTCGCAGCACGCTCCTCGACACTCGGATGCTTGACTTTTTTGGTCTCGGCCATGATCGGCGACCTCCCTGTTAGGTCCGGAACCGCCACCGGCACTGCTTGCCTGGGTCAGTCCCCGCCGAGCGCGCCACTGCGTCTCGGCTCAAGCTACTGCGATTCTGGCCCCGAACCGGCCCATCGTCAACGCATCGCTGATGGATCCCGCAGCGCAGGCTCAAAACGCCATCTGTTCCGCAGCCGGGCCACTGACCAATCGATTCATGCGGTTCGGGTGATGCCACCCCTGGTCGTGGCGGGTTACGTTCATGACGAGTCGGGCCGATCCGCTCACGTCGCGTCACTCGGCGCACAACACTGAAACCAGATGGAGACATAACCATGGCCGAAGAAGAAGCACCTGTTCTCGCCGTCCTCGCCGACATCACCGCCGTTTCGCTCGAACGCTCCACCCTTGAGCCTCGCGAACTGATGCTGGCCCGGATTGCGGCGCTCGCGGCAGTCGACGCCCCGGGCGCCTCCTACCTGTTCAACGCCGGTACCGCCGTAGACGTCGGCATCACCTTGGAGGATGTCCGGGGCATCCTGATCGCCGTTGCACCCATCGTCGGCACTCCCCGGATCGTGGCGGCGACCACCAATCTCGTCCAGGCGCTGGGCTTTGCCCTCGAAATGGCGGAGGAAGAACTCGAAGCAGGGACCCCGGACTAGTACCCTTACTTACGAACCGCACGTCACGGCGTCGGCAGTTCCTCGTTGCATCTGCCACGATGCCCTGACTAAAGGCGGCCCATGAACAAGAACCGGCTGGAGGCCTTCAGTGACGGCGTGCTGGCGATCGTCATCACCATCATGGTGCTGGAGCTTCACGTCCCCGCCGAACCGACCTGGCCGGCCCTGCTTCACGAGCTTCCAACGCTGCTCAGCTACCTGCTGAGCTTCATCTATGTCGGGATTTACTGGAACAACCACCACCACATGCTGCATCTGGCCGGGCGGATCAACGGTGGGGTGCTCTGGGCAAACCTGCATCTGCTGTTCTGGCTCTCCCTCATCCCCTTCACCACCCGGTGGATAAATGACACGGGCCTGGCGGAGGTACCCGTCCTCGTCTATGGGCTGGACCTGCTGTTCGCCGCCATTGCCTACTACATCCTGAAAACAACCCTGATCCGCCAGCAGGGACGCGGCGGCGCGCTGGACCGGGCCATGGGGCAGGACTGGAAGGGCAAGGGATCGCCGGCGCTCTACATCGCCGGGATGGGGCTCAGCCTGGTGAACCCGCTCTTGGGGATCGCCGCCTATTCGGTGGTCGCCGCGATCTGGCTCATCCCGGACCGGCGTGTGGAGCGGTTCATCGCACACACGTGAGTCCAGAGGCGCAGGTGTGTCCCGGAGCGGCTACTGCCGGACGCGTTGGGCCAGCGAGGCGCTCAGGAACCGCAGATGCGCCGGGGCCGGCGGTACCACGTGGGCCGCATAGCCCGGGTGCTTGCCCAAGTACTTCTTGATGTAGGGACACACCGGAACGATCGTGAGGCCCGCGGCGATAGTCTCATCGAGTGCCTGCGCGGCCAGCACCCCGGCCAGCCCGCGGCCGCCATATTCCTCGTTGATCTCCGTGTGGTAGAAAATCCGCTGGCCCGCCCCGACGTCGTCCACGTAAGCGGCCTGGCCGATCACGGTGCCGGCGTCGAGCACTTCGAAACGGCTGCGCTGCGGGTTGTTACTGATGGTGATCGTGGTCAATATGGTCTCCTTGAGCGGGCCGGATTGGCCCGGCAGTCGGGCTTACGGGTGCAGGGCTGGCTGGGCTTGCCAGTATGGGCCTGCCGGAATGAACAGGTCAGCCGCGGGGCCGGATGCGGGCATTCGGCAGGGCCGGGGCAGGGAGAGCGGCGGGGCCGCCGGGCGGGAACGGGCCGAACCGCAGGTCGGATGCCCGGCCGCCGGCGTCCGCGCCGGCGTCCTCAGTGCCGGCGTCCGCGCCGGAGGCCGCAGTGCCGGCGTCCGCGCCGATCTCGGACTGCCACTGGTCCCTGTACGCGACGATCTCCTCATGGCTGCGGCCGACGAAGTTCCACCACATCACGATTTTTTCGCCCAGCGGCTCTCCGCCAATGAGGAGAACGCGGGCTCCCTCGCTGCCCGCGACCAGGGTCAGGGACCCGTGGCCGACGGGCAGGTACGCGAGGTTGTCCGTCGGGACCGGCTGCCCGTCCAGGGCGAGGTTGCCCGAGTCCACGAGCAGGCCGTGTTCGAAGGACGCATCTGTTGCGAGCGTCAGCTCCGTCCCCGCTTCGAGCAGGAGCTCGGCACCGAGCAGGGGCGTGTGGGTGGTGACGGGCGAGACGGACCCGGCGAGTGCGCCCAGGAAGACGCGCATGGTCCAGCCGTTTCCGCTGACCGGCTCCGGACGGTAGTGCTCAAAGGTGGGCGCCATGTGGCGTGCCGTGTCCGGCAGCGCCACCCACAGCTGCGCGCCGTGCAGGACGGTGGTGTCCGGGGTGGAAAATTCCGAATGGCTGATGCCGCGGCCGGCGGTCATAAGGTTCACTTCACCGGGCCGCACCGCTGCGTGGAAGCCGGCCGAATCCCGGTGCTCGATTTCGCCTGTGAACAGCCAGCTGACGGTTTGAAGACCGGTGTGCGGGTGGCGCGGGACTTTCATGCCGCCGGAATCGCCGACCTGGTCCGGGCCGTAGTGGTCCAGGAAGCACCACGCCCCAATGAGGCTGCGCTGGCGCTGCGGAAGGGTGCGCCGCACATCCATCGCGCGCGGGCCGCCCAGCGGGACCTGCCGCGGAACCAGGAGTTCGACGCCAGCGCAGGTCCTGTCCGTTTCGCAAAGGATTTCCTGGGGCGCGACTTCGGTATTGCTCATGATGACAGCCTAGCTTCGCGCGGTCCGCGGGTCAGCCTTCGGCACACGGCCTGGACTTCCAGGACCGGGCCTCACATCCAGGCCGAACGGCGCAATGGGGGTTCCGCGCCGCCCGGGCGCTGGACCAGGATCTGGTTCACGCCCGTGATGCCAGCCTCGAAGCCGAGTGCGCTCGCGGCCATGTAGAGCCGCCACACCCGGGCCCTTCCCAGTCCGGCCAAACGCACGGCCTCGTCCCAGTGCTCCTCCAGGTTCCGCACCCACGCCCTGAGCGTCAGGGCATAGTGGGGCCGCAACGCCTCGACGTCCATGATCTCCAGGCCCGCCGATTCGAGTGCCGCGACCATCTCCGAGAGGCTGAGCATCTCACCGTCCGGAAAGACATAACGGGGAATGAAGGAGTCAGGGTCCGGCGGGGTCGCGCCGGCGTTCCAGGAAATCGCGTGGTTGAGCAGCCGTCCTCCCGGGCGGAGCAGGCCCTGCAGGTGGGAAGAATAGTGCTGGATCTGCTCGCGCCCTACATGCTCTGACATGCCGATGGAGCTGATCGCGTCGAACGGCCCGTCGTCCACGTCGCGGTAGTCCTGCACCCGGATGTCCACCCGGTCCGTGAGTCCGGCGTCCGCCGCCCGCTTACGGGCCAGGGCCGCCTGTTCGACTGAGAGCGTCACCCCGACGACGTCGGCCCCATAGTGTTGCGCGGCATGCAGCGCCAGGCTGCCCCAACCGCATCCCACATCCAGCACCCGCATGCCCGGCTGGAGCCCCAACTTGCGGCAGACCAGATCGAGCTTGGCGCTCTGGGCGGCGTCAAGCCCGGTCTCCTCCGACTCCCAGACCGCGCACGAGTACACCATGGAAGGGCCCAGGACGAGGGCGTAAAAGTCGTTCCCGACGTCGTAATGGTGGGAAATGGCCGCGGCATCGCGCCCCATGGAATGCCGCCGCCCGTGCCGGCTCACGCGCGCTTCCTCCGGCGGCGGCGCCGGGTTCGTCCCGAGCGCGCCGAGCCGGACGGCTGTTTTGACCAGCGCGAACACCTCGCCGGGCGTCGGCGGCCGGAACGGGCCGGGCTCGGCGAACTTTCCCGCCGCACTGATGGCCGCGAAGGCGGCGAAGATGTCGTCTGGTGCCTCGATATCGCCGGCCACGTAGGCGCGGCTCAGTCCAAGCTGCCCCGGGGACCACAGCATCCGTCGAAGTGCCCGCCGGGACCGGAAAACGACGACTGGAGCGTCTTCCGGTCCCGCTTCCGAGCCGTCCCAGGCCTTCAGCCGCAGGGGGATGCCGTCGGTGCCAAGGATGATCGCCAGCGCGTCGGCCAGCCGTGAAGCCGCATTCGTGGATGCCGTCATGTCCAGTGCCTCAATTCCAGTGCCTCGTCTCCGGTGCTGCGGGCTGAGCCCGCCAGTTCCAAATCTAAGGGCATGACACGCCCGGCAACCAGAGCTTTGGTTCCGATTCCTTTCCCCGCCCCCCTCCCCTCTTCCCTGCACACCACGCCTGCCCAAAGCATCAGCGGCGGACGCCTCTGGCGCGTGGGGGTGCTGTTGCCTATGGTGTGTCCCATGTCTGAGTCTTTCTCGTCCCTCGTGGACACGTTCAAGAATGTCGGTGTGTCCCGGGCCTACGGGCCCGCCGTGAACATCGCAGGAGAAGAGATCGTCCCGGTAGCGGTGGTGTCCTTCGGCTTCGGCGGAGGCAGCAGCCCGGAAGACGCCCAGCCCGGCAGCGGCGGAAGTGGAGGCGGGGGCGGCGGCTTCGTCTTGCCCCTGGGCGTCTACGCCAAGGGCTCCTCGGGCCGCATGACGTTCCGGCCCAACACCGTCGTCCTTCTGGTGGCGCTGGCCCCTCTGGTGTGCGCCGTTGGCGTTTCGATCCGCGGCATTCTTCGCAGTGTCCGTTCCCACCGCTAGCACCGCGGCCGCAGGGCCAAGGATTCCCCAAGCCCGTCCGGGCATCGTTGGGTCTGGCAGCCTGGGTCTCGGGCAGCCCTGTGGTCGGGCGTCGGACGGACTTGATCGACGATGAACTTATTCAGAACTGCATGTGCAGCAAGCCTGGGCGCGGCGCTCCTGATGACGGGTTGCGGCGCTCCCCCGGCCATACCGGGCCCCACAACCACGGTGACGGCGACGGCCCCGCCGTCGGTGGTGGTCTTCGATCCGCAAACCAGCGGCAAGGTTCTGGCCGAGCGGATCAAGGCCCGCGCCAAACCCACGGACCCTGGTGTCACGATTTCCGAAGTGGAGTGCAAGAACTTCCCGGATATCAAGGTCAACACGCATACGGATTGCCAGATGGTGGTTAACGGGGTCAAACGCGGGTACCGGGCCACGTTCACCGAGCGGGACGGCCACTACGTAATAAAGGCCCAGGAACTTACCTGGTAGGGGTCCCGGCGTAGGACATGGCGGGTTCCCGGTCGTCGTCGGCGTCGACCCAGGCCGCGAAGTCCTTCAGCGACATGAAGCAGTAGTAGTCGCAATACCGCAGGTTCTTCTTCTCCGACTTGCTCATGCCGGTAATTCGATGCAGGAGCGGCCACGGATGGGCCGGCGGGTGTTGCCCGTCCGCGCGGGCAGCCTCAGCCGCTGTTGCGCGCCCGGCTCGGCTGCACCCGCGGCGGTTCCCCCGGCATCTTCGGGAAGTCCGGCGGGAACGGCAGCTCCCCCAGCCCGGCTTCGAGGTCCCTGTTCCACCATTCCAGCAAAAGATCGACGGAGCCGGCGCCGCCTGCGTGCATGCCCTCCCACGGATCGCCGGAAACTTTGAGCCGCTCCGGAACGGTGGCGATCGTGAAATCAGCCGGGTCGACGGACCCGAGCTCTTCCCAGCGGATCGGGCACGACACCGTCGCGTTGGCGAGTGCGCGCGGGCTGTAGGCCCCCGCGATCGTGCGGTCGCGGTTCGCCTGGTTGAAGTCGACGAAGATGCGGGCGCCGCGTTCCTCTTTCCACCACGCGGTGGTGACTTGCGCGGGCATCCGACGCTCGAGTTCGCGGGCTGCCGCGATGACGGCGTGGCGCACGTCCAGGAACTCCCGGGTCGGCTCGATCGGGGCAAAGACGTGAAGCCCCCGGTTGCCCGAGGTCTTGATGAAGGCCTCCAGCCCGGCCTCCGCGAGTACGCGCCGCAACTCGCGTGCAACCGGAACGGCATCGACGAACCCGGTACCGGGCTGCGGGTCGAGGTCGATCCGCAACTCGTCCGGATAATCCGGTTTGCCGGCCCGGGAGGCCCAGGGGTGGAAGACCACCGTATTCATCTGCACCGCCCACACCGCGGCGGCGATTTCGTCAATGACCAGCTGGGGATGCGTGCGTCCGCTTGGATAGACGACGTCGACGGCGCGGATGAAGTCCGGGGCACCCTTGGGCGGGTTCTTGGAGAAGAATTGCTCGCCGTCCACCGTGTCCTTGAACCGCTGGAGCGTTACCGGCCGGTCCCCGTTCGCGGCCAGGAAGGCGTCCCCGACGTCCACCAGGTACCGGGCCAGGTCCAGCTTGGTCAGTCCCGGGCCGGGCCAGAGAACCCTAGCCGGGCTGGACACCCGCAACTCCCGGTCGCCGTGCGGACCGCTGACGGTGAGGTGGACTTCTTCCTTGGCCATGGGGACAACCTACCCCGGCGGCGTGGACAGTTGAAGAGCGGAACAGCTGTCCACCCGGCATGATGGACACATGACAACGCCCGAGTTCCCGATCACCCTTGAAGTCGGCGACGCCGCAGTGTCGGGCGTCTTTGCCGGCCCCGAGGACTCCTTCGCAACCCTGGTCGTTGCCCACGGCGCCGGGGCGGGAATGGACCATCCGTTCCTTGTGGGCTTCACCCGCGCCCTGAACGAACTCGGCGTCGCCACCCTGCGCTTCAACTTCCCCTACCGCGAGGCCGGACGAAAATTCCCGGACCGGCCGCCGGCTGCCATCGCCACCTGGCGGGCGGCCATGGCCGCAGCCGCGTTCCGTTCCGCGGGCCGGCCGTTGTGGGCCGCCGGGAAATCGTTCGGCGGACGCATGGCCTCAATGGCCGTCGCGGAAGGCATGCCTGCCGCCGGGTTGGTCTATCTGGGCTACCCGCTGCACCCGCCGGGGAAACCGGAAAAGCTCCGCGACGAGCACCTCTACGGGCTGACGCTGCCGATGCTGTTCCTGCAGGGCACGCGGGACACGTTCGCCACCCCGGAACTGCTCGAGGCCGTGGCGGCCAAAATCGGGCCGTCCGCGACCGTGGAGTGGCGCGAAGGCGGGGACCACTCCTTTGCCGTTGCCGGCGCGAAGCGCAGTGCCGACGAGGCGGGCGCGTCACTGGCGGCGACGGTCGCCGACTTCCTGAAAACACACGGCGATAATCCCGCGGCCGCGCTCCCCTGACCGGTCTGGCGTCACGGCCCGGCCTAACCGACGTCGCCGAACCGGCCCGCCCCGTGCTGCACACGCGCCTCGATGGCGTCGGCGGCAGCCACGGCCCCTCCCGCGCTGCGGACAACATCGCGCATCGCGACCAGGTTGCGCCGGACCAGCTCGTCCGTATGGACCGCGGTGACCGCGGCCCGGAGCGCGTCGGACCCGACGTCCTCCGGCGCAAGGCGCCGGCCCAGACCCAGTTCTTCCAGCCGGCGGGCGGTGGCCGCCTGTTCCGGCTGCTGGGGCACGGCCACCATTGGGACGGCGTAATACAGCGCTTCCATGGTCGAATTCATGCCGGCGTGGGTGATGAAGACGGCGGTCCGGCGCAGTACCTGCAATTGCGGGAAGAACGGCCGGACCCGGACGTTCGGCGCAATCGTGCCGAGATCGGCCAGGCTGGTCTGGTCCCCAACGGCCATCGCGACGTTCCACTCGCTTCCGCCGAAGGCATCAAGGCACATCCGGAAGAAGTCCGGCCGGCGGTTCAGCGGGGTGGTGCCCAGCGAAATAAACAACAGCGGTCCCGTTCCCTCACGCTCCCATTCGCCGTCGGTATCCCGGCCGCCGACGCTGGGACCCACAAACCGGAACCGGTCATCGAAGGTCGCCCCCATGGGCTGGAATTCGCGGGGTAGGAACACGATGTTGAACGGCGCAGGCGGACCATCGAACATCCGCGGTGTCCGCACGCCCTGCCCGGCCGCGAACTCCGCCAGCAATCGGCCCATGGCCAGCGCAACCTTGGCCATCTCATCGGCGCCGTCCGGTGGCGGGGCAGGCATCAGCGATCTCAGCGAGAAGTGCTCGTTGGTGGCATAGGTGGGCATGAGGGCAATGGCCGGGGCACCGATCTTTTCCGCCGCCATGCTGCCGCTAAGCGTCATCGCGTCAAAGCAGATAGCGTCCGGCGGGTCCTGGCGGAGTTGATCGACCAACGCCGGAAAGCTGGTTCTGAGGTCCTCGAACACGCGGTGCATGATCGGCAGCATCAGGTGCGCCTGTGCCCGCTGCCCGGGCCCCAGGGCGGGCAGCGATGCCATCCAGTTCCCGCCGGACGCGTGAAAGTCCGCGCCGGCCTTGCGGATCAGCGGTCCGAAGTCGGCGGACGTGAAATATGTGACCCTGTGCCCCCGGGCCACGAGCTCCGCCACCAGCGGCAGGGTCGGGTTCACGTGTCCGTAGGCGGGAATGGAGACGAACGCAAGGTGCATGGCCATCACTCTTCATCGCGTGGCTGATTTTTGTTTGACGGGCAGGTTTGACCCGCCCGTTTGACCGGCCTGTTTGCCCGGCGTCCCGCGGGCCGGGAGGCCCGCCGGTGTCGTGCTCCTTCATCATGCCCCTGTTGCCCGGGCGGCGCGAGTGGTCAGTTGGCAGCGCCGGGCTGCTGGTCCGGCGTCAGTTCCGCGGCTTGGTCCGGGCTGTCGCGGGTGCGGTCCATGGGTCTTCAGGCCACGGATGCCGCGGATAGCGGCCGCGCATTTCGGCCCGGACCTGGGCGTAGGGCCCGGACCAGAAGGATGCGAGATCGTCTGTCACGGCCAGGGGCCGGCGGGCCGGCGAGAGCAGGTGGAACAGCACCGGCACGTGCCCGTCGGCCAGCCGCGGCGTCTCGGCCCAGCCAAAGCACTCCTGCAGCTTGACGGCCACTACGGGCCGGCCGGTGGCGTCTGCCGCGTCCGGGTAATCGATCCGGATCCGGGATCCGCTGGGGACCGCCAGCGACTCGGGTGCCAGTTCGCCCAGCCGGGCCGCCTCGGGCCACGGCAGCAGCCGGCTCAGCGGGCCGGCGAGGTCGATCCCGCCCGTCGACGCCCCGCCGGCCAACGCCGCGAGCTCCGGGGCCAGCCAGTCCTGCAGCCGGGCCAGCAACGCCGGTTCGGAAACGTCGGGCCATGCCCCGCCCAGCTCCCGGTGCAGTAGGGCAAGACGGCGGCGCAAGCCGTCCGCCGCGTTCGACCATCCGATGGTGGCCAGCCCCTCGCTGGCCAGGGCGCGGGCCACGGCTGCGCGGCCCTCCTCCGCAGGAGGCCGCACCGGGGTGGACGAGAGCACGATCGCGCCCAGGCGGCGCTCCCGCCGGGCCGAGACCCGGCCCTGGCTAAACCGCGCCTGCAGCGTGTCGCTCAGGAGGTTGCCGGCGGCGGCCTCTGCGGTGTCCGCGCTCAGCGGCGCCGCAGAGCGGATGACGGCACCGGTCCCCGCGGCGTCGCGCCCTTGTGCGCGGGACACTTCGGCCACTCCCAGCCATTCGTGCCCGGACAGGGCGCTGCCGGCCGGCAACCCGGCCCGCGTTCCGGAGGTCAGCAGGTATTGCGCCGGCCCCTGGCCCGGAACGCGGCGCGCCACCCGGTCCGGGAAAGCCAGGGCGACGACGAACCCGACCGCCTCCGCGGCACCAACGGCCCCAGCAGATGCAAGCGGCGCGGCGCCGGATGGCTTCTGATGCCCGCCACCGGTGGATTCCTGCCGGGCGATTGACTCCATCCGCCGGACGTCCTCCGACCAGCGCCGGGATCCGGGATCCCGGCCCGTCCGCAGCGCGGCAAGCAGCCTGGTGAGGTCTGCGCCCGGTGCGCGCTGGTCCCCCGAGACCAGGGCAACGGCCTCGGCCGCCGTGCGGTAGCCCACCGTCGCGGCGCCGTCCAGCAGGGCGCGGGCCAGCCGGGGATCAGTCGGGACCCGGGCCAGGGTCTTGCCCACCTCGGTTGCGTGACCCTCCGCGGTGACGGCGCCGAGTTCCCGCAGCACTTCGACGGCCTCGTCCATCGCGGCCCGGGGCGGCGCGTCCGGCAGCGCCAGTCCCCGGCCGCCGGGGGATCCCCAGCAGGCCAGGACCAGGGCGGCGCCGGTCAGGTCAGCTGCCGCGATCTCCGGCGCGGGGTGCGCCGGCGCAGCGCCAAAGGCCCGCTGGTCATAGCAGCGGATCACCGTTCCCGGGCCCTGGCGTGCGGCACGGCCGGCACGCTGGTCCGCGGACGCCCGGGAGCAGGACACCGTCACGAGTCCGGACATTCCGCGGCCGGCGTCGCGCCGCGGCTCGCGGGAAAGCCCGGAATCGATGACCAGCCGGACGCCCGGAACAGTGAGGGAGGACTCGGCGAGTGCGGTGGAAACGATGATCCGGGCAGCCCCGCCGGGCTCACGCCCGGAGACGGCGCGGTCCTGCTCCGCCGGCGGGGCCTGGCCGTGGAGTTCCAGAACCTCGGCGCGGCTCCGGCCGCGGAGCCGCGCAGCCACGTAGGAAACCTCCCAGGCGCCGGGAACAAACACCAGGGCGTCCAGATCCCGTCCGCCAGCCAACGCGGCCGCGTGCCCGGCCGCTGCCGTGTCGGCCACATGGTCCAGGAAGGCCCGGGCCACGCCCCGCTCATCCAGCCGCGGCGCCGGCGCGGGGGCCCATTCCACGTCCAGCGGAAACAGCACGGACGGACAGTCGATGACCGGTGCCGGCCCGCCGCCGTCGTCATTTCCGTCCGCCGCCGCACCGATCAGCGCGTCTCCAATCAAGGCGGCGAAGCGGGGGGCATCGAGGGTGGCCGACATGGCGACGAGGGCGAGGTCGCCGCGCAACTGGCGGACTTCGGCGAGCATGCCAACGAGGAGGTCGGTCTCCAGCCCGCGTTCGTGGACCTCATCGAGGATCACGGCGTCCGTGCCCTCGAGCCCCGGGTCCGCGAGGAGGCGGCGCAGCAGGATGCCGGGGGTAACGAACTCGATCACGGTGCCGGGGCCGGTCTGGCGTTCCCCGCGGACCGTGTAGCCCACGCGGTCGCCGAGCCGGGTGCCGTCCAGGGCGGCCAGGCGCCGGGCGGCCGCACGGGCAGCGACGCGGCGCGGCTGGGTAACCACGATCCGCGGGCGCCCGCCCCCCACGCCGGCGGCGATGTTGGCGAGCAGCGGCGGCACCAGTGTTGTCTTGCCTGTCCCAGGAGGCGCCTGCACCACCGCGGACGCCCCCGCACCACCGGCTTGCAATGCCGCCGCGAGGGCTCCCAGCGATTCAGCAAAAGCCAGGCCAGCCCCGATGGCGCCGAGGTCGAAGAGGCCCTTCGCGCAGGCTGGGTCCAGGGGTGCGGTCGCGGAAGTCACGCCTCCATTGTCCCTGCAATGGAGTCCTGGCCATCCATCCGGCGCCGCGCCGCTGTGCCGGCGCTACGGGCGCGCGGCCAGCAGCGTCTTGCCGCTCGCGACGGCGCGGATTTCAATGCTGCGGATATCGGCTCTCGGGACAACCGTGGTGGCCGTCGGCGTCGCCACTGTCCCCGGCGTTGCCGTCCAGGTGGCCACCTGGGTCGTGGCGCCGCGGGAGTCGACAACCACCAATCCGTACTCTTCCGGCGCGCGGAGACCACCCGGCAGAGCGTAGTCGGCCGGGGACGGCGTGTACGTGCACTGCCAGTCGATCTGCGTTCCCCACGGCTGCGTGGTCAGGGATCCGGTGGCCACCATGGCGCTGTCGGCGACCGGCGTGAAGTCCAGGGCCGTCGCGGATGCGGCCTGGATCTGGGCAGCCGGGGGCGGGGAGGCCGTGACCTCAACGTAAACCGCGCCTGCGGCGGCAGCGGCGCCCAGCATGATCCCGGCGACAGCCAGGCGGGTGCGCCGGCGGCCGCGCTGGACCTTATGCGCCAGCCCGGGCTGCAACGTCGGCGTCCGCCGTTCGCCGTCCGTCCGCCCGAGGGACTGGGCTTCCTCGGGTGAGAGTGCTGCCAGCAGCGACGGCAGTCCGGCAAGGTCGGCGACGGCGGCCCTGCAGCCCGCGCAGCCGGACAAGTGCTCCTCGAACTCGCGCCGCTCCGAGGAGATGAGGGAACCCAGCACGTACGCGGCATCCCAGCGGCGGTACTCATCGGTTCCGTTCTGGTTCATGGCGTCACGCCTCCCTCCTGCAGGGCCAGCCGCATCGCCCTCAGCGCGTAGTGCAGGCGCGACTTCACTGTTCCCTCGGCCAGTTGAAGATTTTGCGCGATCTCGGCGGTCGTCTCCCGCAAATAGTACGAATGAATGACGACGGCCCGGTGCTCGGCGGACAGCCCGGCGAGCGCATCCGAGACAAGCCACCCGTCCAGGATCCTGTCGACCCGGTCCGCCTCCGGAATCTCAGGCAGCTGATCGGTTCCCGTTTCGTGCCGGCGCCGGGCGCTGCGCCGGTCATCAATGACGAGGTTGCGGGCAACCGTGTAAAGCCAGGCCCGCACCGCCGTCTCCGGGCGCCGCAGAATCGCCGGGTGTTTCCACGCGCGGATCAGCGTCTCCTGCACGACGTCATCCGCCAGGGCGCTGTCACGGGTCATCCCCATGACGAACCGCCATAGCGCCGGGCCGTAAGCCTCCTGCAGCGATCGCAGTAACTCGGCCTCCTGATCGGACATTTCCGCCTCCTTGGAGGTAGGACGACGCCGGGCGGCAAACAGTTCACTTACGCCCGGCGCGGTCGATGGCCGCAGCCCGCGTTGAACCTGCAGGCTGCCGGAACCGTTGTAGGGACAGGTCCGGCCGCCCCTGGCCGGCCATCCCAAAGGAGAGCACAATGAAGATTCTTCGCCCGGCGACTGCCGCCGCGGCGTTGGGCGCCATCCTGCTGCTGGGGGCCTGCTTCGCCGGGCGCACAGCGACGCCGGCACCGGCCCCCTACACAGTCCCGTCAGTTCCTGCGACGGGGACCCCCACGCCGTCGCCCAAGGACCCAGCCGGCAACGCGGCTCCGCCGTCGACGGTTGCCCCGCCCGTTGTGCTGGCTCCGCCGTCGACCGTTGCCCCGCCCGTTGTGCCGGCTCCGCCACGGTACGCTGCTCCGCCCGCCCCGGCACCCATGATCCGGCCGCCGGCGCCCGCCCCGCGGCGCGTCGTTCCACCGGCGCCGCGGCCCATGGTTCCGCCGCCCGCCCGGGTGCCTGCCGGAAACGATCATGATGCCGACAACAACGGAGGACCGGACGACGGTGACGGCAACAGGTAGCAGCCACGGGGCGCTTGGGCCGGGCCCCGGCAGGGGGCTCCTGTTCGGGGTGCCGGCGGCGCTAGCGGCTTTGGCCCTCAGCGCGTGCGGCAGTCCGGCCGGGAACCAGACGGCGGCGCCTGCCTCCGGCCCCACCCCGTTCGCGTGGTTCCGTTCCGGACCGGCCCCGGCAGGATGGCAGCCGCTGGAGCTTCCGGACACCACAGCCGTGCTGGCCATCCCGCCTGATGCCGCTCCCGTGCCGGGCGACCCCGGCAGCGTGTCCGCGACCGTCACCGCCCCCGACGGGGACCTCCAGATCTATCTCAATGCCACGCCGCAGCAGGGCGACGAGTCGCTGGCTAATTGGCCCGAATTCCGGCTGGCCCATCTCACGGGCGAGAACGCCGCATCCGCGAGCCGGCTGCAGTACCGCGCCGGAATGGGGTTCCGGGGAGGCACCGGTTCCTGCGTGGAAGACACCTATGTAACGCGGATCGGTGCCCACAAATACCGTGAAATAGCCTGCCTCGTTGCAGGAACCCGGGGAAGCAGCGTCCTGGTTGTGGCCACGCCGGCCGATTCCTGGGACCGCTTCAGCCCCGTGCTGCAGCAAGCGGTGGACGCGTATGCCCCCCAATAGGGGCACGGCCTAATCCCCATCGAGCAGGGTGGCCTGGCCCGCTGGAGGAAGCCGGCTGGTCCTGGCCGGTTGGTTTAGTCACAGCGAAGGCGGGAGACTGGATCAACTCGATCACGAAAGTGGGAACCACATGATCAATCTCAAGCAAGACGCCGAGGGGTTCATCCGCATGAACCGGCACTTCCCGGAAAAGTCGCTCATCAGCATCACGTTCACCGATGGCTCAGAACACGTCTATTCCGGGCACCGGCTCAACGGCATCTACGACGAGGCCCTGGCAGAGTACCGGGCGCAGAACCACCTGGATGCCAAGGGGTTCTCGCGGGCGCCCAAGAAAACGGTTCAGCCCGCGAACAAGATCGAATTCGTTCCGGTGCACGCCGGAATGGACCCGTAGCGGCGCCCCTGGCCACCCAACGTCCGCCTGGGCCGTTTGCCGCGGCCGGGTCGCCGTGGGCCCTGCCGGATCAGCCGACGCCTACCGCGCCCGGCCCGTGCGCCGGGCGGCGGAGGGCGCGGGCGCGGATACGGAGGTCGTTGTCGTGCACCCGCCGGTCGACGCCGGGCACCGGAGTCGGAGTGCTTCTCGGCCGCGGAGCCGCCGGACTTGCCGGCGGCTCCGGGCACAGATCACTGATCAGCCCCATGCCGGCGTACTCGCGCACCGCGGTGATGCCGGCAACCGCTGCAGGCTTGTCCGCGAAGCCCTTTGACACGGCCAGTACTGCCCCGTCCGGTGCCCTGAGCCGAAACCTGAAGCAGGCATCGGCGTCAACGAAGAGTTCAAATGTGCCGGCCATGGCGATCCTCCCGATTCGCGGGCTCCCCGTCCGGACATCATTGCCACGGGGTGAAGGGGAAAGCGTCGCTGCTGCCCGCTGGTTTGGTTTGTCCCTGAGGCTGAACGGATGATGTCAGCCCGTCATTAAAGTCTCGCTGCGGCCGTGGAACGCCCACAAGGCAAGTCACGTAAATCCCAGGTAAATAGAAGCCAACAGCCGTGCGCGGGCAACCGCCGTCTGGGTCCGCCGCGGGCAGGAACACTGGCGCCTCCGCGGTACCCCTACAGGGGCGGCCAATGGTCGCGGCAGTAGTCACCGCGGCTGGCGCCGGGAGACCCTTGAGGGATGACGCGGTCCCAGGAGGGGGCGACGGCCTCGCTCCGCTCTGAAGGCTCGGCTGCCGCGGTGCGGCCTGCGTCGCCGGGAAACCAGGTCATGACTGAATCGTTGGACAACGTACCCCCCATTGTTCTTGGCTGGAGGCGCACCGGCTCGCATTACGGACCGCCATGCGCCTCACGCAAGACTAACCGGGAGCACTGACACCAAAACAGGGACTTTGGACCGTATCGGCGAAAGGCGGCGGGCGCCTACCCGTGACCGCCCGCAGGCCGCCGCCAACGGCTTCCGGCGCCCAACAGCCCGGGGCGACGGGCAGAAGTGTTTCATCCATTGGAAATGGAGGTCGCCGCGGCGGAGAATCAGGGGCAGTCTTGGGGGCAGCCCGCGCTCCACAGACAGGAAAGAAGGATGCGATGTCCCTCAGCGTTGAGGAAATGAACAAAGAGCTCCCGTTGGCGAATGTGCTGCCGGGCGACGCCGTCCCGTACTACATGGCGTCGGGCGAAGGCGCCCGCTATGAGATCAACGGCCAGCTGGTCACGGTGATCGCCCGGGCGGCGGACACCGGCGGCATTTTCAGCGCCGCCTACATCTCCGGCGGCATGGGGGCCGAATCACCGTTTGTGAGCCACGCGGTGGAACACAAAACGCTGTATGTCTTCGACGGCGTCCTGCACGTCTGGCTGCCGGGCGAAAGCCGCATCCTGACTCCCGGGGATTCCGTGGTGATCCCGCCGGGAACCCCGCACGCGTACCGGATGGCAAGCCACTACACCCGGTTCCTGAACTGGATGACCCCGGGCGGCGCCGAGGCCTACTACGAACGCGTCGGCACACCCATCGATTCGCACGTCCCTCCTGTCACCCCGGGCCGGAAGCCCAGCCTGCAGGAGTGCGCGGCGGTAGGAGCCGAATTCGGCATGACGTTCCCCGACGTCGAACGGGTGGCACCGTCTTTCCGGCAGGACGCCGGGCTGCCGGCGGCCCAGAGCCCGTACTTCCTCAGTGCCGGCGAGGGCGAGCGGATGGTCAGCTACCAGACCATGTTCACGTACCTGTCCCGGCCGGCGAACACGGGATCGAACTACTTCGCCGTCCACACCAAGGGTGCCAAGTCCCCCTACATTCCGCTGCACTTCCACGAACAGCACACGGAAAACTTCCTCTGCACCGAGGGCCGGATGTGGATCTACGCCAACGGCCGCGAAGTGCTGCTCACCAAGGGCGACTTCCTCCACGCCCCGGCCGGGACCATCCACTCCTTCGCCTTCGATTCCCACAACACCCAGATGGTCGGGTTCCTGACGCCGTCGGTCTTCAACGGCTTCTTCGAGTACTTCAACAAGCCCACGGAGGACTACATGTACACCGAGGGCGGCGAGCCCTACATGGACATGGAGGGCTTCGGCCGGGCCCAGGCCGAGATGGACCTGACCGTGGTGGGTCCCCCGCCGCAGCGCAGGGCTGCGCTGGACATCTAGCCGGACCGGGGCATCTGACCCGGTTTTCCGGTCCGGCTGCAGGTCCCACGCGAATGGCCCGGAACCCCCCGCGGAGGGTTCCGGGCCATTCGCGTCTGTGGATGGCTTGTCAGCGGTTCATGATGCGTGCAGAGCCTGGCGCACCAGCTCGCGCCCGTAGTCGTTGCCGTTCGGGGTGCGCAGCACCGTGTGCATGTGGAACGGGGCCGGGGTGTCGTTGCTGAGGAAGACGCCTGTGTGGTGGTCCAGTTCCATGACCAGCACGGGGCTTTGCAGTCGGAAGTAGAAGGCGTCCTGCGCCTCCCATCCGCCGATCCAGCAGAACCAGGTTTCGTCCCAGTGGGCCGCGATCTCCCGCCGGCGGGCGGTCCGCGGCCCGTCGGGGAGGAACGCGATGAAGTCTGCCACGAGCTCGTCCAGGATCGCGCGTGCCGCGGCGGGCATCGCGTTGACCGGGATGCCCTCGTAGGGAATCACGCGGTTGTCCTGGAAGCAGCCGGCCAGGTGCCGTTCGTCCCCGGGGTGCAGCCTGCCCTCCGGCATGGCCGGGTCCTGCATGTCCGCGAAAAGCGTGGCCTCGTCCCGCAGCGGCCCGGGCAGGGATTGCATCAGGCGCCGCGCCAGGGCGATCCGCTCCTTGAAAACGGCCACGCCCTGGTGCGGGCCGGCGTCGATGACGTCCGGTTCGGCGCCGAGGAACACCGGCGAGACCACCAGCTGGGTCCCGGCCACCAGGACGTTGAGCGCCACGTGGTGGCCGAAGAGCTGCCAGCCCCACGGGGCCGTCTCCGACGGGTCACCGTAGAGGGCGAAGTTGTAGCTGAACTCGTTCATCAGCTCCGGCAGCTCCACCAGGCCGCCCAGGAATCCATTGATCCGCATCAGGTTCCGGACCAGCCCGTAGCCGGCCGGACTCAGGCTCGCCGCAAAGATAGCCAGGATCTGTTCGCGCACGCCCTGGTCCAGCTCGTCCAGGCGCAGGCCCGTGTCATGCTGCAGGAATTCCGGGTTGGCCCAGCTCTGCCATTCGTGCGCGTCCACCCCGTAGCGGAGCTGTTCGGCCTGGGCAGGCGTGAGTCGTGCCAGCAGGTCCCGGGCGGCGGCCGTCATGGCGGCCGCCGGCGCCTCCTCCCCCGCCGGTGCCGGCTCGAGGGGGTACAGCCCGGCCCGGTGGACACCGTCGCTGGTCACCCCGGTGAAAGGCTCGGGGTATTGGGCGGCCCAGCCCTGGATCATGGGACCCGCGAAGGGATCGGTCTTTGCCGCCTCGGCATAGCCGCGGGCATCCAGGCCACGGATCTGCGCCACCCGCGGATGGTCGGGCGGGTAGAGATAGTCACGGAAGGACGGCACGGACACGTGTTCTCCTGTCGGGTTCTTCGGATGGTGTTGCCAGCGGCCAGCCGGCGGCCACGCCAATGGCCGCGGCGGCCCCCGCGGGGTCGGTCCCCCGCCAGGCGACGTGCTGGTCCGGGCGGACCAGCACCGCGGCGGCCTGCCAGTGCGTGGTCATCGGGGTTCCGTGCTGGTCGGGTCCGACGTCGACGACGGACAGCGGGATTTTGTGGATCGCGGCGGCGGCCAGGACCGCCGTGTAGGCCTGTCCGGCGGCCGCGCCGCCCAGGCTGTCGCGGTCCACCACGAGGGTGAAGCCGGTGTCCAGCAGGTCATAGAGCGACGTTGTCGCGTCGAGCCAGGCGTGCGGCAGCAGCGATCCGGGGCTGGCGGAGGGGTCGTAGCTGACGGGGTCCTCGGCGGGGACGGGCAGTCCGTCCGGGACGACCAGAGGCGAGGAGCCGTACGTGTAGCCCAGCACAAGTCCCAGCGAGTCGAACTCGCTTTGTTTGACGGCCAGCGCCTCCTTGGCGACCCGCCGGGCTGCCTCGCCGTCCGCATCCGCCCGGCCCAGGGCCGGGTCCGCGAAGTGGTAGGCCAGCGACTTCCCGTTGGCGGCGGCGTCGCGGATGGTCCGGGCCGCGACGGGCCGGCGCTCCAGCTCGTAGCTGCCGGGCAGGGCCGGGCCGGCCCAGCCCGCCAGGGCGGCGGCGATCTTCCAGGCCAGGTTGGCGGCGTCGCCGATGCACGTGTTGAACCCGTGCCCGCCCCAGGGCGGATTCAGGTGCGCCGCGTCCCCGACCAGGAACACGCCGTCGTGCCCGTATCCCGGGGCGAGCAGCATGCGGGCCGTCCAGGGGTCGGTGGCGATGACCTCGACGTCGACGTCGGCCCCGACGAGCGAACGGACCAGACGTCCGGCGTCGGGTGATGCGCTGCCGTCCACGCCCTGGATGATGGCCCACCAGGTGCTGCCGAGGTCCAGCCGCCCCACCATGCCCGAAACCTCGGGTCCCAGGACCCAGTACTGGACGGCCGGGTCCAGGGTGATCGCGGCGGCGAGGGTGTCGGAACGGAACAGGACACTGATGTTGGAGAGCTCGGCGGAGCCCCCGGCGAGGCGGATGTTCAGCCGGCGGCGCACGGTGGAGGAACCGCCGTCGGCCGCGGCGACGAAGCTGCAGTCCACGGCCTTGCGCCGTCCGGTTGCGTCGGACACCGCCACGCGCGAGCCGAAGCGCGGCCGGCCCGGGCCCGGCGTGCCGCCGCCCTGGTTGATGTCCAGGTCTTCCACGCTCAGGCCGGTCAGCAGCGTGACGAGTGGGGATTCGGCGGCGGCCTCCCGCAGCACGGCCTCCATGACGGGCTGCGGGACCTGCTGCCCGCATTCCGGCTGGGGACCATACCGGCCAGGGACGAGCTGGAAGGCCTGGCGGAACCGGGTGACTTCGTGGCCGGTGAGGGCGGAGCAGAAGATGACGTCCTGGGCGTAGGAGACCGGCAGCGGCGCGGCGTCGCGGAGTTTGTCGGCAAGCCCGAGGCGGCGCAGGTGCGTCATGGTGCGGGCGTTCGTGGTCTTGGCGCGCGGCCGGTCCTGGTCAATGGTGGTCCTCGGCTCGATGACGAGGCTGTGGATGCCGCGGTGCGCCAGGTCCAGGGCCAGGTACAGCCCGCTGGGTCCTCCGCCGGCGATCAGCACCGGCACCCGCTCCGGCAGGTCGCCGAGGGCCGCGTTGTTGACGGCCGTCATCAGGCCCGTGCCCGCAGTGACGGGCCGCCCACGGGCGTGGTGAGCGTTCCCAGGGTGTCGATTTCCACTTCGACCGTGTCGCCGGGCTGCAGGAGCCACGGCGGGGTCCGGACGTAGCCGACCCCCTCCGGGGTTCCCGTGGCAATGACGTCACCGGGATGCAGGGTCATCGTCTGGCTGATAAGGGCGATGATGGCCGGGACGGAGAAGATCATGTCCCGGGTGTTGCCGTTCTGGACCTCGGTGCCGTTGACCCGGGTCCGGACCTGCAATCCCTCGCGAAGGTCCCCGGCCTCGTCGCGGCTGACCAGCGGGCCGAGGGGGCCGCTGAAGTCGCCGTTCTTTCCCAGGGTCCATTGGGCGGTGAGCTTCTGGGCCCGCCGCGCGGTGAGGTCGTTGAAGGTGGAGTAGCCGAAGACGGCTTCCGCGGCGGTGGCCTCGTCCGCGGATTCGACCCGCCGGCCCACGTAGGCGGCGACTTCGCCTTCCCAGTCCAGCCCGGCCTCGCCGGCGGGCACGGGCGCGGGGACATTGCCGACCGAAAGGGACGCGGTCCACCGGCCGAACAGCGTGGGGTATTCGGGCACGGAGAAGGAACCCTCGGCGGCGTGGGCGCGGTAGTTCAATCCCACGCAGATCACGCGGGCGGTGGGCGGGACCAGCGGGACTTCGTTGACGTCCGCCCGGTTCAGCGACGCGCCGCCGGCCGTCAGGGACAGGGACTTTTCCTGCCAGCCGGCGGCATCCGCCCAGAAATCCTGGACCGGAGCCAGTGGGTAGACCCGGCTGTCGGCCAGGGCCGCAACCCAGGCCGCGCCGTCGTGGGTGATGCCGATGTACTGCATGTGAAGGGCCTTTCAGGTTCCGCCCGGACGGGCGCGGTGAGGGAAGTGGTGATCGTGGAAAATTGGCACGGCAAAGCTGCCCTGGTCAGGCCGAGGCCTGCACTGGCTTCGCGGGGACGGGTCTGTCAGGGTAGGTGGGCCTGGCGGAGGAAGAAGTCGACGGTGGCATCCATGGCCTTCTGCGCGGCCGCCTGGCTGTGATCGGGCAGTACCCACATGTGGTCCGCGTCCTCGATCAGGAGCAGTTCGACGTCGGTACCGGCGGCTTCCAGCGCCGCCGCGAGGGACGTCGACTGGGCCGGCGGGACGAAGCGGTCGGCGGTCCCGTGGACCAGGAGGAAGGGCGGCGCCGCCGGGGTCACATGGCCCATGGGGCTGGCGGCAGCGGCCTTGCCGGGGGCCTCGGCCAGCACCGCTCCGATGAGCAGTTCTTCGCGTGAGGCGGGGTCGTCGGCGCGGGCGACGGCGTTGGGCAGGCTTTGTTCGGCCATCGTGGCCAGGTCCGCGGGCGCGTACCAGGCTGTCACGGCAGCGACCGCGGCGGCGCCGGCGTCGCCAGTGTCGCCAGGGGTGAGCCCCACGAGGCTGGCGAGATGCCCGCCCGCGGAGTCGCCCCACGCGAAGATCCGGTCAGGATCCACGCGGAACTCCGCCGCATGGTTCCGAAGCCAATCCACGGCGGCCTTCGCGTCCTCCAGCTGCGCCGGGAACCGGGCGGCCGTGCTGAGCCGGTAGTCCGCGGAGACCACTACGAAGCCTGCGTCCGTGAGCCGCCGGAACGGGCTGAAGCCGAAGCCGTCCAGGACCGGGCCGAGGGAGGATCGCTCCCCCGTCCGCCAGCCGCCGCCGTGGAAGTGCACGATGGCGGGGAACAGTTTCGGGGACGGCCCTTCGGCGGGGTGTTCTTCGGCGGCGGGGAGGTAGACGTCCAGCAGTAGGGGTTCGGCGCCCCCGGGGCAGGCGAACTCGATCCCGTCCAGGATCTGTTCTGCTGTCATCGTCGGCTCCATCTGCTGCTGGCCGGCCTCTCGAGGTGTTCCGGCGTCTGAATCAAGGGTGTCGGATACCGGGTCGTGCCGGCACCGGGCATTTCAATCATTGGAACGGCTTTGCCTCCACCAGGGCCCGGGCCAGGAAGGCGAGGCCGTCCTGCACGATCCTAAGCCCCGCGGAATGGTTGAGATAGCCGTGGACGGCACCGGCTTCGAGGCGGAAGTCGACGTCGGTTCCGGCACGCCGGAGTCCTGCCGCGAAAGCCTCTGCCGAGTGCCGCAGGTCGTCGTATTCGCATGCGATGATCGCCGCGGGGGGCAGGCCGGAGGGGTCCGCGTTGCCGGGCATGGCATAGGAGGACGCCATGGCGACAGGACCGCCGATGTAGTTCTCCACGAGGGCGCGGCAGTCATCGGCAGTGAAGCGCAGCAGCCGCGGAAGCCCCTCGAGCACGCCGGGTACGTCCGGCGCCGGGACGGAACCGGACCCGGCGCCGGATCCGGATTCGGAACTGGAACTGGAACCGGCGCCGGATCCCGGACTGGAAGCGGTGCTGGAACCGGGGTTGGATCCGGTGCTGGGCGCTGGCAGGTCGGCGTGCAGGAACGGGTACGCGAGCAGCAGTTTGGCCGGCAGCGGCAGGCCGGCGTCCTTGAGGAAGAGCGCGGCCCCGACGGCGAGATTGCCGCCCGCGCTGGCGCCGCCCAGGCACACGCGGTCGGGGTCGGCGCCCAGCTCCGCGGAGTGCTCCACGGTCCAGAGCCAGGCGGCCAGGACGTCCTCGTGCGGGACGGGGAAGTGCACGCCGTCGCGGGCCAGCCGGTAGTCCACGGACACCACCACGCCGCCGCTGCGGGCGGCGACTTCCCGGGCGAGCTGGTCCGCTTCGCGCATCTCCGGCCCGCCGCCGGCAAATCCCCCGCCGTGCATCCACACGAGCGCGGGACCGTCATGGCCCGGGGCGCCGCCGTAGACCCTGACAGGGACGGTCCCGTTCGGACCGCGCGCCCCGGTTTCCCGGAAACGGACGGCTGGAGCCTGGTAGGGCACGGCACCGCCGCTGAAGGCCTCGAGCCGGTCCAGGCCGCCGGGCTGGCCCAGGAGGTCAGTGATCGAGCCCGCTCCGGCCAGGTGGTGCAGGGCGCCGGCCAGGTCCGGGTCCAGGCTCATGGCCGGGACCCGGTCGCGGTCTGGGCCCAGGGCAGCGGAGCCCCCAAGTCAACCGTGTCGGCAGAGTCGGCAGTGCCGGCAGCGGCCCCCGCAGCGGCCCCGGCCGCGCCGGCGCGTCCGGACCGGGGCAAGGACAGTCCATGGCCAAAGCGAAAGATGGGGTCCTCGGTGTCGAACGGCATGTCTTCGCGGGAGGCTTCGACGGCGGCCATGGACCGCGGGAGGTCGAACGGCAGACGGCCCTCCGGCACGGCACGCCCGGTGAGGATGTCCGCCAGGGCATCGGAGTCGGATCCGTAGTTGGCCAGCAGGGCCGCGGCGTGGTCGGCGAGTTCGGGCAGGACGGCGGGCCGTTCCAGGTTGATGTCGATGACCGTGGGGACGGCCCGGCAGATGGCGGTGACGCGTTCGATCTCCTCCGGCGCGAAGGCCAGGCTGCCGCAGTGGAAGAAGGATTCGAAGCCCTCGCCGCGGACTTCGAACGGGGTCCGCAGCCGGAGGATGGCGAGGTCCGCGGCCTCCGGCGTCGGAACCGGGATGAAGCCCGGCCCCAGGTCCGCGGCCGTAATGCCTTCGAGGTAGACCCTGGCGCCGGCGGCGAGCGGCAGGACGGGGCCGCCGTCGACGTCCTTGTTGGCCAGGAGCGTGTAGGAGCGGCGCTGCATGGCCCGGCCCGCGGCGCGGAACTGCGGGGTCCCCACTGCGGAGTCGGAGGCGGCGGCGTCCACGAGGGGGTTCTCGAAGAGCCCGAGGAGGAACTTCTCCTCCAGCAGTTTGCGGACGGAGACGTCGAGCCGGTCTTCGCTGAGCTTGCCCGCCCGGACGGCGCCGGTCAGGAGGTCGACGCAGCTTTCGCCGCCGATCTGGTCCACGCCGGCGTCCAGCGCCTTGAGCAGCCGTTCCTGCGGTGTCAGGTGTTCCACGCCCCAGGCCCTGGCCGGGAACACCCTGCCAAAGATGTCGCCGTCGGTGAGGATGCCCCAGTCCGAGCAGACGATCCCGCCGAAGCCGAGTTCTTCGCGCAGGAGTTCCGTGAGGATGCGCTTGTTGAAGGCGAAGCCCACTTCCTCGTATTCCGTGCCGACCGGCATGCCGTAGTACGGCATGATCTGCCGTGTGCCGGCGGCGACGGCGGACCGGAAGGGCAGCAGGTGATAGTCGAAGTTGCCGCCGGGATAGACCTGTTCGCGGCCGTAGCTGAAGTGCGGGTCCTCGCCGTCGAGCTGGGGGCCGCCGCCGGGGAAATGCTTGGTCATGGTGGACACGGACGCTGTCCCGAACGCGTCGCCCTGGAAGCCGCGGACGTAGGCGCCCACCAGCTCCGCCGCGAGCTCGGCGCTCTCACCGAACGTGGCCGCGCCGCGGGACCAGCGCGGTTCGGTGAAGACGTCCACCTGCGGGTGCAGGGCGGCCCGGATGCCGACGGCGAGGTACTCCTGCCGGGCGATATCGGCGAACTCTTCCACGGCGTCGGGGTCTCCGACGGCGGCGAAGCCGAGCGCCTCGGGCCACTGCGAGAACGGCCCGGCCAGGGCCCCGGTGCCGGGGTTGTCGGTGTAGGCGTGGCGCGGGTCCGTGGAGAGCGTGACGGGGATGCCCCAGCCGGTGTCCAGGGCGAGGCGTTGGATGCTGTTGTGCCATTCGGCGAGTTCCCTGGCCTGGGTTGCGGCGCCGATGATGTTGAAGTGGTTCATCCGGCGCCCGCCGATCAGCTCCACGGCCGGGCCGGTGCCGAGCGCGAACGGCAGCGCGCCGTGGAACATCAGGCCCGCTTTGTCCTCGAGCGAGAGCCGGGAGAGCAGGTCCTGGACGCGTTGCCCGACCGGCAAGGTGGCGTCCTGGTAGGGGTACGGGTACCGGGCGGTGACGGGGGTCATGGCTGGCTCAATTCGTTGGAGAGGAAGGTGATGGCGGTATCCAGGATGCTGTCGATCCGGTCTTCTGCGCCGAAGAAGCAGTGGTCGGCGCCCTCGATGACGACGACGTCGTTGCGGACGCCGGCGGCGCTGAGGGCCTGCGCGAGGAGCTCGCTCTGGGACAGGGGCACGAGGGCGTCGCTGTCGCCGTGGATCAGCAGGAACGGCGGCGCCCCGGCGCTGACGTGGCCGAGCGGACTCGCGGCCGCCAGCCGGTCCGGGTCGCTGGAGCCGCCAACGAGCATGGGTCCCGGTTCCATGCTCATGCCTGCCGGAACGGCGGCCACCATGGGTCCGGTGAGGAGGCCGGCCGGGAGCTGCATCGGGGGCATGAGGGGCAGCGAGGACACGCCGTAGAAGTCCACGACGGCGCTGACGGCACTGGAGTGTCCCTGCGCCCCGAGTCCGCCCTCGAGGTCTTCCCGGCTGCCGGTCAGACCCAGCAGCGCGGCCAGGTGGCCGCCGGCCGATTCGCCCCAGGCGCCAAAGCGTTCCGGATCGATCCGCAGCTCCTGTGCGTGCGCGCGGAGGTAGCGGACCGCCGCTTTCAGGTCATGCAGCTGGGCCGGGAAGGCGGCTTCGAGGGCCAGCCGGTAGTCGACGGTGGCGCAGGCGATCCCTGCCGCGTTGAGCCGGGAAAAGACGGAGTCCGCGGGGAACGTGGGCGGCAGCTCACGGCGGTCCCCCAGCTGGAAGGCGCCGCCGTGGACCCACAGCACCAGCGGAACCGGCCGCGGCACCGGACCCCCGGCCGTCCGCGGAAGCCAGATGTCCATGCTCAGCGGCCGGAACCCGACGGTCCTGGCGTAACTGACTTCGCGGTGGACCGCGGAGACCTCGGATACCTGCACGGCCATGCCCGGGCCATCGAAGGCAGGGAACGCCGGTAACGCTGGACCAGAAGGAGGGCCGTCCTTCCCTGCGGCGGCGTCGGGGCGTGCCTCGGTGTCAGTCGTTGGGGATTCGATAAAGGTCATGGTGCGCTCCTGGTGAGGTGGGGCAGGGATGCCGGGACGGCCGGGCCATACGGGACGGAGAAGGTGTGCGTTCCGGGCCCGACGACGGCCCCCGCCCGGCCGGGCAGGCGGACTTCGGCGCTGGTGCCGGCCGGGACGACGGCGTTCAGGGTCAGCTCGCCGTCGTCGATCCGCCAGCTGGCCGAAACCAGGCCCTGGGGGCCGCGGTGGGATGTGCTGGCGGATGAGAGGCCGGCGCCCGGGCGCGGTTCGATGATGATTTGTTCGTAGGCCGCGCTCCCCGGCGCCTGCCGGAGTCCGGCGGTGTAGCGGTGCAGGAAGGACACCACGGCGCCCTTGCTGTAGTGGTTCAGGGACTGCTGCGCTGTGCCGTCCGGGCCGATGCCGTTCCAGGCTTCCCACATGGTGGTCGCGCCGCGGTCCACCATCACCAGCCAGGACGGTTCGGTGTCCTGCATGAGCAGCTCATAGGCCAGGTCAAGGTGGCCGTTGTCGGCAAGGACCGGCAACAGGTCTGCGGTGGCGAGGAACCCGGTGCCCAGGTGGGTGCCGGCGTCCCGGATGAGGCCGGCCAGTTGCGCCGCGACCGCCGCCCGGTGCTCGTCGGCGACAAGGCCGAAGGCGAGTGCCCGGACACAGTTTGCCTGGCTGGGGTCGAACAGTTGCCCGGTGTCATTGACGTATTCGCGGGCCCAGGCGTCGCGGACATTGGCGGACAACTCTGCCAGGGCGGCGGCCTCCGTGTCCTTGCCCAGGACGGCGGCGATCCCGGCCATGATGGCGGCGGAGTGCCGGTAGTAGGCGGTGGCCACGATGCCGTGGTCGGCGGACCTGGCCGCGAACAGGTCCGGTTCCGGCCCGTCGGGTTCGAGCCATTCACCCCAGTGGAAGCCGGTGTCCCAGAGGAACTGCTCGTGTGGTTCCGGCGTAGGTCGGGTGACGGCCCGGGCCGGGTGCCGGGCGCCTCCGGCCGCGCTGCTGATGAACCCGAGCCAGCGGTTCATGGCCTCCCAGTTCTGTTCCAGGATGGCCGTGTCACCCGTGGCCCGGTAGATCTCCCACGGCACCAGGACGATCGCGTCTCCCCAGCCGGCCGAGCCGTTGACAAAGGCCATGTGATCGGCCGCGGTGGCGTCCGGGCCCGCCGACGGCGAAATGTTAACGATCACTCCGTTGTCCCACTGATCAGCCCGGACATCATTGAGCCACTTTCGGGAGAAGCCGGCAACGTCGAAGAGGTAGGCCGCGGTGGGCACGAACACCTGCCAGTCGCCGGTCCAGCCGGCTTTCTCCCGCTGCGGGCAGTCCGTGGGGACCTCGCAGGCGTTGCCGCGGAAGCTCCACTCGACGATCCCGTGCAGCGTGTTGAGCCGGTCATCGCTGCAGCTGAACGTGCCCACGCGTTCGAGGTCGGTCTGCACCATCCGGCCCACGAGATCCCCCGGTTCCAGCGGGTCCGCCAGCCCGCGGACCGAAACGTACCGGAAGCCGTGCGTCGTGTGGCGCGGCTCGAAAATTTCGCCGGGCGCGCCGGAGGACACCACGGAGTCGATCTGCCCGGCGGACAGGAACTGGCCCGGGTTGCGGAAATCGTGCGGCCGCAGGTGCTCCTGCGTGACCTCGCCCGCGTCGTCCAGGGCTTCGCCGTACACCAGCGTCACGGCGTGGCCCGGGGCGCCGAGCCGGGTCAGGCGCACCCAGCCGTTGATGTTCTGGCCCAGGTCCACCACCTGGTGGCCGCTGGCCAGCCGGGTGATGGACACCGGGGCGATGTCCTCCACGGCGCGGGTGGGCGGTGCGACGGGACCCGTCAGTGTTTCGAAGCTGCCGTCACGGAGCACAGCGTGCCCGCGACGGCTTCCGGAGCGAACGCCTGCGGCACGGAAGTCGACACGCTGCCCGGCCATGAGGTCCGCGCTGACAATTTCGGACGGCTCCACCAGCCAGGTGTCATCGGTCCCGACCACCGTCCGACCCGCCGCGGATGCCAGCTCGATCTGTACCAGCAGCGCCGTCGTGGTTCCGTACATGTCGGCGTCGCGCGTGTACCCGAACGTGCCGCGGTACCAGCCGTCGGTGAGGACGCCCGTGACGGTGTTGCTGCCGGTCTGCAGCAGCGTTCCGACGTCGAACGTCTGGACTTGCAGGGTGCTGTGGTAGCTCGTGGAGCCCGGGGTGAGCTCCTGGTCGCCTACCCGGTGGCCGTTGATGAAGAGCTCGTAGATCCCGTGGGCGGTGGCGTACGCCCGGGCCGAGTCCGGGACCGCGTCCAGCTCGAACGTGGTGGACAGTGCGTAGCCCGGGCGCTCGCCGGCCGCGGGGATGGCGGCCTCGCGCGGGCCGATCCACTGTGCGGCCCAGTCGGCGGGGTGCAGCAGGCCCAGTTCGACCGGCATCGGGTCCGCCCACCTTGAGGCTGACTCGCTGCCGTCCGCGGCAAGGTCCCAGGTCCGCACCGTCCATTCAAAGTGGTCCCGGGAGCCCAGCGCCGGGCCGCCGTAGGGCACCAGGCGGTGGGTTCCCGATTCCACCCGGCCGGTGTCCCAGCCGTTGCTGGCGGTGATCTGGTAGGCGCTCTGCCGCACCGTCCCCTCCGGCGGGGTCCAGCTGAGCCGGGGACGGGTGGTGGTGATGCCGAAGGCCTCGCTGAGGTGCTCAACGCGCAGGTGTGTGGGCTGGTTCACGGCTGCCTACCTCGTCCCGTCGAGGGCGGGGACTGACGCCGCCGGCCTGACGGAGGCCGCGAGGGGTCCGGCGAGCGCGTCGCGCGCGTCGCCGGCGTGCCCGGCGGGCGCGATCCTGAAGGTTGTCTCCTCCCCGCACCAGCCGCGCCCGGCGTCCCAGTGCTGGAAAGACCGCCCGGGCAGTGTGACCCGGATGTCGCGGCGTTCCCCGGCGGGGATGAGGGCCGTCGCGAAGCCTGTCAGCCAGAACCCGGGCCGGTCCACGTCCGTTTCCGGGGCGTCGGCGTAGATCTGCGCCAGGTATTTTCCGGCCCGGGCACCGGTGTTGCGGACCGTCAGGACGGTGTGCACGTCCTCCCCGGGTGCCGCTTCCTCCAGCTGCGCGAACCCCTCCACGGCGAAGGTGGTGTAGCCCAGTCCGTGGCCGAGCCAATACGCCGGAGCGGCAGCCTGCGTGGATTGCGCGGCTTGTCTTGCCCAGCCGCGGTAGCCGACATCCAGCCGTTCTGTGTACTCGAGCTGGCCGTTCCGGGGGTGCGTGTCGCGGACGGGAGCATCGGCCAGGGCGGCCGGCCAGGTGGTTGGCAGGTGGCCGCCGGGCTCGGCGTCGCCGAACAGCACATCGGCCAGGGCGTTTCCGAATTCCATGCCCGGGAACCAGACCAGGAGCACCGCCGCGGCGTCGTTCCGCCAGGGCATCTCCACCGGGGCGCCGGCGTTGACCACCACCACGGTGCGTGGGTTCGCTTCGATGACGGCGCGGACGAGGTCGTCCTGCCGGCCCGGCAGCGCCAGGGAGGTTCGGTCAAAGCCTTCGCTTTCGACGGCACCGGAGGTCCCGACCATCACGACGGCGACGTCGGCGGCGCCGGCCGCGGCAGCCGCCTTGGCGATCTCGCGGTCCGCCGATTCCCGGGGTTTGTCGATGGCCAGCCCTATGCGGAACAGAGTGGCCTCCGGATGCCAGGTGTAGCGCAAGGTCAGTCGCACCGGGGTTCCGGCGGTCAGGACGACGCCGGCTGATTCGTCCGGCGCGCCGATCAGCACGGCTCCAACGTCGGCGTAGCGGTCCCGCGAGTCGGCGGCCGCCACGGCGTCGCCGTCGACCTCGAGGCTGGCGCGGCCGATGCCCTTGAATCCCAGCTTCCAGGTGCCGGAGACGTCCGGCGTGAAGATTGTTGCGATGTCGACGGCGGTGGCGCCGGCGGGGATGGCGCCCGGGCCCCGGGTTAGCGTGGTCCGGGGACCGTATTCCTCCGCAACTGTGCCGGCGGGCCCCCGCCAGGTCAGCCGGACGCTGCCCTCACCCTGGCCCGGGGCGTGGCATTCCGCGTTCCGGGGTTCGCGAAGGCCCTCGGAGAGCCAGGCACCCTGGACGGTGGTGAGCCGGACGCCGTCGCCGGCACGTGCGCGCAGCCCCGCAGCGGGCGCCACCGTGTAGGCCGGGAACACCGAGGCGCTGCCGCCGCCCTGGGTCCGGGGATCCAGCGCCGCCGGTCCCACCACGGCGATGGAGGTGAGGTCCCCGGGTGAGAGGGGAAGGACGCCGGCCGGATTTTCCAGCAGCACGAATCCTGCCGCCGCGGCCTCCCGGGCCACGGCGGCGCCGGCTTCGGGTGCCGCGGGTTCGTTCCGGCGGCCCTCCTCGACCCGGCGGCCCAGGGTGACGAGCCGGCGCACTTTCTCGTCAATCACGGCCTCGGGGACCAGACCGGCGGAGATGGCTTCGACGAGCCCGTCACCCCACAGCTTCTCCGGTCCCGGCATGGCGAGGTCCGTGGCCGAAAGGGCGGAGTCAACGGTGGAGTACACCGCGTGCCAGTCCGAGACCACGGCGCCTTCGAATCCCCATTCGGTCTTGAGCGGGTTCTCCGTGAGGGGATTTTCGGTCATGGCCTTGCCGTTCACGCCGTTGTAGGCCGCCATGATCATCCAGGGCCGGGCCTGCCTGACGACGCGTTCAAACGGTGCGAGGTACACCTCATGCAAAGTCCGTTCGTCGAGCACGTTGTTGACGGTGGTCCGCTCGGTCTCGGCCTCGTTGGCGACGAAGTGCTTGGGGCAGGCGCCGATGCCCTGGCCCTGGATGCCGTCCACGTACGCGGCCGCCAGTTCACCGGTGAGGAGCGGGTCCTCGGACAGGCACTCGAAGTTCCGGCCCGCCAGCGGTGAACGGTGCAGGTTCATGGTGGGTCCGAGCACCACGTCCACCTGCTGGCGGCGCGCCTCGGCCGCCAGCAGCTTCCCCACCCGCGCCATCAGCCGCCGGTCCCAGGAAGAGGCCAGGCACGTGGCGGACGGCAGGTTCACCGAGCCGGCTGCCTCGGTGTCGCGGTGGCCGCGGACGCCGACGGGCCCGTCGGAAACCGTGATCTTCGGCAGTCCCAGGCGCGGCTCGGCCTGGGTGTGCCACAGGCCGGAGCCGCTCAGGAGCCGGACTTTCTCAGCCAAAGGCAGGGTGCGGATCGTTTCTTCGACGTCGGCGTCAAAGCTCGTGGAGGTCATTCGTTGGTGCTCCTGATCGTTGGTTTCGTCAGCTATCAGCATGGGTTTGCGGCGGCGCGCCCGGACAGCGCAGTTTCATTGGTTGACACGGCGCTGGGTGGAATTTAGGAGGCGACGGCTGCTGAGGTGGCGGCGGCGGTCAGGCGGTGGGTGCCGGCCCCCACGCTTCGGCCGTCCTGCCCCGGCAGCCTGATCTCCGCCTCCACGCCGTCGGGGATTGTTGCTTCGACTTCCAGCACCCCGTCGCCGGTGGTCCGCCACTCGACGGCGATGGTGCCGTGCGGGCTGCGCAGGCTGGTCTTGGCCCAATCGATGCCCTCGCCGGGCAGGGGCGCGATCAGCACCCTGGAGTAGCCCGGGGCGAGCGGCCGGATTCCACCGACGTACTTGTGCAGCCAATCAGCAATGGCGCCGAGCGCGTAGTGGTTGAAACTGGTCATTTCGCCGGGGTTGATGGTGCCGTCCGGGAGCATGGAGTCCCACCGTTCCCAGACGGTGGTGGCCCCCATGGTCACCGGGTACAGCCATGAGGGGCATTCCTGTTCGAGCAGGAGCCTGTACGCCGCGTCAGTGTGACCGGTATCGGCCAGGGCGCCGGTGATGAAGGGGGTCCCGGCGAACCCGGTGGAGACGCGGTAGTTGTTGTTCCGTACCAGTTCGGCGAGTCGGTTGCCGGCAAACTCCCGCTGCCGGCCGGTCTGCAGGATGTCGAAGGCGATGGCGAGGGCGTAGACCGTGGTGCAGTCGCTGTGCACGGTTCCGTCGGCGGCCACGTAGTGGGTGTTGAAGGCCGCTTTGACCCGTTCGGCGAGGCGGCCGAACGCGTCGGCGTCGGCGTCGTGTCCCAGGAGCGCAGCCGTCCGGGCGGTGATGGACGCGGTGCGGTACAGGCACGCTGTGGCGACGACGCCGGTGTCCGCCTTGGCCGCCCACGGCTGATCCGGCGCGGCGTCCGGGTCCAGCCAGTCGCCGAACTGGAAGCCTTCATTCCAGAGCCCGTCGGGCGAGAGCAGTCCCTCTACCCGGCGGGTGTGGGAGGCCATCGAGTCGTACTGGTCCTTCAAGACGGTGTCGTCGCCGTACGCCTCCCACAGCGCCCACGGAACCCACACGGATGCCTCGCTCCAGATGGCAGAGGATTCCGGTGCCGGGAATTCCGGCGGCTGGGGGCAGTACTTCAGTGCGTCCGGCACGGTAATGGGAACGAGTCCGCCGGCAGCCTTTTGTTCCGCGGCGAGGTCCAGGAGCCAGTCCTGCAGGAAGCCCTTGACGTCGTAGAGGAAGGCGGCCGTGGGCGCGAACACGGCGATGTCCCCGGTCCAGCCGAGCCGCTCATCGCGCTGCGGGCAGTCGGTGGGGAGGTCCAGGAAATTGCCCTTGAGGCCCCAGACGATGTTGCGGTGCAGCTGGTTCACCAGCGGGTTGGAGCACTCGAAGCTGCCGGTGCGTTCGAGCCCGGAGTGCACCGCCACGGCTTCGAGGGATTCCGCCGTCAGCCCGCCGGGCCAGCCGGATACTTCCGCGTAGCGGAACCCGTGGAAGGTCTTGCTGGGTTCGAAGAAGTCCTTGGCGCCGGAGAGGATGAACGTGTCGGTGGCGGCGGCCGAGCGCAGCGGCCGGGTGCCCAGCTCACCGTCCTCGAGGACTTCGGCGTGGCGCACGGTGATGGTGGCGCCGGCGTCGCCCTGGACGGTGAAGCGCAGCCAGCCGACCAGGTTCTGGCCAAAATCCACCAGCGTCTTGCCGGCCGGTGAGGTGAAGACCTCCACCGGTTTGATGACCTCGTTGCGCACCACCGGCGGCCCGACGGGATCCGCCAGCCGGCCGGCGTCGAACTCCAGGGCATGGACCCCAGTCCAGGCGCGGGCCCCCACAGCGGCAGCGTAGGCCTCCGGACCGGCTGCGTCCGCGGCGAAGCCCGGCCGGGCCCAGCCTGCCGGTTCCCGCCGCGCGTCGATTCGCTGTCCGTCGTAAAGATCGTTGGCCGTGGTGCCCGAGGGCCCTGACTGCCAGGACATGTCCGAGGCGACCGACTGGACGTGGCCGTCGGCGAATTCGATGTCCAGCTGCCCGAAGAACCCGAGCTCATCGCCGTACAGGCCCGACTTGCCGTGCCAGGCCAGGCGTCCGCGGTACCAGCCGTTGCCGAGCGCGACGCCGATCACCGTGGCCGGCCCCACGAGCGCGGTCACATCGTAACTGCGGTAGCGCAGGCGCCATTCGTACGAGCTCCAGCCCGGACTCAGCACGTCCTCACCGACCGGGACGCCGTTGATCTGCGCCTCGTAGATCCCGAACGCCGTGGCCCGCAGGAGCGCGCGCTTCACGGGTCCGTGGCCTTCGTCCAGCCGGAATTCCTTGCGCAGAAGCGGGGCGCCGTCGAAGTCTCGATCCGGCGCGATCATCGTGGCGGACCAGGGTGCGGGGGTCATGTGGTGTCGTCCATTCTTGTGGGGAGTTGCCATGCTGTGGGGAGTTGCCATGCTGTGGGGATTTGGTCGGTACCGCTGGTGCCGCGGGATCAGGCTCGCGGCCGGTGCCGCTCAGGCGTAGTGGCAGGCGACGTCGGACGCGCCCACCTTCCGCAGGGCCGGCCGTTCGGTCCGGCACAAGTCGGTGGCCAGCGGGCAGCGCTGGCTGAAGGGGCAGCCGCCGGGAGCGGCAGCGGCGGCCGCCGCGGTCCGCACGCCCAGCGCTTCGCGTTTTTGCCGCCGCTCGGCCTGCTCCGCCGGGCGGGGCACGGGCGAGGCCGCCACGAGCGCCTGGGTGAAGGGGTGTTGGGGCGACTCCGTGACGGCTGCCGCCGGGCCGCTTTCCATGACCTGGCCGCGGTAGAGCACCACGACGCGCTGGGCGAGAAACTGGACCACGGAGATATCGTGGGCGATGAACAGGTAGCTCAGCCCCCGCTCGTCCCGGAGGTCGGCCAGGAGGTTCAGGACCTGGGCCTGCGTTGAGAGGTCAAGGGCGCTGACCGCTTCGTCGCACACCACGAGTTTCGGCTCGCAGATCAGTGCCCGGGCGACGGCGATCCGCTGCCGCTGGCCGCCGGAAAACTGGCCGGGAAAGCGGTCCACGGTCTCGCGCGGGAGTCCCACCCTGGCCAGCATGTCCTCGGCGCGCTGCCGGGCTTCCCGGCCGGCCACGCCACGGATCCGCAGCGGTTCGGCCAGTGAGGTACCGATGCTCTGCCGGGGGTTGAGTGATGAGTTCGGGTCCTGGAACACGGCCCGGAGTTCGCCGCCCAGTTCACGCCGCCGTGCGGGGCTGGCATGGGAGATGTCCGTGCCGTTGTAGCTGACCGAACCCCCGCTGCTCTTTTCCAGGCCGAGGATGGCTTTGCCGATCGTGGACTTTCCGGAGCCGGACTCCCCCACCAGGCCCACGGTCTCCCCGTGCCGGATGCTGAAGCTCACGCCGTCCACCGCGGCCGGTCTGGCGGCGGCCTTCCGGCCCCGGCCGTAACGGACCACGAGGTCCACCACGTCCAGGAGCGGCTGCTCGGGAGCCTGCGCTGTTCCGCCCTGGCCTACCGCTGTTTCGATGCTCATGTCCTGTCCTTCTCAACTGTGCTGTCCATCTCAAGAATGTCGAGGACACGGTGGGCGGGTACTTCGGTGGCCACCCAGGCCAGGCCTTCCACGGCCAGTTCGTCGGCCTTGACGCAGCGCACCACGCCGTCGTCCGAGCCCGAGGGAACCAGCGGGACCGGCGCCACGCAGGCCGAGCCTGCGAACTGGCAACGCGCCATGAACCGGCACCCGCCCGGCCAGTCCTTGGGCTGCGGCACCTGGCCGTTGATGGTGGCGAGCCGCTCAGGCATGTCCTCGGCGGTGTTGGCGTGCGGGTCGGCGGCCAGCAACGCCAGGGTGTACGGGTGGCGGGGTTTGTCCAGGATGTTGGCGGTCCGGCCGCTTTCCACCACCTGGCCGGCGTACATCACGGCCACGGTGTCGCAGATGTCGGCCACTACGCCGAGGTCGTGTGTCACCATCACCACGGACATGCCTGTGTCCTTGACCAGTGCCCGCAGCAGCGAGAGGATCTCGGCCTGCACTGTCACGTCCAGCGCCGTTGTGGGTTCGTCGGCGACCAGCAGCCGGGGACTGCCGGCCAGGGCCAGGGCGATGGCCACGCGCTGGGCCATGCCGCCGGAGATCTGGTGCGGGTAGGTGGTGAGGATGCGCGCGGCGTCCACGATGCCCACCTTTTCGAGCAGGCTCAGGGCTTCGGTGCGTGCTTCGGCTTTGCCCATGCCCCGCAGGCGCCGGATGGCGGAGACCAGCTGGTAGCCGACCGTGAACATGGGGTCGAGGGCACGCATGGGTTCCTGGGAGATCAGCGCGATCTCCCGTCCCCTGACGCCGGCCAGCTCATTTTCCGTGGCGGCCGCGAGGTTCCGGCCGTTCCACAGGATCTGGCCTCCGGTGACGGATACGCCCGAGGGCAACAGGCCCAGCAGGGACAACGCCGTCATGGTTTTGCCGCAGCCGGATTCGCCCACCAGCCCCAGCACGGTGCCCTGTTCGACGTCGAAGGAGACCTCCGTGACCAGGGGCGTGCCGGCGTCGACGCCCACCGAGAGCCCGCGGACACTCAGCCGGCCGGCCGCGTCCGGCGCGGCGGCATCGGTGGACGGCGCAGCCGCGGACGCAGCGGCCCGGCGTCGGCGGTCAGCGGCGGAGGGCAGGTGGGAGGCGGCCGCGTTCGGGCTTTTCCCCAGGGCGTTTCCGATGGCATTGGCCGCGAGGACCGTCAGCGCCAGGACCGCACCGGTGGGGACCATCAGCCAGGGGGCGTCGTAGACGTGCTGGGATGCGCCCTGGATCATGCCGCCCCAGCTGGGCTGCGGGATGGGCGGCCCAAATCCGATGAACGCCAGACCGGCCTGGATCAGCATGCCCACCGCGAAGATGAGGGCGGACTGCACCACGATCGTGGTGTTCAACCCGGGCAGCACGTGCCGCAGGCTGATGCCGAGCGTGCTCACGCCGTCCACCTTGGCGGCGTCAACATAGAGCTGTGACTGCAGCGCGGTGGCCTGGCCCAGCATCACGCGGTAGATGCCGGCCGAGATGAGGACGCCCAGAATCGCCATGACGACGGGAATGTTCGTGCCCACGGCACCGATGACCGCCAGGATGATCACCGTACCGGGCAAGGACATCATGACCTCGGTGACGCGGCTGATCGGCCCTTCGGTCCGTTGTCCAGCGGCGGCGACCATCGCCAGGACGGTGCCGAGTCCGACGCCGACAATCACCGTGATGAGCGATGTCCCCAGGGTGCCGGCGGCCGCGGCGAAGATGCGGCTGAGCAGGTCCCGCCCCAGTTCGTCGGTGCCCAGCCAGTGGGCGGCAGTGGGGCCGGACAGGATGGCGGCGAAGTCCTGGTCCTCGGTCTTGTACGGCAGCCACCACGGCGCCGTGAGGGAGGCAACCACCAGGACCGCCAACCAGAGCACTCCGGCCACGGCACCGGGCGCCGCGAACAGGCGGTGGGCAGGCCTCCGGCCGACGCCAGTTTTGGGACCGGGGCCGGGACCGGGCCGGCCCGTGGCGGTGTTCGCGGGTGGGGCTCCGCCTGTGCCTGTATCTTCCGCATTCGCGGTGGCGGGGACGGGCGCGGGGGCAACGGAAGGGATCATGAGGCACGCAACTTCGGGTCGAGAAACTTGGTGGCGAGCTCCAGCACGAGGTTCACGGCCACCACCACAACGGTGGCGACCACCACAACGCCCTGCACGGACGGGGCGTCGTGGGTGCTGACGGAGGTCTGGACTGCCTGGCCAAGGCCCGGCATGGCGAAGAGCTGCTCCGCGATCACCGAACCGCCGAACAGCCCGATGAACTGCAGGGCGATCCCGGCCACGATCGGCAGGCTGGCATAGCGCAGGGCGTGGACGTACAGGATCTTCCAGGTGGGGGTGGCCGTTGCGCGCAGGGTCCGGATATGTTCCTGCTGCAGCGCCTCCAGCATGGATGCCCGGGTCTGGCGGGCGATGAACGCCGCACCGCCGACGGCGAGGGTGATCACCGGCAGGGCCAGGGACAGGGCCCAGTCCTGGGGTGAGACCTCGAAGGGGACGTAGCCGGTGGCCGGAAAGACCGAGTACTGGACGGCGAAGAGGTACACAAAGATGATGCCGATCCAGAAGGCCGGCAGCGCCACGGCGAGGCCGCAGACGGCTCCGACGATCCGGTCGACCAGGCCGCCGCGGACGGCTGCCGTGACGCCAAGACCGATGCCTAGTACGGCGCTCAGGACCGTGGCCCCGGCCGCGAGGGCCGCCGTCACCGGCAGCCTGCTGGCCAGGTCGGCGCTCACGGACCGGCCGTCGATCAGGGACACCCCGAAGTCTCCCTGCGCGGCGCTGCCGAGCCAGCGGAAGAACTGGACGGGGAGCGGATCGGACCAGCCGAGCCGGCTGTTGACCTCGTCAATGGCTTGCTGGGTGGCGCCGGCGCCGAGGGACACGGCGCCGGGGCTGCCCGGCATTGCGTGCACCAAGAGGAACGCCAGCACCGCGACCACCAGAACGGTGGCCAGCGCCATGAGCAGGCGCTTTGCGACGTAAATCGCCATGATGACCTCCATTGGTCAGGTCCTGCCGGACGGCCTTCGCCTCAGGGGTGAAGGCCGCCCGGCAGGGTGGGGGGTCAGTTGGCCGGGGCGTAGGACGAGAGCAGCGGGTAGACGTTGCTGCCGGCGAACTCGACCGGCTTGACCTTCTTGGTGTTGTAGCCCTGGTTGGTGAGGGATTCGAAGAGCGGGATCATCCAGCCGGATTCGACGAGCCGGGTGTTGAGCTTGGTCAGCGCGGCTTTCCGGGCGGCATCGTCCTTGGCGGCGGCGACCTCGCCGGTGGCGGCGCTGAGCTGGTCGTCCGTGGCCTTCTGGACGTTGGTGAAGCCGTTGAGGATCGCGCCGTACATCAGGCCCACCGGGTTGTCCCAGCCCAGCGGCGCGTAGCCCAGCGGGGTGGTGGCGACGGCGGCGAACGCCTCATCTGTCGACGTCGCCATCTTGACCTGCATGGTGATGCCGACGGCGGCCAGGTCCTTCTGGACCGCCTGGAGGTCGGTCTGGGTGGTGGCGCTCGCGACGATGGTGAATTCAAAGCCGTTGGCGTAGCCGGCTTCCGCCAGCAGGCTCTTGGCCTTCGCGGGGTCGTAGGCGAACTGTGAGTTCAGTGTCTCCGTGAAGCCGGCCGAATCCTTGGGCAGGGCGTTCCACGCCGGGATGTCACCCTTGTGCAGGGCATCGACCAGGGCCTGCCGGTTGATGGCGTACTGGAACGCCTGGCGGACCTTTTCGCTGGCGAAGGCCGGCGACGTCTTGCCCGTCTTGTCGAAGGCGACCATGGTCTGGACCGTGCCGCCGATCTGGGAGACGCCGACACCCTTGGCCTTGACGAAGTCAACGGTGGGTGAGGTCAGCTGGGCGACGTCCACCTGGCCGGAAACGAGGGCGTTGGCCCGGGCCTGCGGATCCTGGATGACGCTGAAGACGATCTTGTTGTAGGGGTATTTCGCGGCGTCGGTGCTCTTGTCGTTCTTCTGCAGGACGTACTTGTTGCCCTTGACCGTGGTTCCGGAGTCCAGCGTGTACGGTCCGGAGCCGTCCGGCTTGGCGGCCAGGCTTGCCGTGTCCGCGGCCCCTGCCTTGCCAACGATCATGCCGAGGGTGGAGGTCAGGTTCTTCTCGAAGCCCGGCTGCGCCTTGGCGAACTTCAGCGACACCTGGGTGGGGCTGATGACGTCCACGGAAGTCAGTTCCTGGGCGCCGCCCTTGGCGATGGCTGAGTACGCCGAAAGGGCGGGATCCGTGCGGCGGTCAAAGTTGGCCTTCACCAGTGCCGCGTCTAGCGTGGACCCGTCCGTGAACGTCACGCCCTGCTTGAGCGTCAGGGTCAGCACCGTGTTATCGGCGTTGTATCTGAAACCGGTGGCCAGGCCTGGCCCCACGGAGCCGTCCGCCTTCAGGGTCATGAGGTTCTCGTAGAGGCCTTCGAAGAACTGACGCTGCGCGTCGGAGACCCGCAGCGGGTCGAATCCGAAGGACGCGCTGTCACTCTCGACGCCGATTGTCAGGGTGGTCTTATCCACGGTGGATGCCGCCTGGCCGGAGCCGCCGCAGGCGGTCACGGAGCTGAGCATCAGGACGCCGGCCAGAACGGCCGCGCTCCGTCGGGCGGTGGGGTTCAGAAGTTTCATGTAGTGCGCCTTCGCATTCGTTCCAAAACAACGGGGGTTTTCGGCATCTGGTGGTGGTCGGGACTGGAGCGGACCGGCCGGACGGTGGCCGCCCGGCGCCGGTGCGTTCCGGGCCCTTCCCCCAGATGCGGTCGGGTGGACCGGCTCCATCAAGAGTCGTAGGCGGACGCAATGACGTCACACGAGAATTTCATTGGTTGGAACACTATTGTGGTGAACGTCACTGGCGACGAAGAAGGAACGATGACGAATGACAGCACCCGCGGATACGCATTCCCCCGCTGAAAACCCGCCCGCCGCGCGCGGCAAGCGGCCCAAGCAGGGCGAACCGGTGATCGACCGGGCCCTGAGCCTCCTCGCTGTCTTCACGGACCGCCGCCGGGCGCTGACCCTGTCAGAGATGGCCCGTTATGCGCAGATGCCCGCCCCGACGGCGTTGCGCCTCATTGCCCGGCTGGTCGCCTGGGGCGCTCTGGAACGGCTCGACGACGGACGCTACGTTGTGGGCGTCCGGCTGTGGGAAATAGCGTCCCTCTCCCCGAGGGGCCACGGGATCCGCGAAATCGCGTTGCCCTACCTTGAGGACCTCTTCGAGGTGACGCGCCATCACGTCTTGCTCGCCGTGCGGGACAAGGACCAGGCCGTCCTGATCGAACGGCTTTCCTCCAAGCAGGCCACGGAAGTCGCCTACCGGGTGGGCGGCCGGCTCCCCCTGCGCTCCACGGCCGTCGGCCTGGTCCTGATGGCCGGCGCGGACGCGGCATTCCAGGAAAAGATCCTCAAGGAACCCGCGGAAACTGAACCGGGCGTGGCTCCCATGCCGGAAGGCCAGCTGCGGCGCACCCTGTCCGACGTCCACCGGACGGGGATTGCCATGATCCGCCGGTCCGCGCCGTCGCTGACTGTTTCCGTGGCGGCGCCCGTCTTTGATGCCCAGGGCACGGTGGTGGCCGCACTGTCGATCGTTGTACCGGACGGGACCACCCCGCCCAATGTCCTGGCTCCGGCGGTGATGGCCACCGCGAGGGCAGTCTCACGAAACCTTGGCTACCGGACTGCCCTGGCCGAGGACGTCCGGACCCTGTCGGACGGCTGACCGCGGAGCTGCCCACCGCCGGCCCTTCCAACCAGTGGAAAGGCCGGCGCGGCGTCGGGATGAAGGGTCATAATGTTGAACCTGCGGGGCGCCCGGCTCCCCGGACCGCCGCCTGCTTCCGCGAGCCCTTGACACGCCCGGTGGCGGCGTCTAGGACTGGCCTTGTCCAGTCCAATCCACCAGCCTAGGAGTTGTTATGGCCACCACGCCCTACGGAATCGTGCACTTCTTTCCGGGAGGCACCAAGGAACAATACGAGGCGTCGCTTGCAGCCGTCCATCCAGGCGCGGGGCTCCTGCCCGAGGGGCAGATCTTCCACGCCGGCGGGGCATCCGAGGGGGGCTGGACGGTCTTGGCAGTCCACGAATCGAAAGAAAGCTGGGAAAAATTCCGGGACACGATCCTCCTGCCCCGGATGCAGGCGGGTATTGAGGGCGGCTTCGCCGCTCCGCCCGACGAGACGGTGATCGACCTCTACAAGGTTCTGCCCTAGCAGCACGTAACCCACACAGCCACTTCAATCGCGCCCGTACCAGTCGAGTACGCGCAACGCGCGAAGGGTGTTCCACCGGCTGGACCGGCCGTCACCGGCATCAACCGGGAAATGGACGATCCCGGGATGCGTGTTTTCGAGCAGCCAGGTCCCGTCCGGCTGTTCCTTTGACCGGAGCACCTCCACGGCTTCGGCCAGGCGCGGGTCCGGGGGCTCTCCGGTCGAACGGAAGTACTCCAGGGCACGGAGCACGTCGTAGTGCCAGCGGGTCGGAAAGGAGAACGTCAGCCAAGCCGGGTCTATGACCGCGCCGGTGCTCTTGCGTCGGAACAGGCCCCGCTCCAGCAGATACTCCTCGCCCCGGCGCCGCGCGTCCACGGACTGCGCCGAGCCGCCCGTGACCCGTTCGTGGGCCAGGAGGCCCTCGAGGACGTTGATCGTCGTGGCGGCCGAGGACACCACGGCGCCGGACTCCGCCCAACAGTTCCACCCGCCGTCGTCCAGTTGCCCGCTGACAAGCCTGGAGACGACGCCGTCGACGTCCTGATCGAAGTACGAGCCGAGCGCCACCGTCATTCCGTTGATGCACGGCTCCACCTCGCCTTGGAAATACGGCTGGCCGCCCTCCTCCCAGCGGCAGTTGTCCCTGACCAGCGCTATGGTCTGGCGCATCTGCTCACTTTGCGGGTCGACCCCGAAGTCACGCAGCAGGAGCAAGCTGTACGTTGTGGCGGTCCAGGGCTGGGGGACGCGGTCCCAACCTGTGTCACCGCCGGCATCATCCGCACCGCCGCCCTCGGGACCGCCGCCCTCCGCACCGCCGCCCTCGGGACCGCCGCCCTCGGCACCGCCTCCGTCGGGGCGGTCGCCCCGGGCGGGGAAATATGCGCCATGCGCCCATTGGCCGTCCTCGTCCCGCAATGCCAGCAGGCGGGCACCCCAGCCTTCGGTCGCTACCCGCGCGCGCTCTGCGGTAACGACCTCGGGCGCGGCGTTGCTGAGATCTTGCAACACCTGCCATCGAAGGGAAGGATCTGAATCCATCAGCCAGTCCAGGACGGTCATACGCCGATGGTAGCGCTCACGGCTCGCTGGCATCGGGTGCTCACAGTCGAGTGGGCACGCGGCATTGCCCCGGACGTCCGTGGCCAGCGGGCCGGACGCTCAGGAAGCCTTCGGCCGGATCACCAGGACAGGGCACGGGGAGTGGCTGGCCACCTGGGCGGAGACCGATCCGATGTGCAGCCCGGCGAAACCGCCGTGGCCGCGGGAGCCGACGATCACCAGGTCGGCTTCCCGTGCGGCCTCAAGTATTGCCGACGCCGCTGAGTCGTTTTTGATGGACCGCGTCACGACATTGACACCCACTGCGGATTTCGCCGCCTCGGCGCCCAGCGCTTCAGCCTGCTGCTCCGGGGAGTCCTCCGCCACGATTTCGCCTGCCGCCGTTTCCAGCATCGCCGGATACCACGCCATTGGCGCCTTGTTCCAGACAGTCAGGACCCGGAGCTCCGCACTGCGGTACCGGGCCTCTTCAACACCCCACGCCAGGGCCTCGTGGGATTGCTTCGAGCCGTCAAATCCGATCACGATCACAAAGGGATCAACTTTTTTCATGGTTCCAGACTTTCACTGCCGGTTTGCGGCGCCTAGGGGCCTCTGACCCCATCCGGGTCCGGTGCCTCGCCGCGAAGGCCGTCAAGGCCGCCGCGGGGTTCAGACGATGCCACGCTTGGCTGCCGTCTTGAGCGCGTCGCGCCTGCTTACCGCCCCGAGCTTGCGGTAAATGGACCGTTCGTGGGTCTTGACCGTGTTCACGGAAATGTACAACGCCTCGGCAATTTCAGCAGCGGTCATGATCGAGCGCATGTAGGAAAGGACTTCGCGTTCGCGCTCGGTCAGGTTCCAGTAGGACTGTGCACGAAGGCGGGTCTCACCCTGTGCCTCGCGTGCCATCAGCGCTGCGATGAAGGACTCGTGCGCGGTGCCCCAGACAGCGTGCTCCACGAGCAGATCCGCCAATTCCTCTCTCCGTTCGGCGAAAGGACGCAGGACGGTTTCAGGCTCGGCACGAAGGACAGCATGTTCAATCCGCTCGTGTGCCGCCGCGGCATCTCCGGTTCCATGGGCCATGATCGCCTCGGTCAGGCTCAGGCAGGTGTCGATATATGAGCTGCCGCGGCGATCGGCCAGTGACTCGGCACAGCGTTGCGAAGCGGCGGTGTCACCTTCGCGGCGCAGCAACTCCGCCAGCAGCGTATCCGCCAATGCGCCGTGCCCCCCGGCACCGAGTGGTTGGACGGTCCGCAAAGCTCCGTCCCGGTCGCCCCTGGCTTCGGCAATTTTCGCCACCGCGATGGTCTCCAGGGCATTCCATGAAACGGCGTACCGTCCCCGCCCGTGAAAGGACTCCAGCGCCGCACCGGAGTCGGCCAGGCCGACCAGGTCGCCGGCGGCGCAATCAACCAGGACCCGATAGATGGCGCTGAGCGGACCGGTCGGGAACAGCTCGCTGCCCAATCGCTGCGCTTTGGTAAGACAGGTCCGCGCAGCCTTCAGATCATCATTCCAGTAGCACGCGATGCCACGGGCCAGCCAGGCCGGAGCCATCCGCTGCCGCGAATTCCAACCCAGCGCCTCTCCCCGGTCCAACGCCGCCGTGCCAAGTTCGTCGGCGCTCACGAGGTCACCGGCGATGGCGTGAGCCAACGCGAGCTCGGCCTGGGCGCAGATTTCCACGGCTTCCAGCTGTTCCGGGTTGCCTGTGGCCGCCGTTGCCTGGAGCAGCGCCGTGCCAAGTTCGCCGGTGCGGTGCAGCCGGAACTCTGCCTGGGCCAGCAGGAAGAGTCCTGTCGAGAAGGAGCTGGAGCGGCCATCTCCTGAAATGTCCGTCGTCGACCGGCCGTCGTCCGTCTCGGTGTGCGGGTCCAGCCGGCCGTCGGCGGGCAGCGGCTCGTAGAGCGCCCGGTAACTCTCCAGTCTCCGGCGTCGAATTGCGTCCAGCGCGAAGGTCCGCGACAGCGCCCGGTCGGTGAGCTCGGCCGCGGCGGTGCCGTCGCCGGAAAGGGCACGGCAGACCGATCGGATCATCAGGATCTCCGGATCCTCGCCCCACGGTGCCGGGAGGTCCAGGCACAGCCGTTCCAGGGTCTGCACGTCGTTTCCGAGCAGGAATTCGAGCCAATGGGCGCCGAGGGAAATCACGGCTTGCCGGGGTGCGCTTCCTTGCAGCGCCTGGGCGACGCCCTCGACGACGTCGACGTCCTGGTAGTACCTCGCCGCCACGCGGTGCAGACGCTCGGCGAGCAAAGGGTCGCGCCGCTGCAGGATGCGCCGGCACTGCGCCGCGAAGAGGGAATGCCACCGGAACATCGATTCGCCCGCACGGTATTCGTGCTCCTCGATGAAGAGCCCGTTACGGAGGCATTCCTCAAGCAGCACGCCGCCGCGGGGACGGCCTTCGAGTTCGACGGCGAGCCGGCGTCCGAGCCAGTCGCTGGTAGTGGCCCTGAGAATGAATTCGGCCAGCGACGGTTCGATCTGGTCGAGGATCTCTTCTGCGACGTAGTCGGCGAGCGGGACGTGCGTAGGCGCGGAGCCTGGCGTTGCAAGCGGCACGTTGCGGGCCTGCGCCAAGGAGACCAGGCTGGCGTGGACTGCCACAGGCCAGCCGGCAGTCATCTTCCAGAGCGACCCGGCGTCGAACGTTTGATCTTGTCCCAGCGCACTGGCGAACTGGGCAACTTCCTCCCGCGTGAAGGCCAGTTCGGCGGCGCGAAGTTCACCCAGTCCCTCGCCGTACCGGAATCTTTCGAGCTGAATGGACGTATGGCCGCGTCCCGAGAGGACCAGCCGCAGTGAGGGGGGTGCGGATGCGGCGAGCACCCCGACGATTCCGTTCGCCAGCCCCGGCCCGGCCAAATGGACGTCATCGATCACCAGGACAATCGGTTCGGTGAGGTGCTCGAGTGCCCCGAGGAGAAGGTCGTAGGAGGCCGCCCGGTCGTGGGCAAGGCTCGGGTCCAGGGCGAGGAGGGCGTCGGTTCCGGGTAACGGCAGTTTGCCCGCCGCGGACTGGATCGCCCCAACAACGCCGTGAAACAGCCGCGCGGGCTGCGTGTCGAACCTGTCCAGCGACAGCCATGCGCACGGCAGAGCGCACTTGCGGACCCAATCACCCAGAAACGTGGACTTGCCGTAGCCGGCCGGGGCCGCGACGAGGGTCAGGCGGTGCGAATCTGCGGCCGCGGACAGGGCGCTTTCCAGACGTGGACGCTCCAACGCTCCGAGACCACGCACAGGCGGGCGGATCTTGAACTGTGGGCCCGGTACCCATTCGGCTTCTAGCCTATCTCTCACATTCCACATGCTAGGTGGGGGCAAAAGGGCACCAACAGGGCGCAAAGACCCCTTGTGCGCCGCTCCTTAGTGCGAAAATACGGCGATTAGGGCGGCCCGATTGCGGCACGGCACGAATTGGGTGCCCGGCTGTATCATCAGTCATGCCTATGAAGCACGGCAGCCCGACAGACCCGATTTTCCTTCATGACCTCGACAAGGCCGACCGCAGGCGGGTCATTATTTTCGCGATTGCACGTCTCATCGCATTTTCGGTTGTGGTCCTCGCCCTGTATTTCTTTATTCCCGTCGGGGGATTCAATGACGCCGATCCCGCGGCCGCCTGGATCCGCCTGGCGGGTGTCGTGCTGGTCTTTTTCGCAGTCCTGGCAATTCAATTGCGGCTGATACTCGTGGCGCATATCCCGAGGGTTCGGGCGGCCGCGGCTGTCGCCGAAACCCTGTTGATGTTTTTGTGTCTCTTCGCGCTCCTTTACACATCAATGTCGATCACATCTGCGGCGGCGTTTAGCGAGCCCCTGAGCCGAACCGATGCCCTTTACTTCACCACTTCCACGTTTGCCACCGTCGGGTTCGGGGATATTACGCCGGTAAGCCAGCTGGCGAGGGGTGTCGTGTCCGTCCAAATGATTGCCGATTTAGGTGCACTCCTATTGATCGCAAAAGTTGCGTTCTTCGCGGCCGGGCGGCGTCTGGGCGGCGAATCCTGAATCCGCCGCCGTCATCACCCAAAACGGATGACAGCGGGCCGGCCGGCTGAAATTTCGCGGGCAGGGCCGGGATTCGGTGCGCCACTCTGCACGTCCGACGCGCGGCGTCCAGCCCGTAGGGAAGGCCGCGGCGGGCCCTTCCCCGGCGTGACAGATCACCCTGTGTGGGTGGGGCTGGACCGGCACGCCGAGTGAACAATGAAAATAGCCGTGAAATGCCCAGCCGCGGAACACAAGCTAAGGCGGATCCCCTCATGTCGCTGAACGATCAGCCCGCTGGCCCCGCTAGCCCGGAACAGGAAGAAATTCTGCGGTTACGGGCCGAAGTCGCCCGTCTCCAGCAGGAACGGGACACTGCCCGCAAGGCCCCGCCGAGGCCGGCCGTGCGGCATCCGGGGCTGGCCCGGCGCATTGTGGCAATCGTGCTGGTGGTTATCACCGGCCTGTTGGCCTTCGCGACAGTTCCGGCCCTTTACCTGCGCAGCGAAGTCATCGACACCGATCGCTACGTCGCCACCGTCGCACCGTTGGCCTCGGACCCTGCGATCCAGGCCGAAATCGCCGACAAGGTCACCCAACAGATCACCGACGCAGTGGATTTCCAGACCATCACGCGCGATGCCCTGAACGAGCTCGCTAAAACGGCGCCCCGCGTGGCGGCAGTGCTCACCGGGCTGGCCCCGATGCTTGCGGAGCAGACCAAAACGCTCATCCATACCGCCGTTGCCAGATTCGTGGCGACACCGCAGTTCCAGGACCTTTGGATCCAGGTGAACCGGGTCGCGCACCAGGGGCTGGTCAACCTAGCCACGGGAAGTACGGGAGGCACGGTCAGTATTGATGAGAACGGCACGGTGTCGATTTCCACGAAAGAGATCATCGCCCGGGTCAAGACTCTCCTTGTCCAGCAAGGGGTGGATATCGCCTCGAGGATCCCGGAAGTTGACGCGCAGATCGCCCTGTTCCAGTCGCCTGAACTGGTCCGTGCCACGGAAACCATCCGGACCCTGGACCGGCTCGGCCCAATACTGGCGTGGCTGACGGTGCTCAGCGCCGTGGGCGCCATTGCCGTTGCCCCCCGGGGCCGGAGACGGAGTACGACGAGCGGCGTGGGGTTGGCCGTGGCGGTATCGATGGCGGTGCTGGCGCTGTCCCTTGTGGTCGGGCGAAGCTACGTCCTGAACTCGATTCCGTCGAGTGCTGTCACCCCTGCGGCGGCAGAAAGCCTGGTCGAGGCGCTCTTGGTACCGCTGCGCACCAGCCTGCGCCTTGTCTTCGTCGTCGGACTGCTGATCGCCCTGGCAGCATTTCTGAGCGGCCACTCGCGTCCAGCGGAGTATGTCCGGCACGGCCTGGCGACGGCGGGCGACTACATCACCGGCAAGATCGGCGGTGGCCAGGCCAAGTCATGGCAGCTCTGGTTGGCCCGGTACCGGCGGATCATCGAAGCCACCGTCGTCGGCATCGCTGTGCTGGTGCTGATCTTTTGGCAGGACCCGACGGCGGCCGTCGCCATCTGGACGGCCGTCCTGGCCGTGCTGGTCATTCTCGTGGTCGAACTGCTGTGCCGGCCGGCCGTAGCCGGCGGGCCGGGCGCCGAACCCGGCGCCGAACCCGGAGGCGAGCCGGGCGTCGATCCCAGCGGTGAGTCCGGTGTCGAGTCCGGCGGCGTGCCAGGCGGTGAGTCGGTCACGGCGGGCGGCCCTCCCGATGACACGTATCCCACGATTCCCATCCCCAGGGCGCCCGACGCCGGAGGAACCGGCGTGTGAAGGACCGGCGGGACCGGACCACCAGTTAGCGCCGCGCCAGCTGGTGCTGCGCGGCAGCGGCACTCGCCGCAGACGCTGAGGGGGGCTCCGCCGCCGGCACTAGGGGGCGGTCGGCGTGAACGGGAACAGGTCCTCGCCGGCGCCGTGCACCACCACGCAGGTAGCCTCGGGTACTTCCCGCCACGCCCCGCGGAGATCCCCCAGCGGTTCGGAGACGACCAGGCGCGCGTTGTCCGCCAGGTCATGAAGCAACGGGTTCTCCGGGTACTGGACGCGAAGGGTCGCGACGTCGGTGCTGTGGAACAGCGACCGGGACTGCCGTTCACTCGAGTAGCGGAACGCCCAGGTGGTGTCGCCGTCGGTCGTGGCCACTGTCATCTGGATTGGCTGCTCGATCCCGTGGCGCCGGCCGACGTCTTCAATCAGTCCAACCGCGGCAGCTACGGCCGCCCTCGGGTCCTGCTCCAGCCCGAAGGTCAGGGCGAGGAAGAAGAAGAGCTCTGAGTCCGTGGCTCCCTCGATCAGCGGAAAGAGCGATGGCTCAACGGCCATGGCCAAGTCGCGCTTCACCGTCGGGAACTCCCGGATGAGTCCGTTGTGCATCCACAGCCAGCTGCCGTGGCGGAATGGATGGCAGTTGGTCTGTTGGACCGCCGATCCGGTCGAGGCCCGAATGTGCGCGAAGACCCGGCCGGCCGACGCCTGCGCCGACAACTCGCGGAGGTTGCGGTCATTCCACGCGGGCTCCGTGCTGTGGAACAACCCGGGATACGGCGCGGATCCGTACCAGCCCACGCCGAAGCCGTCCCCGTTGGTGGTTTCAACGCCCATTCGGGCGTGCTTGCTTTGCATCACGAGCGAGTTGGTGGGTTTGTACAACAGCTCCTCCAGTTGCACCGGCGAACCCGAATACGCTAGCCAACGACACATGGCATCCTCCCTCAGTTGTGGACAGCAGTCCATCACGGCGACGGAGCGGGCACATCATCACCCCGGGGTGATTCGGGCCGCGGGGTGGGAGGTAATGGGGTCCCACCCGCGTTCGATAGTTCCGTCGTCGCGTCCCCGCTGGTCAGCGGCGCGCCCGGCACGGAGAGCCGCGCGAAAGGATCACCCGCGGCGGGTGACGCGCAAGCGGGCCCCTCACCCAACACTGGTGGTACCTGCCAGTGATTGGGCTGCCAGGCGGAAGCCCATGGAGAGGTGAGTCCAATGTCGACACCAAAACCAGTCCTCGCGCGAATGTCTGCGCTCGGGGCGGCGGTTGCGCTGCTCGCCGGCTGCGCCACCTCGGGACCCAGCAGCAGCCCCAGCGCGAGCCCGACGGCGAGCGTTTCACCGGTTTGCGCTGCCGCCACTGGCTTTTCAACAGCCCTGACGAATTTCAAGGACTCCCTCAAGCCAGGCGCCACGATAGGCCAGATCCAGGCGGCCCGGGATCAGGTTCGGAAGAGCTACGACGATCTGGTCAACGCGGCCAGCGACGCGGCCAAAGATCGGGTGGATGCCGTCAAAGCAGCCCAACAGAAGTTCACCTCCGCTGTGAACTCCGTTCCCGACGACGCCACCCTGACGCAGGCGGCCAACTCGCTCAAGGACGAAGCCGCGAACGTGCAGGCCGCCATCAGCGATCTCTCGAATGACGCCAAGTGCTAGCCCGGGTCTTCCGGGATATCCGTGGCGAAACCCATTCCCATCCAAGGCTGCGTTCGTAGGCGACGCCGCACCAAGCGAAAGTAGGGAAGCCAAAATGAATTTCTTCGAGAACTTTTGGGATATTCTCTGGTGGCTGTTTATCTTCTATGCAATTATCGCCTTCCTGTATGCAGTGTTCATGGTGATCGGCGACCTCTTCCGCGACGACGAGCTCAGCGGCTGGTGGAAAGCCGTCTGGATCGTTCTTCTGGTCTTCATTCCGTTCCTGACCGTGCTGGCATACATGATTGCCCGGGGCAAGGGCATGGCGGAGCGGTCAATGGCGCGGGCCCGCAAGTCCCAGCAGGAAACCGATGCCTACATCCGCAGTGTCGCCACGGCCAGCCCCACCGAGGAGATCGCCAAAGCCAAAGCACTCATGGACGCGGGAACCATCAGTGCAGAGGAGTTTGCCCAGATCAAGAGCAAGATCGTCGTCTGACTCCGGGTTGAGGCGCGAGGAGCAGGCCTGGCCAACTCGCTATTCATGAGGCCATGAGGCTTCTAAGATATGGCTAGGCTGAACCAAGGAGGGCTCATGGAGCCGGAACCATCGGAATCCAATCGTTCGGCCCTCCCCCGCACCGTAATAATCCTGCTCGCCCTGGCCAGCGCGACGATTGCAGCGTTCGGCCTCGGCGCGATCCAGGGAATAGTCACCCCCGTCTTTTTTGCCTTCGTGCTGACGCTTTGTGTCCATCCGCTGCGCCGCTGGATGCAGGCACGGGGAATTTCCCGGGGCATCGCCACCGGGACCACAATCGCGGCTGTCTTCGGATTGCTGACCGCCTTCGCCGCAGTCCTGATTGCCTCACTCGCCCAGTTCTCCGCGCTGCTGCCGCAATACGCCCCCCAAATGGCCGAGTTCGGCGCAAGGATCTCCGCGATGCTGGAATCTGTAGGATTTGGCCCGGAGCAAACCCAGGCAGTCCTGAACGGGTTTACGCCGGGCCGCATCGTCGGGTTCCTCGGCGGCCTCCTGGGAAACGTCGCAAGTCTGGTGACCAGCCTCGTGATCATCCTGACGATGCTCATTCTTATGGCGATTGACGGTTCGCGCGTGCCGGCGCTCTTGATTCACCTGAACTATCACCGGCCGGCACTGGTTTCAGCGCTCAACGGCTTCGGAACCGGTGTACGCCGCTACATGGTCGCCACCACGGTCCTCGGAATCGCGCAGGGGTTGTTCAACTGGCTGGTTCTGGTCATCCTGCAGATCCCCGGCGCCCTGCTCTGGGGGCTGCTGTCTTTCATCTGCAGCTTCATCCCCAACATCGGGTATTTCATCGCCATCATCCCACCGTTGTTCTTCGGCTACCTCACCGGGGGCTGGCCGACCGTCGTGGCAGTCATCATCATCTATGGCGGAATCAACAGCATCATCCAGTCGATCATCCAGCCGAAATACGTGGGCAACGCGGTGTCGCTGAGTGAGACGTTGACCTTCTTCTCCGTCCTCTTCTGGGCAGTGGTCCTGGGTCCTGTCGGCGCCGTCCTCGCCGTTCCCCTGACGCTCTTGTTCCGAACCATCCTGCTCGATTCCGACCCGACACTTTCATGGTGGCGGCCGTTGACGGGCGACAATAAGGACCTCGAACTGCTCATCAAGGAAGAAGACAAGGCGATCCGGGCACGCCGCGGACGACTGAAGACGGGCCGCCCGGACACCGGAAGCGGGCCGAAGGCATGACATGCCGTCGGGGTGCTGCCGGGGGAAGGTGAGGGGAGCATGCTGAGCACTCTCAGCAGCCTGGCTCTCTTCGCCCTGGCAGGGGCTCTCAGCACAGTGCCTGTCAGCGTGACGATCATGATTCTGCTCTCGCCAAGTCCGCGCCGCGGCGCCCTTCCCTTCCTGATCGGCAGCCTCGCGGGTTCGATCGTGGTCGTGGGCCTGGCGGCGGTCGGGCTGCAATTCCTGCCCGTCAAGCCGCCGCGCCTGCGTAGGGACGAATGGGTGGCACAAATTGCCATTGTGATCGGTGCGCTTCTGGTTGCGTACGCCGTGTACCTCCTCGTGAGCAAGGGCGGCCGGGACAACGCCATGCTTGGCAAGATGAAGTCGCGGTTCCGCTCCGCCCGGCCCTGGGAATTCGTCGTACTGGGCCTGGGCTTTAACCTTCGTCCGAAGGCGCTCCTGCTGGCCGTCACCGCCGGTGCCGTGATCGGTGTCCAGGAACTGCCGCCGCTGCCAAGCAGCCTGCTTGTCCTCGCATACGCCGCCGTGGTCCAGTCAGCCGTCATCATTCCGGTCGCTGTGTGGCTGCGCTCCCCCGAACGGGCCCAAGTGCCCTTGACCGCCCTGTACAACTGGCTGCAGCGCAATGGCCGCAGGATTGCGGCGATCGCGACGCTGACGATCGGGATCTTCCTCGTCGGCTACAGCCTTCTCCAGCTCTAATCGGACTACCCCGAAACCACGCACCCCGCCGGATCCCGGGGAACTCCGCTGTCAGGGGGTGCAGCCTGGACGCTCGCCGCTGTGAACTTCAGCCCAGGACGCTCCCCTCGCCGGTGCCGGCGGGCTTGGGGTCAGGGATCCGAATCATGCGGAACGAGGTGCCGAGCCCGGCGAGGCCGGCAAGGATCGGGACGAACAGTGCAATCTGGAGGGCCAGGGGCCGTGCCTCCGTGTTGATGCGGATGATTTCGTTCTGGATGTCCTCCGGCTGGCCGGCGATCTGTTCCTGGAGTTGCGCGTCGCTCATCACCTGGGCGTCGTCTTCCAGTACCGTCGCGACCTGCTGCTTGTCGTCGGGCGGGAGGACCGTGCTGGCATCCGACAAGCCGATGAAGATGGTCGAGAGCGATGCCAGCATGATGCCGCCGGCGAACGCGAGTCCGAAGGACAAGCCGAACGATCCCGCGGCCGAGTTCACGCTGGCGGCCTCGCTGACCCGCTCGTCCGAAATCGGGGACAAGGTGTAGTTGTTGAGCTGGGATACCAGCAGCCCCAGGCCAAAGCCTGAAATGATCAGCGGGATCAGCAGCCACCAGCCGGAGTCAGCTCGCGGCACGATGGGGACCAGCACCACCAGACCCGCGATCAGAAACAGAAAGCCCCACCGTATGAGGCTGGCCGGGCGCCGCCTACCGGACCTCTTCCCGACGATCATGGCGACGGCGAACATGGTCAGCGAGAGCGGGGCGATGGACAGACCTGACTGCATCGCGTTGTATCCGAGCACCATCTGAAGGTAGATGGGCAGCACGATCATGGTGCCGCCCAGAGCGATCTGCTGGAGCATTTGTCCCGTGGCACCAAAGCGGAAGGCTTTTGCCTGGAACAGGTCCGGATCCAGCAGTGTCGGCTTGTTGCGGCGTTTGCGCTGAAGGAGCCAGTAGACCAGGCCGCCCAGTCCGACGGCGCCCACAGCCAGGAGTGCGCCCACTGCCTCGCCGCCTTCCTGCCAGACCAGGATTCCGAGCACGACGCCGCCCATGCCGACGATGGACAGAAGTGATCCGAAGAGATCCAGTTCCCGGGGCCCGGTGTACGGCACGTCTTTGACGAGCTTGATTCCGGACAGGACGACCGCGATGATGAGGGCCTCGAGCAGGAAGGCGACGCGCCAGGACAGGAACGTGGTGAGGAAGCCCCCGAGCAGAGGCCCGACGGCGGCGGCGATCGCGGCCGACGCGCCGACGAGGGCGTAGACCCGGTGCTGGGCATCTCCCTCGAAATTTCCGTGGATGAGGGACTGCATGGCGGGAAGGAGCAGCGAGGCGCCAAGGCCGCCGATCAGGGCCCAGCAGATGATCACCGGGAGGAGAGTCTGGGCCAGGGTCATCGCCACGGCGCCGACGGCGTAGCAGGAAAGCCCAATGACGTAGGCGCGCTTGCGCCCGATCAGGTCGCCGATCTTGCCGCCGATCAGGATAAAGGCCGCGGATACCAGCGCCTCGAGGGCGATTGTCGACTGGAGTCCGCTGACGGTCGCGCCTATGTCGTCCACCACCGCGGAGATCGAGACGTTCATGATCGATGTGTCGACAACCAGCACGAACATCGCCATCGCCAGCAGCAGCGCCAGCCTTTGGTTGAACTGCACCGGCGGGGTCGCGGCGTCCTTTGGAGAGTTCATCGCGGTCCGCCTCCCACACTCGATGGCTCGCTCGGGTCCACCACACAACCGGACATGTCGCCTCCTCTGGAGCAGACCGGGCAGTTCACGCATGAGCATGGTCCTGCAGGCACATCCCACCAGCGCCCACCGCAATGCGATGCTGATGCAAAGCTAGCGGTCCGGCCTCCTGACCGAATCATGCCCAGCGGGTGAGGTTGCTGCCACCTTCCGCCGGCAACGAGGCGGGGCTGCGCTCCGGTGGTGCCCGCGATGGCCTAACGTAGAAGGCTGCCCGGGTTTCGTTCCCGGGCGAAATTCACCACCCACCGCTACAGACTGACGCCCGGAGGAAATCCCAGATGCTGGAACAACTGGCAGCCTTCGTGCTGACCTGCCTGGTCGTAGTGGTGGTGCCCGGACCCGACTTTGCGCTTGTCCTCAGGAATGCCCCCCGCGGCACACGGGCGGCAACCACAGCCGCCGCCGGCATCATGGTTGGCAACACGATCCTTGCCGTACTGGCGGTGCTCGGTGTCACGGCGCTGCTGGGGGCCTCGGAAGTTGTCGGGACCGGGATCAGAATTGCCGGGGCCGCCTACCTGCTCTACCTGGGCGCCCGGGCGCTCGCAGAGGCATTCGCCACGACGCACAACCGGCCCGCGGAGCCCGTGGCGGAACGCCAACGCGGCGGGAGCTCGCCTTTCGTGCAAGGAATGGTGAGCAACTTGCTCAACCCGAAAGTCGCCGTCTTCTACTTGTCGCTGTTCCCGCAGTTCACTGTCGCCCCGTTGCCGCCCCTCGCCCAGCACGCATTGATGGCGGGCATCTTCCTGCTGATCGCGTTGGCCTGGTACGTGCTGCTGCTCAGCGCGCTCAAGAAAGTGACCGGAGTCCTCGCCCGGCCCCGGACCAGCCGGATCGTCGTCGGGAGTTCAGGCGCGGTCCTGGTCGGGGTTGGCGGCACCATCCTGACGCAGACGCTGACCTCCGCCTAGCCGCCCGGGCACGCTCCCGCGCGGCGTTCCCGGGTGTCTAAACTCCGGATCAACCCCGGGGGCGTTGATAAGCGCCCCACAGGGCGGGATGATCAGCACATGCCCGGCAACCGTCACCGAAGGAGCCCGACCGTGAGCGCCGCCATCAAGACTACCGAGAAGCTGATCATCATCGGGTCCGGTCCCGCGGGCTACGCCGCGGCGATCTACGCCGCCCGGGCCGGGTTGGCACCGCTGGTCATCGCCGGTGCGGTCACTGCCGGCGGCGCTCTGATGAACACCACGGAGGTGGAAAACTTCCCCGGTTTCCCGGGCGGCATCCAGGGCCCTGAACTGATGGACGGCCTGCAGCAGCAGGCCGAAAAGTTTGGCGCGCAGGTGGTGTTCGACGACGTCACCGAGGTCCGGCTCGCCGGGCACCTGAAGCGTGTGGTCACCGGCGCCGGGGCGAGACATGAAGCGCCCGCCGTCATCCTCGCCACGGGCTCGGCGTATAAGGAACTGGGCCTGCCGGAGGAGAAGAAGTTCAGCGGCCACGGACTGTCCTGGTGCGCCACTTGCGACGGCTTCTTCTTCCGCGACCAGGACATCATCGTGGTCGGCGGCGGCGACTCGGCGATGGAGGAGGCCACGTTCCTGACCCGCTTCGGCAAATCGGTGACCGTGGTGGTCCGCAAGGGCGAACTGCGTGCCTCCCGGATCATGGCCCAGCGGGCCAAGGACAACCCCAAGATCAGGTTCGCCTGGAACTCCGCCGTCACCGCGATCCACGGCAACGGCAAGGTCACCGGGGTGACCCTGACCGACACCCGCACCGGCGACACCCGGCAGCAGGCCGCCACGGGCATCTTCGTCGCGATCGGGCACGTGCCCCGGACCGAGCTTTTGGCCGGCCAGATAGACCTCGATGCGGACGGCTACATCCAGGTCGGCTCCCCTACGACGGTCACCAACCTGACTGGCGTCTTCGCCTGCGGCGACGCCGTGGACCACCGCTACCGCCAGGCCATCACCGCCGCCGGCACCGGCTGCGCCGCGGCCCTGGACGCCGAACGCTTCCTGTCCGCGCTCGAGGACGCCGACAGCATCGCCACCGCGCTGGTCGAAGAACCGACGCACTCCTAGGCGAGCCTAGAAGCGGCCCTTCCCGACGGCACCCCCGGCGGCGGCACTTCCGTCGTCGGCAGGCCCTGCGGTACTTACGGGTCGGTCGCCGCGCTGTCTGTTGCGGAAACTGGCCGGTCCGCAGGCTCAGCCGGCGCTGACAGCGGGGGGACAAGCAGGTTAGCCTCAAGCTGGTCGGCATCGACGGCTGCGAGGTTACGGATCAGGATGATGAGCCAGGCGAAGATCAGCGACGCGGCGATCAGTTCCACTGCGGTCAGGTTGTAGTAGCCGACCGGGAACCACAGCACCGCGGCGGCCACGATGACCGCCAGGAAGAGCCACCCCAGCGCAGCGAAGGTGGCCGAGACGGACGGAACCAGCGTGCGGATGCGGACAATGAGGGACGCGAAGACCACCACCATGCCGGACGCGACCAGGGTGTGGAGCCCGAAGCGCTCATCGACGGGGAACAATCCCACGCAGGCGAGGAAGACGCCGATCAGGGCGATCCCGCCTTCGAGCAGCCTCACCCGATGCAGCGCGGACGGGGACTTCGCGGTCGCCGCGAGGGTCGCCGTCGCATATCCCGCCAGCGTGGAAATGACGACGCCGGCGACGATCAGGGTGAAGTTGAACGCCACTCCGGAGACGTCGGAGCTCATGCCGAGGGCACTGAGGTTCTCCTGCCACCACAGTGGATTCTGTGCGGTGAGCATGCTCGTGAGCAGGCCGGTGACCAGGAAGCCGGCGAGGAGGGCGGCGAGCCGGTAGGCGGTCATGCTGAGCGCGGACAGGTAGGCTATATAGGCGCTGATGGCTCCCGTGGTCCCGACCAGGACAGCGGCCGCGAACGGGTAGACGACCGCACCGATGAACGCCTGCTGGAACAGCGAAAAGAGCGCCAGCCAGCCGAGCAGGAAGATGCAGGCGTGCGCCAGCGCGAGTGCGGCGATATCGATGGACGTGCGGATCCGGCCTCCCCCGCGGGCCTCCGGTGCCACAGCCGGACGACGTTGCAGGCAACCGGCCACCACCGCCCCGGCGCCCACCACTGCCGTGCCGATCGAGGCAATGTCACCGACTGAACCCCGTCCGGACAACGGGACCGGTTCCCGCCCGATCAGCAGAAAAGCAATGCCGCCCAGGACGAGGAAGGCGGCGCTGCCGACGAAGAGCGCCCGCGCCTCTGACGTGACGGCTGCTGGCTTGTTCGGGTCTACCATCACTCACTTCGATTCGCTGGCGTTGACGGCTCGTGCAGTTCCGCCGTCAGCGTCAGCCCCTCGTGCCCCAGAAATCTTTCGCATCCCGGGCGCTCGCACACCGGCGGTACTCCAACGCTATGGCCGCGGCGGCCCGGGGCCGTCACCCGGAACGGATGAACCCGCGCCGCCGGCCTTCGGTTTGTTGGCGCGCTGCTGGCCCGCTGCTGGCCCGCTGTTGGCCCGCCATCGGTGGACGGAACGCACGGCCGGCGCGTGCGTCACTGACCCGCGTGCGGAACGACCAGTACGGGCCTGCCCTGCAGACGGGTCAGGGAAACGCTGACCGAGCCCTCCAGGAGCCGGCCCATCTGGGCAATCCGCCCAGGCCGCTGCCCGCCGACAATCAGCGCAGCCGCGTCCGCGCTCTGCGCCAGCCGGTCCAGGGCGTGGGCAACTTCGCCGTTCAGCACCCGGAAGGACCATGCCCCGCCGGGAGGACCGAGAATGCCCTCAAGGCAGCCGAGCAGCTGTGAGGCCGGGTATTCGGCTTCGACATTCGGGGCGGGATCCAGTGAGGTGCCATCCAGGACTCCGGGCGGCTCCCACTCCGTGAGGTAGCTCGCCGGGTCCACGAACGCGCAAATCAGGTGCACTCCCATGATCGCGGCGAGCCCGGCGGCGGCCCGTACCAGGCGCCCGTCGAATTCCCACGGCACACCGACAACCAGCGGGCCGTCCGACCATTCGCCGGCCCCGGCCTGCAGAAAATCACCGGGAGTTTCCATGGGTCCTGTCAGTCGAGGCGCGCACCCGCAGGATGTCTATGCCCTGCGGGCGCAACGGGAATCCACGCCTTCATTATGCCCACTCCCGGCCTCCCGGTCTCGCGGCCTCCCGGCCTCCCGGTCTCGCGGCCTCCCTGGGCAGCGCGGATTAGCTCGCGGCGGCGGACGTCAGAGCCTGCAACAGCGGCGTCGTCGGCCGCCCGATCAGCCGGGACAGCTCGCCCGTGACGGTGGCCAGCAGGCCCGCCTCGGTGTCCGCGTCCAGGGCTGCGAGGAATCCCGCGGTGCCCGCGTCGAGGCCGGCCGCGGTCAGGACCCCAACCAGTTCCGGGGCGGAGACGGGCTGGTAGACAACTTCCCGGCCCGTGATCCGGGTGATCGCCGTCGCCAGTTCCTTGAAGTTCCAGGCGTAGTCGCCGGAGAGTTCGTACGTGCGGCCCTCGTGCCCGGCGGAGCTGAGCACCGCCGCGGCCGCGGCCGCGTAGTCAGCCCGCGTCGCGCTGGCCACCCTGCCGTCACCGGCAGCGGCCACGACGGCGCCCGTCTGCTTGGCCGTCGCCACGGTCTGGGCGTAGTTCTCGGTGTACCAGCCGTTGCGCAGGATGGTGTTGTCGAGTCCCGACGCGCGGATGAGCTCCTCTGTTGCCTTGTGCTCGGGCGCCAGGATCAGTTCGGTGGTGTCCGAGGCAAGGACGGATGTGTAGGCGATGAACCCGACGCCGGCGGCCCTGGCCGCGTCGATGACGTTGCCGTGCTGCGCCACCCGGGAGCCCACCTCGCTTCCGGAAACCAGCAGGAGCCTGTCAACGCCCGTGAGCGCAGCCTCGAGAGCCGCGGGATCGGAATAGTCCGCGACGCGCACCTGGACGCCACGTGCAACCAGCTCCCGGGCTTTCGCGGCGTCGCGCACGATGGCCACCAGCGAATCCGGTTCCTGGCTGGTGAGCAGTTCATCGAGGACCAGCCTGCCCAGCTGTCCTGTCGCACCCGTTACTGCAATCGTCATGTTGTGCTCCTCATCAGTGGTCAAGCCACGTCACGTTATGGTTGGCCGGCGATCCGGCACTGGCGGGCATAACCGGACCCCGGTCCGGTTCATTCCCCTTGTTACGTTGTGCGACCTCTACGTCAGGGTCCACGACCGCTTGGACAACCCGAACCAGAACCCGTCGATTGCTGTCCTGGCCTGGATGTCTCCCGAGCCGTACGCAGCCCCGAGGGCAACATAGAGCGGAGCCCAGTGCTCGCTGCGGGGGTGCGCTTCCCGGGCGGCGGGTGCCTTGTTCAGGAAGTCGAGGATGGAGTCGACATCGCCGCGGGCCATGGCCTCCTCCGCCCAGTGGTCGAATTCACTGGAGGCCGCGGGAGGGGCGGAGTCCGGTCCCCCGGCGGGATTGAACCAGCGCAGGTTGTGCGTCGTGAATCCCGATCCGACAATCAGCGTGCCCCGCTCCCGCAAGGGCCCCAGCGACATGCCGAGGTCGAACAACCCCTGAGGATCAAGCGTCGGCATGGACATCTGCACGACCGGCACGTCGGCGTCGGGGTACATCTCCTTCAGCGGAACGTAGGCGCCATGGTCGAGCCCGCGGCTTTCATCGCGCTCCACGTGATGGCCGTGGCCGGCGACGAGCTTCTCGACTTCGGCAGCCAGCTCGGGCGCCTGCGGGGCGTCATAGGCCACCTCGTAGTACTTTTGCGGGAAGCCGCCGAAGTCGTAGACCAGGCCCGGATCCCGCCCGGTTGCACTGAGCGTCACGGGGGCGTTTTCCCAGTGGGCGGAGACCATGAGGATGTCCCGGGGCTTGCCGAAGGCGCCGGACCAGTCGTGGAGTTCGCGGGTCCACGTGGAGTCGTCGGCCAGCGGCGGTGCGCCATGGCTGAGGAAGAGAACCGGGGGGCGGTCAGTGGTCTGAGTCATGGGATCATCCTAATCCATTTTAATTGAAGCTTCAAGCTTTCGGTCAGAACGAGGGCACACTGAACCCAAGACCCAGAAGGCCCCGGCCCGCCTGCTCGAGAACCGGATCCCTCGTCAGCGCCGCATGGTTCATCAGGACACTGACGTCGCGCTGGATCCGCTGGAGCGGATGCGACAGCCGGTGCACGCCCCCGCCGGATCCCAGCATGATCACCCGAACCGCCTCGGCCGACGCCTCGCCGCTCAGGGCGAGGGACAGCCGGTACTGCCCGCGGTCCGGCTCCGTCATGGTCGAAGGCCCGCGCGCATGGGCGGCACAGACCACCCGGACCGCCTCCTGCCAGTGCAGCCGCGCGGTGGCCACCAGCCCGAAGGCGTGCGCATACCGGACTTGCGCGAGCGGGGAGTCCGCCTGGCGGTTCTCCACGGTGTGCTTGACCTTCCGGACCAGAATCAGCTCGCGGAACAGGTCGAGCGCGTATTCGGCAGACCCCAGGGCAGCGGCCGGGGCCACCATGTTCAGCAGCGCGCCCATGGGGGTATGGATCAGCGGATCCGCGTGGAGCAGGCTCCCCGGATTGGTTTCCGCGCCCAGGAGTTCCCAGTCCAGAGTTCGATGCTCCGGGACGAACAGGTTCCCTGCCCGAATGTCGTTGCTCCCGGTACCCCTCAGGCCGGCCGTCTGCCACACGTCGAGGAGCTCGACGTCGGCCAGCGGCACCAGGCACTGGAGGCGCACGTCGCCGTGCTGCGCGGCGAGCAGCGCCCACTGGGCATGCATGACCCCGGAGGCAAAGGTCCACCGGCCCGAGATGGAATAGCCTCCCGGCACTTTCCTGGCCACTCCAGCCGGCGCCCCGGTAGCGGCCGCCAAGGGAGCCGGTCCGTTCGCAAAGACCTCGTCCTGCGCCTCCCGCGGCCACCGCGCGAGCATCCAGACATGTTCGATCAGATGGCCGGCACTCCACGCCGTGGAGGCGCACCCCCGGGCAAGCCGGCGCACCACCTCCACATAGGTTTCCAGGCCCATGCCGAATCCGCCGACCCCCTTCGGGGAAAGCATGTGGAAGATTTCGGCCGCGTGCAGCTCCTCCATGGTGGCGTCCGGAATGCGCCGGAGCTCCTCGGTTTCCGCGGCCCGCTCGCGCAGGCCGGGCACGAGCCCCTGGACCCGGGCGAGCATGTCGTCATGGGTCGGGACGGCCGCCGCCGCCCGGGCACCGGCCCGGGACGCAGCCCCGACGTCGCCAGGGGCACCGCCGGGCGCACCGGCGACGGGTCCGGCGTCGGACGGGAGCACGAGCGTGTGGCCGGTATGGTCGCGTTTTGCGGCCAGGTACCGAAGATTGGCCGCCGAGGCATGGACGCCGGTGGCGACCTGCCCGGACACTTCGAGGCCGAGGCCGGTCAGCTGGGCTGCCTTGTCCGGGTTGTTGCTGAGCAGCCGCAGCGTGCCGGCACCCATTGCCCCCAGCACCTGGGCCGCCGCCGTGTAGTCCCGCTCGTCTTCGCCGTGGCCCAGGGCCAGATTCGCGGCGTAGGTGTCCAGGCCGCCATCCTGCAGTGCGTAGGCGTCAAGCTTCGAATACAGGCCGATGCCGCGGCCTTCCTGGCGGAGGTAGAGCAGGAAGCCCCCCTCGGCGGCAATCCGCTCCACGGCCTCCCGCAACTGCGGGCCACAATCGCACCGCTGGCTCCCGAATACGTCGCCGGTGAGGCACTCGCTGTGCAGCCGCACCAGCGGTCCGGCACCGCCTTGCGCCGCGCCCTGCAGTGCAGCCTCCCACTCGCCGAGGGCCAGCAGCAGGTGCTCCTTGCCGTCGGCGAGCCCGCTGAAGGTCAGCACTTCGGCAACGGCTTCGAACCCGTCCGGGAAGCGCAGCGGCACGAAGACGCGGCTGCGCACGGCGGCCGAAGGTGCTGCGGCCTTCGGCGTTGCAGTGGTTTCTGGCGCAAGGGTCATCTCGGGTCCTCAGGTACTGGGCAACAGGTGCTGCTGTTGGCGGGGCGGAGCCGTCATGCCAGTCGGCTTCGAGCGACACGGTCTTTCCGGCCACATTTACTTGAACCTTAAAGTTATAGGACCGGGTGGCAGGTGATGCAAGCGATGACCCCGCATGACGGCCGGGCGGGCGCGTCGGCGCGCACCGGCCCGGATTGGCAACCAGCCGGTGCCATCATGAGGGCGTGACTATCCCGAAAACCATCCTGTTGTTCGTCCTCGCCGCCGTTGCCGAAATAGGTGGGGCCTGGCTCGTCTGGCAGTCCGTCCGCGAGGGCCGGGCCTGGTGGTGGGCCGGGCTGGGTGTCGTGGCGCTGGGCATCTACGGCTTTGCCGCGACTTTGCAGCCGGACGCACACTTCGGGCGTATTCTCGCCGCGTACGGCGGCGTGTTCGTGGCCGGCTCACTGGCCTGGGGCATGATCTTCGACGGCTTCCGGCCCGACCGGTGGGACGTCCTGGGTTCGGTGATCTGCCTGTTCGGGGTCGCCGTCATCATGTTCGCGCCCCGCGAGGCCGGATGACCGCTGCTGTCCCCAGGAAAGGATCCAGTAACCATGACCCGATTCGTGATTGGCCCGGACGTTGCCCTTCATCTTGCCCTCGAAAGGCCGGCGGTTTCAGACGATCACCAGCTCGTGGCCCCGACGCTCCTCCGCTCGCAGGTGCTCTCGCTCCTGTACCAGTCAGTCCGGCGCGGCGACGTGACGCGGGCCGATGCCAATCGTCAGCTCGACTACATCCGGGGCCTTCGCATCCGGCTCCTCGGCGACCGCGTCCTGCAACGCACCGCGTGGAGCCTCGCCGAGGAACTTGGCTGGGATGACACCCTCGACGCCGAATACGTGGCCCTGGCCCGGCTTCAGGCAGACGCCTTTGTGACGCTCGACGCCGGGCTCGCCCGCTCCGTGCAGGGCCTCGTGACGCTCGCGGCACCTGAGGCGCTGCTCACTCCGGCGTAGGGCGGCGGCCGGCTACCGCCCGGCGGTGCGTTCGAGCACCTGGCCGAGGATCCGCGCACCTTCCCTGAAAGCACCCGGATTGGGTCCGGCGAAGTTCAGCCGGATGAACGGTCCGGCCGGTTCGGCCGGGAACCACTCGGTACCGGCCGCGATGATGACCCCCGCGGCCTCGCAGTCCCCGACGAACTGGTCGACGTCGGTCCCGTCGGGAAGGCGGGCCCAGAGATTGAGTCCGCCCGTGGGCACGTGCTCCACGTGGGCCAGCGGGGCAAGTTCCCGCAGGCTGCTGAGCATGAGATCACGGCGGGACTGGAGCTGCAGCCGCAGTCCGCGCAGGTGCGTCTGCCATCCCGGCTGCGTCACGACGTCGAGGGCGGCCGCCTGGAGAACACCGCTGACATACATGGACTCGGCTCCCCGGTCGGCCAAAATGCGCTCACGCGCCGGGCCGCGGGCGATCACCGCGGCAATGCGTATGGCCGGGGACACGCTCTTGGTCAGCGAGCGGAGGTAGACGACGTGGCCGGAATCGTCGAGGCTGGCAACGGGCACGGAATCCGTGGCGATGCCGAAATCATGTGCCCAGTCATCCTCCACCAGGAACGCACCGTGTTCGCGCACCACGTCGAGCACCTGCTCGCGCAGACGGGCAGGCCATTGCGCGCCGGTGGGATTCGCAAAGTTCGGCTGCGCATAGAACACCCGCGCGCCGGTCTCGCCAAAGGCGCGGGCCAGGTCCTCGGGGTCCGGGCCTTCGGGACCGCTGGGGACCGGAACAACCCGGACACCGGACTGCGCCGCAGCCCGAAGCGCCCCCCAGTAGGTCGGGGACTCCACCAGCAGCGGCTGCCCACTGCCCACCAGCGCCCGGAACACGGAGCTGAGCCCGCTCTGGCTCCCCGGCAGCACAATCACGTCGCGTGGTGTTGGCGGGGTGACGCCTGCCGGGGTGGAGGCCCGGAGTTCGTGCGCGAACCAGGACTGCAGCTCGGGCAGGCCCGCGGCGGGCGGACGCGACAAGGCAGCCTCCCCCCGGGCTGCCCGGGTCAGGGCCGCCCTCACCAGCCGCTCGGGCAGGAGTTCCCGGTCCGGATAGCCTGAATGGAATGCGATGACATCGTTCGGCGCGTCGCGCATCGCTGTGGAGACGGGGCGCAGCGGCGCCCGCGGTGATCCCAGCGCCGTCGTCTGCCAGCCGTAGTCCGCGGGCCGGGCTGTTCGAACGGCCCGCACGAACGTCCCGACGCCGGGGCGGCTCTCGATCAGGCCCTGCGCGGAGAGGGTCCGCAGGACCTTTTGCACGGTCACGGGGCTGGCCTGGTACTCGGCCACCAGGGAACGCGTGGAAGGCAGCCGGGCGCCCGGAGCGGCGGCCGCAATCCATTCCCGGAGCCGCGCCGCCATTAGCGAGGTGCTATCGTAAGACATGGAAAACAATAGTAGCGCTACTCAGGGAATCGATCAACCGTTATCGTCCCGGCCGGCAGCCGGACTGTGGTGGGGATTCGTCGGCGTCGCCGCATTCTCCTTCACTCTGCCGTTCACCCGGGTGGCGGTTGCGGGGTTGTCTCCGTTGTTCATCGGATCGGGCCGGGCTGTTGTCGCGACCGTTCTCGCCGCGTTCGCCCTCACTTTGACCCGGCAGCGCCTGCCCCGGGGCGCCCAGTGGGCGCGTATTGCGGTGGTCGCCGGCGGGGTGGTGATCGGATTCCCGCTGCTGACCTCCTTCGCCCTCACCTCGGTTCCCGCCAGCCACGGCGCGGTTGTTATTGCGCTGCTCCCCGCGGCGACCGCAACGATGGCGGTCATCCGCGGCCATGAACGGCCGCCCAGGTCTTTCTGGGTGATCACCGGCGCGGGCGCAGTGGCGGCGATTGGTTTCGCCTCTGCGCAGTCCGGCGGCATCGGGCAACTGCAATTGGCCGACCTGCTGCTGTTCGGCGCCGTCCTCTCGGCGGCAATCGGCTACGCCGAAGGCGGACTGCTGGCCCGCGAACTCGGCTCGTGGCAGACCGTCTCCTGGGCCCTCGTTCTGTCCTCGCCGCTCATGGCCGGCATCGCGGCGTTCTCTATGGCCAGCCAGCCTCCCTCTGCTACTCCCGTGCAGTGGGCGGCCTTCGCATACTTGGGCGTCGTGAGCATGTTTTTCGGCTTCTTCGCCTGGTACCGCGGCCTGGCCATCGGACCCATGGCGCAGGTCAGCCAGATCCAACTCGTCCAGCCGGTCTTGAGCATCTGCTGGGCCGGGCTCATACTGGGCGAAGACTTGACCTGGGCGACCATCATCGGCGGCACGGCGGTCATCCTCTGCGCCGGCCTGGCCGTCCGCTCCCGGCCAAGTGCGGCGAAGGCGGCGGGAAGCAAAGCGGACGTGCTGGACAGCCCGAAGGACAACGCGAGGGACGCTGTGACAGTGAAACAATCCGGCTGATCTGATCACCTGCCCCGCCCCCGAAGCCGCCCAGCCCCAGACCGATCCGCAATCCGAATGGAAGTTCCGTGTACATCCCCGCACATTTCGCCGCCGGCCCCGATGCAGTCCGGCATCTGCTCACGCGCCCGTCCGCGGCCAACCTGGTCACCGCCACCGCGAAGGGCATGCTTGCCACGCTGTTGCCCTTCGTCTTCGACCCCTCGGCCGGTGAGCACGGCGCCCTGCACGCGCATCTGGCCCGCAACAACCCCCAATGGTCTGAACCCGCCCTCGGCGAATCGCTCGCCATTATCCAGGGCGCGGACGCCTACATCTCGCCGCGGTGGTACGCGTCCAAGGCGGAGCACGGACGCGTGGTTCCCACCTGGAACTACTCCACGGCCCACGTGTACGGCACCCTGGTCATCCACGACGATCCCGCCTGGCTCGCCAGCCATGTGAGGCGGCTGAGCAACCACAACGAGGCCGGCTCCGAGCGGCCCTGGACTGTCGAGGATGCCCCGGAGCGCTACATTGCCGGCCAGCTGCGCGCGATCGTCGGCGTCGAGCTTCTCATCACGCGGATCGAGGCGAAGCACAAACTCAGCCAGAACCGGCCCAACGCCGATGTTGACGGTGTGGTGGCCGGGCTGCGGGCCCGCGGTGACCTGGCAAGCGCCGCGGACGTCGAGAACGCACGTGAGGGCCGCGAGCAGATTCGCTGCCCGCACTCCGACTCCCCGGCCGGTCCTGCTTCCTGATCCTGGCACCGGCTGCGCCTGCATCCTGATGGCCGAAGGCTGACCCCGGCACCTGGGCCCGGCCCGGCCGGGGACCGCCGGAGCACACTCTCAATGCCCCGGCCCGGCCGTTTCGCTAGGTTTTCGCTACGAATTCGGGCCGGCGCCGCGGAAAAGGTCAGGCGCTACGGGGATCCCCGTAGCGCCTGACCTGTGGCGTGTCACGTGTCCGTTTCCGTAGCGGAATCCTGTGCCATCTCGTGGCCGAGGTTCATCACCCGGCGCGCCAACTCCCCCGGGTCCGGTTCCCCGGCGCCCAGCGCCCCCGTGCCCAGTTCACCCGCTCCCACTTCACCCGTGCCCAGTTCACCCGCTCCCAGGTTCCCGGCGGCACGCAGGTCCTGCCGCTGCGGCCCCGGCCCGCCCAGCAGGACAACGGACCACAGCGCCTGCACGGTTGATACGGCCACCGTGGCTCCCGTCGGCCCCGCGACCAGCCAGCCGCCGCTGGTCGCGGCCACTTTCGGGGCTCCCGGCCAGGATTGGCTGGCACCATTGATCGTTTGGGCGACAATCAGGTGCTGCCGCAGCGTTCTGACCGGGCCCAGGACGGGATCGCTCACCACACTTCGTCCGCACGCACCGCACATGTGAGCGTCCCTCCTAGGGCATGACGTCGCCGGAATTGGGCCCGAGTGTCTGCCCGACATACAGGTTGCCGCCGGGATCGCTGGCCAGGAGCAGCGCCGTCGGGGCAACTTCGGCCGCCAGCCCGAAGCGCAGCAGCGGCAGCCCGGCACGCTTCGCCGCTTTCCACTCCTCGGAGATGCCGTCAACCAGGGGCGTTTCGATGGGTCCCGGGGCAATGTTGTTGACCAGCACGTTGTCGGCGGCAGTTTCCAGGGCCAGCGCCTTGGTCAGCCCCACGACTCCGGCTTTGGCGGCACTGTAGTGGCTGAGCCCGGTGCCGCCCTTGATGGCCAGCTGGGAGGCGATGTTGATGATCCGGCCCCACTTCTGCTGCCGCATCTCCCCCACCACCTCCCGGCAGCAGAGGAAGACACCGGTCAGGTCAACGGCAATCGTCTCGTTCCACATGGCAAGTGTCATGTCTTCCAGCGGCGATTCCGTCAGCAGGCCGGCACTGTTCACAAGAATGTCGATGCTGCCGAGCCGGGACCGTGCTGCGGCAAAGGCCGCCTTCACGCTCGCCTCGTCCGAGACGTCGACGGCGATGCTTCCCGCCGCGCCCGACCGGTCCAGGACGGCGACTCTGTCGCCGTTGGCGGTGAAGGCCTCGGCGATGGCCTTGCCGATGCCGCTGGCTCCGCCCGTGACCACAACGGCGCGGCCCTCCGTTTTCCGGGAGGCGTCAGGGTTGTTCATTCTTGTCCTTCCGGGGCCTTTCAGGCACGCATCTTGATGGTGAGGCCGCCGTCAACAATCAGGGACTGGCCCGTGACGTAGACAGCGTCATCGGAGGTCAGGAAGCCGATCACGCTGGCAACTTCCTGGGGACGTCCGACCCGGCCCCAGGGGATTTCCAGACCGGCGCGCTGCAGGCCCTCGGGCCCGAGGGAATTCACCGGGTCCAGGGACTGGGGAGTTTCGATCAGTCCGGGGATAACGGCGTTGGCGCGGATGCCGCGCGGCCCCAACTCGGCGGCCACACTGCGGATCAGGCCGAGCACGCCGGCCTTGGCGGCTGCGTAGTGGGCATGTTCCTCCCAGCCGTAGACGCCGCCGGCAATGGAGGACACGGCAACCAGCGCTCCGCCGTCGGTCATCTTCGCGGACCCGGCGCGCAGGGTCCGCATCACGCCGGTGAGGTCGACGTCGAGCATGTCGTGCCAGCGCTGGTCGGTCATCTCCGCCAGGGGCGAGTTGCGCAGGATTCCGGCGTTGGCCACGGCGTAGTCCAGGCGGCCGTACTCGTCGACGGCGCGTTCGGCGAAGGCATCGACAGATGGGGTACTGCGGACATCCACTTCCTGGATGATCCCCTGGCCGCCGGCGTCCTTCACGAGGCGAAGGGTTTCCTCCGGGTCGTGCGGGTCGCCGGGAAAGGTTCCGATGACAGAATGCACGCCGCGGTGGGCGTAGTGGACCGCGAGGGCCCGTCCAATGCCGCTGGCCGCTCCGGTGATCACGGCCACCCTGTTCTCAGGCGTCATGGGGGTGGTCCTCGAGCAGGGCTTCGACCGGCGGCTTCGCGGCGATCATCAGCAGGCCGGAGAAAAGGGTTCCGGCCGCGCCGACCCACAAGGCTGCAGCACCGGTTCCTACGCTGGCGGCCGCTAGCGTGAACAGGAAACCACCGAGAATGGTGCCGGGCTGGCTCATTGCGCCGATAAAGGCTGTGCCGGTGGCACGGCAGCTGACGGGGTAGCACTCCGCCATGAAGTACTGGATCGCGGCGTACGGTCCGACCAGGAAGAACAGTCCGGCGCCGTAGGTGACGATGATCATGAAGGGGTCCGTGGCAAGGGGGCTGAGCATGATGGCGAAGGAGATGCCGGAGATAATCCAGCCTCCGATGATGGTCCGCTTGCGGCCGATCTTGTCACCGAGCCACCCATGGAAGACATAGCCGAAGTACGCCAGCCCGTTGATGACGATCAGCATCCAGAAGGCGTCAGAAAGTTCCACACCCTTGGCGTTCTTCAGGACAGAACTGCCGAGAATGCTGAAAATAAGGATGCCGAAGAAGTTGAAGATCCAGGCCAGCGACAAGACGATCGTATTCCGGCGCAGGTGCGGCTCCCAGATGCGCTTGAGCGGGGCTGCGGAGGAGTGCTCGACGCCGAAGGCGTGGGCCAGGGAATGGGCTTCCTCGGTCTTGCCGCTCTTCTCGAGTTGGGTCAGCTTGTGGTGCAGTTCGAACTGCGGCGTCTCCTTCAGTTTCTTTGCGATGACCCACACGATGATCGCGGCCGGAACGGTCGCCATCAGGTACAGGGCGCGCCAGCCGAGGGACGGGAGGAAGACGAGGGCGAGGGCGCTCGCAAGCAGGAAGCCCAGCGGCCAGCCACCCTGGATGAAGGAGTAGTGGAAGCCGGGGCGCTTGCGCTTATCCGCGACTTCGGTGACCTGGTAGACCTCGTTCATGTAGGTGGCGTTGACGGCCTGCTCCGAGAACCCGAGCCCGCCGAAGGAACGGACCAGCACCAGCAGGCCGTTGCTGAGGAACGGGATCCCGGTCGGAATCAGGGCCGTCAGGCCCGAGACAATGGCGGTCCCGCCGATAGTGGTCATCATGCCCTTGCGGCGGCCGAGCCGGTCAATGACCGGGCCGATTCCGAAGCAGACGATCGCGGTGCCGACGGCGATCCAGGTGTTGATTGCGTACGCTTCGGTGGCGGTCCAGCCGAACTCCTGCTGCATGGCCGGCAGGAGGGTGCCGAAAAGTCCGAAGTCGAATACGGCGACCGTCCAGGCACAGAGCGCCAGGACGGTGGCGACGGTTGTGTGGTGCTTGGAGAATACCGGGAAGCGGCGTTTTTCGTCCGGTCCGGGTTGCGTCAGATCGACGGCGGGCTGCTGGATGGTCATTACTGGTTTTCCTTTCGGGGGCTGCGGGCGAGGAAGGAGTCCGCGATCTGGTCGAACTTCAGCCAGCTGACGCCTTCGTGGGAATTGATGTGTTCGATGAGGCGCTCGAGCATGAGCAGCACTTGGGGGCGGCCCGAGACATCCGGATGGATGGTCATGGTGAAGACGGCCTGATCCATTTCCCGGTACACCCAGTCGAACTGGTCGCGCCACATTTGTTCGACGTCCCGGGGACTGACGAATCCGTGGGAGTTCGGGGCCGCCTTGATGAACATCATGGGAGGCAGGTCGTCCAGGTACCAGTTGGCCGGGATCTCGACGAGGTCGGTTTCGGTGCCCCTGACCAGCGGCTCCATCCAGGTTTCCGCGGCCTTCGTGTAGTCGATCTTCTTCCAGCTGTCGCCGACCCGGACGTAGTAGGGCTCGAAGTCCTTGTGCATCAGGGAGTGGTCGTATTTGATCCCGCGTTCGAGCAGGATCTCGTTGGTGACCGGGGAAAATTCCCACCAGGGAGCAACGTAGCCCGTGGGCCGACGGCCGGAGACTTTCTCGATGAGTTCGATCGACCGGTCCAGGATGGCCGTCTCCTGCTCGCGGGTCATGGCGATGGGGTTTTCATGCGAGTACCCGTGCACGCCGATTTCGTGCCCGGCGTCGACGATCATCCGCGTCAGGTCCGGGAAGGTCTCGATCGAGTGGCCCGGCACGAACCAGGTGGCGGGCAGGCTGTACTTCTCGAAAAGCCGGATGAGCCGAGGGCCGCCGACCTCGCCGCTGAACAAGCCGCGGGAGATATCGCAGGGCGAGTCCTCGCCCCCGTAGGAGCCGAGCATTCCGGCAACTGCGTCCACGTCCACGCCGAACGCGACTTGGATGTCCTTAGTCATGAGATCAACCTTTCACTGCGCTTTTGTTGAGGTTTGGCTTCTTGTTGAGGTTTGTCTTTGGGCTGTGGATTGTTGGTGAGGCTCGGATGTTGGGCGGCAACTAGTCAGGAAGCGTGCCCCTCAGGGCGAAGGCCTCCGCGATCCCGGCGGCGGGAGTGCCGAGCCTGAGCAGAAGGCTCAGCAGGACAAGCGATTGGGATGGCTTGAGCAGCCCGGCGGGGATGGCACCGGCAGCGCGCAGGTCCTCGCCGCCGCCGTCGCCGTACCGGGGCACCACGGCACCGGCATCCACCCGGGTGCTCGTCACCACCACGACGCCGGCAGCGGTGGCGCGCGCGACTTCCTGGCACAGCACGCGGTTAGCGTTGCCCGTTCCCGTCCCCTGGAGCACGATCCCTGCCGCCCCGGCCTGGAGGGCAGCCCGCAGGAGGGTGGCGTCGGCTCCGGGGTAGGCAGCAATGAGGTCCACGCGCGGCGAACCGGCGTCCGCGCCCGGCAGGGGCAACGGGGGAAGGCCTGGTCGTACCGGCCGGATCTCGACCTCGCCGGAGTCGGACACCGATCCGACGGTTCCGAAGTCCGGGTTGGCGAAGGCATCGAGGCTGGTTGTGTGGCGCTTGCGCACTCCGGCCGCAGGGAAGATGGTCCCGGCAAAGGCCAACAACACACCGGTTCCGCGCGCCCGCGGAGAACCGGCGACGGCGATGGCACGGGACAGATTGCCGGGTCCGTCCGGGGAGTCGGCGTCGGCAGCCTGCTGCGCTCCGGTGAATACGACCGGGCGGGGATCATCGTGGGTGAGGTCAACGAGATAGGCCGTTTCCTCCATCGTGTCCGTCCCGTGGGTGACCACGACGCCCAGAACCTGCGGGTCGGCCAAGGCCTCCCGAATCGTGGCGCAGATGGCGATCATGTCCTCGACTGTCAGCAGGTACGAGCCCTTCCGGAAAACGTCGAACACGCGGACCGGATGGGCCGCTGGCACGCCCATGCTGGCAAACACCTGCTCCCCCGTGTCGGACGCCACCGCGGCTCCGCCGGCCTCGGACGCACGTGAAGAAATCGTTCCTCCCGTGGCCAGCAGGACCACGTGGGGGCCAACTAAATCTGTGACGGTCATGTCCACTCCGTTTGTTCTGTAACTGTTTCCGCACACTTACCCAATCGATTGGGTTGGTGGTTAAAAGTTATTCCTGCCATGTTTCCTGCAGATGCTCCCGGAAGTTTCAGGGGGGTAAATACTTCGCCGCCGGCTCCCGGGATTCCGTCTACCCAATCGATTGGGTACGCCGTTTGATTGACTATAGAATGTGAGGTGGGACACGTCAAGAGTGCCTGGACCAGAGATCCGGGCATTATCAGGCACTCTTGGTGATGACGACCTTTTGAGCTGAGGCAGGGGACTGAATGGAAGAGAGCACGGCCGATGGCCGCACCATCACGCTGAAGGATCTCGCGAGCGAGCTCGGAATCCACCCCTCGACCGTATCCAGGATCCTGCACTCGGGCTCCGAAGTGGCGCGCGGGGCAGCCTCTGTAGCTACCGCCGAACGCGTGCGCGAGCTCGCGCGGAAGCGCGGCTACTCCCCCGACCCGCAGGCCGCCGGCCTGCGGACGCGGCGCACGCATCTCATGGGCGTGATAGTTCCCCGGCTTTCGGACCTCGTTCTGGCGATCATGTACGAGGGCATCGACGAAGCCGCGGCGGAGCTCGGCTATTCCACGTTTGTTATGAACTCGCGCGATGAGCCCCAGGAACAGCGCCGCAAGACGGACTCCATGCTGGCCCGACGCGTGGACGGGCTGATCATCGGCGACGCACACCTGGACAGCGGCCTGTTGCGGGAGCTTGCCTCCCGGAAGGTGCCGTTCGTGCTCATGAACCGGCGCGTCCCGGGCTTCCCGTCGGCCACCTGCGACGACGTCCTTGGCGGCGAGCTTGTGGCCGACCACCTGTGGGGCATGGGGCACCGGGACGTCGCCGTGATCGCCGGCGAGCCCTATGCCAGCACGGCCGTCGACCGGACGGCCGGTTTCGTGGACCGCTGGCGCGCGCTGGGCGGGAAGATTCCCCCTGACGTCGTTGTGTGGTCCCGATTCGATACCGGCGGAGGACGGGAAGCGGCCGAGACCATCCTGGCTCACGGCAACTCCCACCCGACTGCACTGTTCGCCGTCAACGACTTCGCGGCCATCGGCGCCATGGGAGCCCTGCGGTCCCATGGCCTCGGCGTCGGCCGCGACGTGGCGGTGGTTGGCTTCAATGACACCTCGCTGGCCGCGGAACTGCCCATCCCACTCTCTTCGGTCCGCTCGCCCATGCTTGATATCGGGCGGACGGCGGTGCAGCTCCTCAAGGGCGTCCTGGACGGCCGGGAGGTCGAATCGGTCAGGCTGGAGCCGGTCCTGTGCGTGCGGGAAAGCAGCGGCTTCGGCATCGCGGTGTGACACTGCAAGAGAATCCTCCAGTCAGTCGAATCAGTGAGTGGAATCGGGAGGCCATGCGGGCACGCGCCGTCCGTCAATCCGTAGCCCAACCGTGCAGGCTCCACGCCCATGAGTTGAGGAGCCCATGACTTGAGAGTAGTGACCCGGGTCACAGCGTCCTATCGGAGGTTCGCCCAAGATTGGGGCGACTTTTAGTGCAAACTGCCCAGTCCCTTTAGCGGGCGGCCGCAACGATGCCGAGGGCGAGCATGCACGTGGCGCGGACTTCGCCATCGGACAGGTCCAGTTTCAGCAGCTCCTCGATTTTCCGCAGCCGGTAGCTGAGCGTATTCCGGTGGATGAAGAGTTCATCGCAGATCTTCGCGGAGTTCCCGCTGTGGCGCAGGTACGCGCCGAAGGTCTCCCGCAGCGAGCTGCCGCCGTCGGAGGCCAGGGGCGCCAGCAGTCGTTGGCACATCGCAACCAGACCCGGACTGGGCAGTCCCTGCACAATGCCGGCGAGATCTGCCAGCGGCGCCTGGTGCACCCCGGGCCGTCCCACATGACGGCGGGCAAGCTGAAGCGCCAGCGGCAGTTCGCTGAGGCCCGCGGATTCCGAGACGATGACGGACAGTTCCGGGGCGTCCGTAAAGAATCCGCGCGCAGCATCCAGTAAGTCGGCCGCCGAGTGCCGGTGCTGCAACAAGAGAGTCGTGAGTCCGGCCTCTTCCATGAACCGCACAGTGCCGAACCCGGCCTGTAGACCCACCCGGGCGCGCCATGCGATGGCGCGCAGCTTTGCGGGGGCCACCTCTTCTGAGCTGCCGATCAGCACCGCACCCCAGTCGCTGTCAGGATCGAAGCCGGACTCGAGGGCGTAGCGGCGCAGCGGCGTGGACGGCTCGCCGCGGTCCTCATAAAGGGCCTCCATGAAGCGTGCGGCTTCCCGGGAATGCAAGGGCGAATGGGACCCGAGGGTATAGCTAAGCTGCATAGCGATGACGGCGGCCACGGGGCCCAGAATGGGCTGCAGCACAATGTTGCTCCCGATCCCCTCAATGGCAAGCCTGAACTGCTCGGACTCGCCGCTGGGAAGGCGCAACGCGGTCCGCGCGGTCCCGCCGTGAGCCGCTCCCGCGGAAACAAGCTCGAAGGCGTTCTGGTCGATCACGGCCACCCTCGCATCGATGGCATCCGCCACCCTCTCCAGGACCTCCGCCAGGGAATGCCCGTCGGCCGCCAACCGGGTGCATTGGTCCGCCAGTTCCCAGCCCTTCCGCAACTCCTCATAGCGCTCGGCAGCGATGACCCGCTCCACGTGCCGCATGACCAACACAAAGGGCACCTGCGGCGCGAGCTCCAGCAGCGGCAGGCCGTGCACCTCGCAGGCACGGAGCAGGCCGGCCGGCAGCTCGCTGTGCGCCGCGCCCAAGCCGAACGCCAGCCCTGAGACGGGGACGGAAACCAGCCGTTCCACGTAGGCGTCCCAGGTCCTGAAGTCCTTGACGTTCAAGCCCATGCCGTTGGTCAGCACCAGGGCGTTCACGCTGAGGAAGGGCGTGGGGTCCATGTGTTCGGTGGGAGCGCACCAGGTGATGGGCCGGGCCAGTCGGCCCTCGCCGCCCGCAACCCGAAGCCGGATGTTGAGATCGGCGTTGTCTGCTAAATCAGAAATTCGCACGGGGCCCTCCCACTACGGCGGGCGTCCCCCACCGGACAGTGCAATAACCATAATTGATGCCCGCAGATTCAGCGACCTGCACAATATCGGGCACGTGAATTGCTGAGTAGCGTTGCACCCATGCAACCCAATGTGACTCCCGACACTTCTTCAGGCACCTCAGCCCACGCCTCTCCTTTCAGCGCTCCCCCCGCACAACGGAGGGTGCTCTTGAACTCCGATATGGGCGAAGGCCTTGGCCTCCACGAGTTCGGCAACGACGAAGAACTCATGCGCATCATCGACGTCGCCAACGTGGCCTGTGGGTATCACGCCGGCGATCCCGACGTCATGGAACGGACCGTGGCGTTGGCTGCTGAGCACGGCGTGGCGGTCGGAGCGCACCCCGGCCTGCCGGACATTGTGGGGTTCGGACGCCGCCGAATGGTTCTCACCCCGGCCGAGGTCGAATCGATCATCTTGTATCAGACCGGAGCCCTGACGGCGTTCCTCGCAAAGTACGGGCTGGAACTGAACCACATCAAACCCCACGGTTCCCTCTACGGCATGCTGGCCGGCGACGAGGAACTGATGCAGGCTGCCGCCGGCACAGCCTTGCAGTTCGGCGTTCCGTTTTTCGGGCTCGCGGGGACCGCCCACGAAAGCGTGTGCCGGTCCATGGGGGTGGATTTCGTGCCCGAACTCTATGTTGACCTCAACTACGGCCCGGCCGGTGAGCTGCTGATCCAGCGCCGCCCGGCGCCCACCGATCCCGACGCCGCCGCCGAGCGTGTCAGCAGGGCGCTGGCCGGCAAGCCCGTCCTCGCCGTTGACGGCACCGAGCTGGACATCCGGTTCCAAAGCATCTGCGTCCACTCCGACGCACCCAATTCTGTCGCAGTGGCCACCGCAGTGCGTGCGGTCCTGGGCTGAACCGATCTATCCAAACCATCTGAAAGAGAGCATCCCGTGGCAACCATCGTTTCCCCGCTCCCCGGCGTCTTTTATCGCAAGCCCGGCCCCGGCAAGCCGCCTTTCGCCAATGAAGGCGACGCCATCGAGGTCGGACAGACCCTCGGCATTATTGAAATCATGAAGCAGTTCACCGAAATCCAGTCCGATGTGGCCGGCACCCTGGAGTCGTTTGAGGTCAACGAGGGCGACATGGTCAACCCAGGCGACGCAATCGTCGTCGTCCGGGAAGGATAGCCATGAAGAAACTGCTCATCGCCAACCGCGGCGAGATTGCCGTTCGCATCGCCCGGACCGCCCGTGAAATGGGCATCGAAACATTCGTGGTGGCCAGCGAAGCCGACGTCGAATCCTTGGCTGCCCGGTCCGCTGACCACGTCGTCGTGGTGGGTCCGGCGCCTGCCACCGCCAGCTACCTGAACCAGGACGCCATCGTCGCCGCGGCCGTGGACAACGGCTGCGATGCCGTCCACCCGGGCTACGGGTTCCTCTCCGAGAATGCGGACTTCGCCCGGAAGATCGCTGATGCGGGCCTGATCTGGGTGGGGCCGCGTGCGGACGCCATCGCCATGATGGGCAATAAGTCCTTGGCGAGGGAATCGGCCCGGAAGGCTGGCGTCCCCGTGCTCCGTGGCTCGGACGGCCCCCTCGATCCGGCGGCCGACGCCGTAGAAATCGCCCGCAGCATCGGCTACCCGCTCGTGATCAAGGCTTCCGCCGGCGGCGGCGGCCGGGGCATCCGCTTTGTGCACAGCGAAGGCAAGCTTCTGGAATCCATTGAGCAGACACGCGGCGAAGCGGCTGCTGTCTTCGGCGATCCCACCGTTTACCTGGAACGCTTTGTCCAGCATGCCCGTCACGTGGAGGTACAGGTCCTCGGCGACGGAACAAACTTCATCCATCTCGGCGACCGCGACTGCTCTATGCAACGGCGCTCCCAGAAGGTCATTGAAGAAGCACCGGCGCCGGACCTCCCGGACCACGTCCGCCAGAGGATCCGGGATTCCTCCGTGGAACTCGCCCGCGAGTGCGGCTACAGCGGCGCCGGAACGGTCGAATTCCTCTATGACCCGGTCAACCATGAAGCGGCGTTCATCGAAATGAACACCCGTATCCAGGTTGAGCACCCGATCACAGAGCAAATCACGGGCGTCGATCTGATCCGCGAACAGCTGCAGATCGCGTTCACCGGGGCGATGTCCCTCCGCCAGGACGACATCGCATTCAATGGCCACTCCATCGAATGCCGTATAAATGCCGAGGACCCCGACCACCACTTCTTCCCCAGCCCGGGCCTCATCACGGCCATGGACTGGCCCGCCGGCGCAGGCGTCAGGGTGGACACCGGGGTGGAGACCGGTTCCACGGTCACTCCGTACTACGACTCCCTGATGGCCAAGCTGATTGTGCATGCGGACACCCGCGAAGCGGCCATTGAGGCGATGCTGACGGCCCTGGATGAGACCCGCATCGAAGGCGTCAAAACCACCATCCCGGTGCACAAGAAGCTGCTGAGCCGGCCCGAATTTGCGGCCGTCACCCACCACTCGAAATTCCTTGAAACCGTCCCCGATCTGATGGAGGCACAATGAGCAGCCCGGAACCCGCCGTGTTGGAGGCCCGTTACACCTGGGGCGGAGACGAATTCCTGTTCGTTGAGGTCGCGGAGTCCATGAGCCTGGCCGCCAACTTCCGGGTGATGTCCATAGCAGCGAAGCTTTCGGCCATGCAGCTGCCCGGCATCGTGGACATCTGTCCCGCCAACGCCTCGCTGCTGGTGCGGTTCGATCCCGATGTCCTGCCGCCGTCGACCCTTGAAGAGACCGTCCGGACCATTGAAGGGGATCTGGCGCACCATCACGACCATTCGCTGGAAACCCGGATCGTCGAGGTCCCGGTCTGGTACGAAGACCCGTTCACGGCGGAAGTGGCCGAGCGATTCCGCGAAGGATTCCATCAGGAGCCCGGCGGCACCGACATTGACTACGCAGCCAAGGTCAACAACCTCAAGGACGCCGCCGAATTCATTCAGCGCCACCATGAGCAACCATGGCTTGTCTCCATGGTTGGCTTCGTCGCAGGCCTCCCGTTCCTCTTCCAGCTGGTGGAGCAGGAAAAGCAACTCGAAGTACCCAAGTATCTGAGTCCGCGCACCGACACCCCCAAACTGACCGTGGGCCACGGCGGCTGCTTCGGCTGCATTTACTCCGTGCGCGGTGCCGGCGGCTACCAGATGTTCGGGGTCGCTGCCGCGCCCATCTTCGATCCTGCCCAGTCCCTGGCCGATTTCAAGGACTTCATGGTGTTCTTCAAGCCGGGCGACATCGTGAAGTTCAAGCCCGTCACCGAGGCCGAATACAACAGCATCCAGTCTGAGATCTCCGCCGGAACGTTCCGCTACCGGCAGGTGGCCGTGACATTTGATCTGTCCAGGGCGCTGGCGAATCCCGCGGGCTACAACCAGGAACTCATGGAGGCCCTCAATGGCGTTTGACATCAAGAACCCCGGCCTGGCCACCACAGTCCAGGACCAGGGACGCACCGGCCACTACAACGTGGGCATCCCGCAGAGCGGTTCCCTGGACCAATACTCGGCCGAACTCGGAAATGCCCTGGTGGGCAACACCGCCAAGGAAGCCGTCCTCGAATGCACGTACCTGGGCCCGGTGCTGACCACCGACCAGGATGCCGTCGTCGCCGTCACCGGGGCACCGGTTGAGGTAAAGGTCAACGGCGACGCCCGGCCCCAGTGGACCCGGCTCCAGCTGAAAGCCGGCGACGAACTCAGCTTCGGGGTCATCCGGGGAGGCACGCGCTACTACATCGCCGTCCAGGGCGGCATCGATGTTCCCGAGGTGCTCGGCAGCCGGTCCACCTACAGCCTGGGCGCTATCGGCGGGTTCCATGGCCGCAAGCTGGAGGCCGGGGACCGGATTCCGGTGGGCGCCCCGCTCAACGCCGGAGCCCTGCCCGACGCCGATACAGTTCCGGAGGAATTCCGTCCCCTATTCGCCAAGGAACAGGCCGTCCGGATCGTCCTGGGCCTTTACGACCACCGGCTCACCGACGAAGGACTGGACAATCTCCTGCACAGCGAGTGGAAGGTGACCCCGGTGGCTGACCGGATGGGGCTGAGGTACTCAGGTCCCGGGGTGCAGTGGAAGGAGCGGGAGCAGCCATTCGGCGCCGGCTCCGATCCGTCCAACATCGTGGATGCCGGCTATGCCGTCGGGTCCATCCAGATTCCCGGCGGCACCCAGCCGATCATCCTGCACCGCGATGCCGTCTCCGGCGGCGGTTACGCCATGGTGGGCACGGTCATCAGCGCCGACATGGATCTGGTGGCCCGCGCCGCCCCCGGCACATCCACCAGGTTCGTGGCAATCAGCCTGGACGAGGCCCTTGTGGCGCGCAAGGAACTCGCCGAGCTCAAGAGGAACGCCCGTGGGGCCATCGGCGCCGGCGGCTGAGTAGCGGCCGGCGGCTGAGTAGCGGACCGGCGGCTGAGTAGCGGACCGGCGGACTAGGGCGAACGGACCGGCACACGAACCTTGTGCTTCTGCGCCCGCGGGTCCTTACTGGTGGGAGGAGACCAGGCCGCCCGCCGCCAGGGCGCGATATCGCAAGGATCCAGCTCCCGCCCGGTTCAGCGGTTGGGGCGGCAGGCGCTCCAACCGTCGAACCTGGATCTAGGAGGACAGTCATGTTCGCTCGCGTCAGCACGTATCAGCCCGGCCCGGACAGCTCCGGGGCACCCACAGACGACACCGTCAACCGGGTGCTCCAGCTGCCGGGATGCCTGGGCATCTATTACCTGCTGGGGAAGGACAGCAAGTCACTGTCAATCACGCTGTGGGAGGACGAGGCGGCTCTCGCCGGCAGCGAACAGGCCGCCGCCAAGATCCGCGCCGAGACCAGTGCGGAGCAGCACATGGAGATCCTGGGCGTGGAGGAATTCGAAGTGCTGACCCGGCAGCTCAAGGATTGAGCGTCAGGACGGGGCGTAGCCAGGGGCCAGGGACGACCGGCGGAAGTCGGTCTGCCACACGTCCGTGTCCTGCCCGTCGGCGTCGGTGAGGACGTAGTCGGGCCAGCGGTCAAACGCGGAACAAGGATGGGATATCCCGAAATCCAGCGTGTCGGTGACATCCACTCCGGACACCCCGGAGAGCACCGTGTGATGGTCGAAGAGATTGCGCACCGCTGCGGTTGCGCCGGGCTTGAGGGCTCCGTCCGCGGTCCGGACCGAGAGGACGCTGGGCAGTCCGGCGTCGTAGGGAAGGTCCCTTTTGCCGGCTCCGACGACGGCCATCCCGTCTTCGGGGGTGGACAGGACCATCGCGCGAACGGACAGCGCCGGAATGAGTCCCGGAACGGGGCTGACGGCGGCATAGGTGCCGTGGTCGTGGGTGACGTAGCAGCCCGATCTGAGAACAATTCGTGTTCCGGGCACCTGGCCGCGATCGGGAAGGAACTCAACCACGCGGTCCGGGAACGCGGAACCACCCATGGAGTAGATGGGAGTGGCTGTCTCAAAGAACTCCGCCGCTTCCAGATAGATGTCCCGCACCAGCCGGCAGTGCCGGTCAACCGCTGTGACGTTATCCTCGGCCCTGCTGTTGGGCACGACGCCTTCATACCCGGCAACACCCACCAGCCTCAGTCCCGGCGTGGCACGGACCAGCCCGGCCAGGCGCAGACCCTCGGACAGGCTGCGGATGCCGGTGCGCCCGCCGGGGGTTCCGACGTCGATCAGCACCTCCAGGTCGGCCGCCGCACCATCGAAGATCTCGGCAGCCACCTTCACGCCTGCTGCCGAATCGACGAAGCAGCGGATTTCCCGGGCGGGATCTTCCTCCAGCCAGGCACGGATACGCGTTAGCCCGGACCTGTCGACGATCTCGTTGGCGACGAGGACGCGCTGATGACCCCAGCGCAGTGCGGAGGCGACTTGATCCACGGTGGCGACTGTGACGCCGACGGCGCCGGCCGCCAACTGCCGCTCGATGATCGGTGCCGACATCGTTGTCTTGACGTGCGGCGCGAGGTCCACGCCCCGCTCCCGGCACCACGCCGCCATGACCCGGATGTTGTTCTCGAGGGCAGCGCTGTTGAGCCGCAGTTGCGGATACGCCGGCGCCGTGAGGGGCGTTGCCGCGAAGTCCGCATCGGTTCCGTCCGATCTTCCGCTCAGCCTGCTCACACGTATCCCCTGTTCTTCGATCCCAAAATTCTGCCTCGACTCCGACAAATCTACTGGACTGACGTGTCTACTGGAGTGACGTGCCTCTGGCGGCACGCCCTGGCCCGGGCCGCCTAGACGTCCAGCGCCGGGTTCCGGTCGAAGAAGCCGGCCGGCTTGAGCCAGAACGCGACTGTGTCCACCGGCATGACCGGCCACTCCTCCGGCCGTGGGATGTGGTGAATGCCGAAAACGTACCAAAGGACGACGTCGGTGTTTTCAACGGACCGCCCCTGCCGCACCCATTCGGGCATTCCCAGCCCGCCTGTGCCCTGGTTCACGAATTCGCCGGCGGGCCAGCGTTCCGCGGCATCGTTGGGCGTCACCCATACCGTGTGCCCGATGACCTCCGCACGCTGGAAAACCGGAGATGCCGGGTCAAAGAACGACGGGAAAGCTGCGCCGGGCACCAGCTTGTACGACACCGGGGTCCCGAGCCCGTTGACCGAGTTGTCGTTCGTCACCGTCCAGGCCCGCTGGGTCTCCCAGGAGTAGTCGTCGTGCCCCTCGGTCGTGATGGGGGTCTTGTTCTGATGCAGGGCGAGCCCGTACGGATTGTCCGGACCCATCGGGACCATCGCGGTTTCCGAACGGTAAACGGTATTTGCGGTGCCGTCGATGTCCAGGTCGAGCCGGGCCACGAGGAAGTGCTGGTGGAAGGGTGCATAGGTCCGGTTGTCCACCAGCGTTCCGCTCGGATGCTGCTGGCGCTCGCCGAAATGGCTGACCACCATGATGCCGGTGGCCCTCACCTCGCACTCAATGTTCCCGTCCTGATAGAAGCGCCAGTACACCAGGTATTCATAGTTGGCCACGGTGACATGGAAAGAAATCACCAGTCGACGTATCCGGCGCACTTCCATGCCGCCGTCGTGGTCGATGTGCTTCCACAACACCGCCCCGTCCTCTTCGTGGATGCAGATGGCGTTCCTGATGGTGTAGGGCTCCCCCGCAGAATTGTGCATGACCGCATCCAAATACCGGATTTCCCCGAGGCAGTCGCAGCCCAGTTCCAGCGACGTCGTCATGAATCCCAGACCCCATTCGCCGACGTCGAACGCGGTGCGCCGGTAGTGGTCATCGCTGGGATCCCGGTAGGGAACGGCCATTTCGGCGAAGGACAGGCGGTTCGCGATCGGCCGTTCGCGGCCGCCGTCGCGATAGCTGACCCGGTGCAGCGTCAGACCTTCGCGGTAGTTGAACCCGACGCGCAGGGACCAGTTCTGCCAGCTGATCCTGTTGCCGTCCATCTGAAAGGAAACGCCTTCGGGCTGGACAATGTCCAGCGGCTTGAGCGGTTCGCGGGTGCTTGCGTCGCGGAGCCGGTCCGGGATCAGCGCCGGGACATATTCGCCCATGATCTCGGGACGGTCCACCGCAAAAGTGTCCTCGATGTCCAGCAGCTCCATGGAAGCCAGGTCAATGACGCAGTGGAACCCGTTGACCGGCCCCGCATACGGGTTTGCGCCCGCACCGGCACGGACCCACGTGTCGGACCAGCCGATCCGGCGCCCCTGGTGCTTCTCCGGGATCATTGACAGGCCATAGGTCCACACGTCCATGAAGACCAGGGACAGATCAGTGATGCCGCGCTTGGCAAGCGCGGCGATCACCTGCGGGTGGCTGCGCAGCGCTGCGTCAGCTTCTTCCCACTCGTCGACGGTCATGTTCGCCTGAACGCCAGGGATATGGGTGAAGGAGAGGACAACCCCGTGGGTCAGCGATAGCCGCGCCTGGTAGGTCTTGTTGGAGGACCGTTCGAAGCAGTTCACCCCGACGATCCGTTCCGGAGCCGGCGCGCCGGCATCGGCTTCGAAGGCGGCGACAGCGGACTTTTCCGGTTCGATCAGCTCGATGGCTGCCAGCCGCCACGCCGGAAACGTGACGCCCTGTGCGCTGGCGAGCAAGGACGCAGCTGCACGGAACTCGTCCTCGCCCAGCGGATCCAGCGGATGAGACGGTGCGGCCCTTCTCATGGCGCTCTCCTTCTGCGGGTCACGTTCACGGCCCGCTACGGCTTCTCTTCCTCGGCGGCCTCGGTGAAGAGGGCACCCTGCGCGGCTCCCGAGCCCGACCTCCCGCCGCCCGCTCCGCGCAGGATGAATGCGATACCGACGGCGGCCGCCGCGCCGACCAGCGGCCCGGCGACATATACCCAGTAGTCGCTGAAGTTTCCGCTGGCGAGATCCGGTCCGAACGTTCGTGCCGGATTCATCGACGTGCCGGAGATGGGGCTGCCCCACAGGCCTGCCAAGGCAATGTACGCGCCGACACCGAACGCCCCAAACAGCCCGACGTTCTGGGCCCCGGAGGCGGTTCCCAGGATGACGCTGACCAGCACCATCGTCAGCAGCGCCTCCATCAGGAACGCGGCGCCGGCCGTATAACCAGCCGCCGGATAGTTTGAACCGTAGGTGGCGGAGACGCCGATCACGCCCTGCAGCAGCAGGCAGGCGAGCGTCGCGCCAATGAGCTGAACGACGATGTAGCCCGGCACCCGGCGCCACGGGAAGTCACCGCGGAGCGCGAACGCAATGCTGACCGCAGGGTTCAGATGCGCGCCCGAGATCTTGCCCATGAACAAGATGATGCCCATCACCATCAGGCCCGGAGCCACCACTGCCGCCGTGCGGCTGATGACACCGGGGAACGCCTGGCCCATCATGCCGCCGCCGGCCGCGACGACCACGAGCAGGAACGTGCCGTATAACTCCGAGAACAGCCGCCGCCATTCCTGGCGCGGATCATTAAAGTCCTCAATCCGCTGCAGGACGCTTTGCTCCACTATTTCAAGTATGTTGGGTATGACGTCGTGATGCGCGTGGTCCCGGCGAGCGCCGTTTTTGTCCTGATTTGCCGCCATGGCTGTCCGCCTCCGCAGGTTCTGGCCATGTGGTCTGCCGTGCCCAGCCTCGGTCTGCCACCTCAGAAGGCCAATGTACCGCTGACGGCGACAGTTGTCAGCGCTCCGCGGGTGGCTCGCTGCCAGCGGGTGGCTCGCTTAGGGTCAGTGTGGCAATTTCGAAGGACATCCGAGGGACAAAGTCCTAGCATTCAGCCATGAGGCAAGAAACCTGGCAAAAGTATTCCGAGTGGCCCCTCGTCGGTGCGGCTTTTGTTTTTCTGGCGGCCTACTCCATCCTCGTCATTGCAGAACCGCCGCAGCCCTACGCCGACCTTCTCGGAATCGTCGTGGGGTCAACGTGGGTCGCCTTCGGCGCCGACTACATTGTGAAGTTGCTCCTGGCGCCCCAACGGGGCCGGTGGTTCGTCCGCCACCCCTTGGACCTGCTTATGGTGGTGCTCCCCGTTGCGCGGCCGTTGCGGCTCCTGCGTCCGTTCACCTTGCGCCGGGTCATGGAACGGGCCCCGGGCACCGCCATCAGGACCCGCGTCCTGGCCTACGTCATTGTCTCCGCGGTCCTCCTGCTCTACACGGTCGCCCTGAGCGTCTTCAATTTCGAAAAGAGCGCACCGAACGCGAATATCACCTCGATGGGCGACTCGTTGTGGTGGGCAATTGTCACCATCACAACGATCGGCTATGGCGACTACTACCCCGTAACCGTTCCGGGCCGGTGGGCTGCGGCCACGCTGATGGTCGGCGGGTTTGCAGTCCTGAGCATGGTCACGGCGGTGGTGTCCTCCTGGCTCGTTGAAAGTGTGACGGCAGCAACCAATCTGCGGAGGCGATCGGACGAAGGCATCGGCAGCGAGGAACGTGCCCGCCTCGTGGCCCAGATCAGCAGGCTCCATGACCAGCTGGCCCAGGGACCGGGCGATTCCGGCAGTACCCCGGCCCTCGGAGGGGCACCCAAGGAACCGCCTCAGGGGCATTGACGCTGCCTCCGTTGCGCTTGGACTTTCCTGGCGCCATGGCCGCAACCGGCCGGAGCGGGTACAACTGTTTCATGACCACCCCTTCCCTGGTGCTTGGCCCCATGGTGCGGTACGTGGATGAGACGTCGGCGAGTGTCTGGGTGGAGACCCAAACCGCTGCCCGGATTTCCATCCGTGCCGGCGGCCGGGGCTGGGAGGCCCGCACATTCGCAGTTCACGGCCACCACTACGCGCTGGTGGAATTGGACGGGCTGGAGCCCGGCACGGTGACGCCGTACGCGCTCGATATCAACGGAACACAGGCCTGGCCCGACCCCTCATCCGGGTTTCCGCCGTCCATGATCGCCACACTGGCCACCGGTAAGCCGCTGCGGATGGCATACGGCTCGTGCAGGACCAGTGTCCCGCACGATGCATCCGGCAACCGGACCCATGGCGTCGACTCACTGCGCGCCTATGCGCTGAAGATGGCCTCCGGCGGAGACCTGCCGTGGCCGGATCTTCTGGCCTTCCTCGGAGATCAGGTGTACGCGGACCTGACCAGCGAACAAATGCAGGAGTTCATCCGCGGCCGGCGAGACATCAAGGCACCCCCCGGCGAAGAGCTCAAGGACTACGAGGAATACGCCCACCTGTACTTTCTGGCCTGGTCAGACCCGGCGAACCGATGGCTGCTGTCCACCCTGCCCAGCGCCATGATCTTCGATGACCACGACATCCGCGACGACTGGAATACCTCGCTGAGCTGGAAGAAGAAGATGGAGGCAACCTCGTGGTGGCATGGGCGGATCGTCGCGGGACTGGCCTCGTACTGGGTCTACCAGCATCTGGGGAACCTGTCACCGCAGGAACGGGCGGAGGATGCCGTGTGGCAGCGGATCATCGGGCACACAGGCGGGGATGAGCTCGATGTGGGCGCCGAGCTGGACAGCTTCGCGGAGCGGGCTGATCGGGACCCCAAATCCTACCGGTGGAGCTACTGCCGCGACTTCGGCGACACCCGGCTGATCGTGGTCGACTCCCGCGCAGCCCGGGACCTGACGCCGGACGACCGGGCGCTGGTCGATGCGGTGGAAATGGCGTGGCTGGACGACCGGATGCAAGGCGGCTTCCGCCACCTGCTCGTGGCGACGTCCCTGCCTTTCCTGTTGCCGATGGGCCTGCACTACGTCGAGTCGTGGAATGAGGCCGTCTCTGAGGGCGCGTGGGGTAACCGTGCCGCCTGGGCCGGCGAGAAGCTGCGCCAGGCGCTGGACCTGGAACACTGGGGCGCATTCCAAAACAGCTTCCGGGAACTGGCGGCCATGGCCAGCGAAGTCGCCGACGGCAAACGCGGCCCGGCACCGGAAACAATCACCTTCCTCTCCGGGGACGTCCACTACTCCTACGTTGCGGAGGTGGAGCGTGCCTCGGGCAGCCGGATCCTGCAGGCCGTCTGCTCCCCCATCCGCAACCCGTTGCCCCGCCTGATGAGGTCCTTCGCGGCCATCATGTCCTACGGCCTGGCCACCCCGGTGGGCGCCTTGGTCGCGCGCTCCGCCAAGGTGCCGGACCCGCCATTCCACTGGTCCGGCATCCGGGGGCCCTGGTTCCAAAACAACGTGGCCTATCTGGAGGTGGTACCGGAAGGGCTGAAATTGTGGTGGCAGACCGGGGTGGTGGACGACGGCGACCACCTGCATCCGAGGCTGGAACGCGTCGCCACCCTCACGGTGTCTCCGCGGAGCGCGCACGACCCCGTCCAGGGACAGCAGGGGCAACAGCGAAACGCATGACGCGAGTTTCTTGTGATCCCCGCGTCTGATCCCCGCGACGGCGCAGACGTTCTACCGAAGGTCGCGGTCAGCGGCTGCCACGTTCTCGATGGCGACCGTTTCGATGATTCTGGTCGATGGCTCACCAACCAGCGCCGGCGCCGTCACACCCGTTTTCCACGTATCGTTCTGCAGCCGGCCCAGGAAGTCCACCGCCGCCGCCTGCGTATCGAAGTCCATCTCCAGCATCACGTAATCCTGCTGGTCAAGCGGGCGCGAGATCCGGAATGACCGCACGCCCGACGCAGCGCGGTCCAGCGGATCGCTGTCGAAAGCCCTCCGCCACATGTCAAAATCCCGGACCTGGTGTTCGATCTGCAGGGTAATCACTGGGGCGCTCCTGTCGACGGTTCTACACGCCCACTGTAGGCCCCGAAGGCCCCGCCAAGTAAGGAGCATGGCCGAAGTGTTATTCCGGCTGGCGTCTTACGCCGGCTGGGATCCGGTGTTGGTGCTGGTCGGGGCGCTGGACTGATCGGCCTGGTGGCGTTGCCGGCGGCTCGCCATCAGGAACGGCACCGCGATCAACTCGATCACGCCGCCGATCGCCAGCGACGCTGCATAGCCGTACACATCTGCTGCCCGGCCGAGCAGCGGCTGTACCACCACGCCACCGCTTGAGCCCATGAGTGAATCGAAGCTGAGCACTGTGGCGCGCTGCTTCGAGGCGATCATGTCGTTCAGGTACGCCTGCCGCACCGGTATGCCCGCCGAGGACACCACTGCCCAGAGCGCCAACAGCACCAGGGCCAACCAGAATACGTGGGTGAACCCGAGCACCACCAGGATCACCGTGTCCACGACGCTGCTCAGGATCAACACGGTGGTGCGCCGGCGGACAAGGCGCCGGATGCGCGGAGCCATCCAGCCGCCGAGCACCTGCGCCGCGGCCACGATGGCCGCCGCCAGGCCCGCGACAGAATACGCGTGGGGGTCCCCATAGAGCTCGAGCAGGTACGGCTGCAGGGCGTAAAACACATAGATCCCGACGCCGAAAGTGAACGGCGCGGCCAGCATCACGTAACGTACGGGCGGATTCTTCAAGCCGTTCTCGATCGAGGCGGCGAGTACAGCACGGGTCGCCTGGAGGGGATGGGTCGAGCGTTCGGGGGTGAACCCGACGTCGCGCATGAGCCCAAACGCCACCGCGAACATGGCCAGCAACACGCCCACGCGCATCAGGAACGGCACGCCCAGATTGGTGGCCTGCGCGATCACGCCGCCGGCAACAGAGCCGGCGAGCATCGCGACTCCGGCGACCATCTGGCCTCGACCGAGCACCGCTTCCATCCCGCCCTCGAACCCAGAGAAGCGCAGTGCATCGACGAGCCAGGCCTCCACCGCTCCGGAGAAGAAGGTGAAGCCCAGGCCGAGCAGGACCGACACCACCGCCCACCACCAGAACGGGGCGGAGAACTGCCAGAGCAGGTAGTAGAAGTAGGTCGAGACGGCGAGGGTCACGGTTCCGAGCAGGAACGAGACGCGCCGGCCCCACCCGTCGGCAACCACCCCGGTGGGCACCTCGAACAGCACCATGCCGGCCGTGAAGAAGGCATTCGCGGCAAACGCCTCGAAGTTGCTGAGACCGGCGTCGAGCAGGAAAAGGGTGTTGATCCCCCAGATGAACGAGGCCGCAAGGGTATTGCCCAGCGTCAACGTCAAATAGATGCGCTGAATCTTTCGGGCGGCGGCGTTCATCGCGTCGCCGTCCCCGCCAGGGCGAGGAGGGAGCACGAGCCCATTCTCGTCTCCGCTGCCGGCACGCGCCAGTGCACACCAGGCGCAGGGCAGGACGCGAACGGTCGAGCCGACGATGCCCGGTCTGCTCAGCTGCCCTGGTTCGTGTGGAACGACCGCCGGCGGGCGTACTCATGGACCCGGTCCAGGGTGGCGATCTGGTCGCGTGCCTTGGTGGCCAGTCCGTCGAACCTGGAACCGTCCAGTCCCAGATCGCCGGAGAGATCCTGCAGCGTCTGCCACAGCCCTAGTTTTCCCATCACCGCCGACCGCATGACCTCGGACTCCAGCACCAGCGTCATCGGCGAGCGGCTCACCACCCGCCCGTTGAGCTTGAGTCGGCCGGCACGCTCCGCAACCCACGCCGCCACCCGCCGCGGAGTTCGCCGTGGCAGGCCAAAATCCGCCACTAGTCCGCGCAGGTACTCCCGCTCCTGCCTGATTTGGGTGGCAAGTGCTGCAAGTTCGGCGTGGAAGGGGGTGTCCGTGAAGTCGCGCGCCATGCGCTCTATGCGGCCCTGCCCCGCTGTGGCTCCCGCGAGGTGGTCCGAGAGGTAGAGCCCGAACAATTTCTTATCGATTTTTCCGGAAATCTGCGGTGCCATGAATGCTCCACTCTGATCGAAGGGTTGCTTCGGGAAACATCACCCTACCGGAGGGCATGGCGGGCCCAGAAGTTCTATCGGGGCGCGGAATCGTCGTGCGCCGGCCGCACTGACCCGGCGTCGGGATCCATCGCCACGAGCCCGGCGTCGTCCTTCACCTCTGTCAGTTCTTGCGCCACGTCAGGCTTGAGCCAGGACGCCACCACGCTGACTCCGCCTCCGTCGTCGCGGTCGATCACGACGTCGATCTCGGAGGCGGCCGCCCCCATGCGCGACAGCTGCTCGCGATATGACGCGACGAGCATCTCCAGGCTTTCCTCGGTCCACTCCCCCGGCCGCATCCTCGTTGAGATTTCGACCGGTTCAGGCTGATACAGCGTCATGAAAGTCCTTCCCGTGGGGTTCGATCAGGGTGAGCACGACCCCATTCTCGCCCCCTGCGCCGGTGTGCGCCAGAGCAGGGACATCGGGCCGCCATGGCGCCAGGGCGTTCCGAAGTGAACTACGGCTATTCCCAAGTACTCCCCGCACTCGATCACCTGGGCGCGATGCACAGCGACGTCGTCGTTCCTCTCCTGCAGGCCTGGCTGGGAAAAGTGGGCCGGCAGCAATAGGAACATCTCCCCGGGACCGTCGCGGCGCCCGTTCCTATGTGCTGAGGCGGAAGACGTCGGCTTTGATCGCGTGGCGTCCGGTCTTGCGCTTGCCTGACGGCGTCCCATACAACACCAAGGCCGACCGGTCATCGTCGAGAACGGTGATCCCCTCGGCATGGTCCTCGTCCTCACCGAACGGCGCGTCAAATTCGCAATGCAAGTCGTCTTTCGGCAGGACGGCCTCGGCCTGCGACGTCAGCGCGCCCCGCCAGCGAAACACGGCCGCGCGCCCGTCGAGTTCCATGGTGGGTCCTGCCAGGACGAGCAGGTCCCGTCCGTGACGGCACAGATCCCGCACGCCCAAACCATGCAGGCGAAGGAAGTGCTTGCGGTAGCGACGATTCCCGGGACCGATCGGCTGCGGCTCCAAGCCGGGCCCGCCACCAACCTGGAGCTCTATGATCATCGCCCACCCACGCAGCACCGGCCCGCGCAGACCGATGAACACCCGGTCGCCCGCTACGGCGAGGCCCTCGCAGTCAATGCCGTTGTCCTTGCCCGGGATCGGGCGACCGGTCGTCGAGGACTGGATGAAGCTTCCAAGATGTGGGTCATCAGCCAGCAGATCCACCAGGCCCGTGCCCCGGCCGAGGCCCAGCACGGCGGGGCGCTGCTGTTGCCCCGTCCGGCCGCCGTCCGGATCGAGGAGGGCCTTAGTCGAAAGCCGGGCCAACACCCGACGGCGCTGGCTGACCTCCACTGTCGCCAGGGAATCCTGCGCTTCTGCGGATGTGGCGTTGTTCTTGACCTGTTTGCGGGCCGAGCTGTGCGATCCAAGCAGCCAAAGCGTGTCATCCTCGACATCGAGGCCCTCGATGTCCATCTCACCCCTGTCCCCGGGCAGCTCAAGGAGGTGGGTGAGGTCGAAGCTGCGGTGGGTGCGGGCCTGGCCGCCGGCCTCCAGGGTGAGCCGTTCGAGGCTGGTCGTCTCGTCATTGGCGACCCAAAGGTGGGAACCCTGCCGGGCGACCGCGGACAACCCGTCGCGCAGGTCAGCCTTCGGATCCAGGGTGCTGCGCTGGTCGAGTACGAGGCTGATTTCGCCGGAGGGCTCGTCCGGCCGCGGCCATCCGCTCACCGCGGCACACCCATCCTCGTCAGCGGTGATCGGCAGCTCATTCCCGCGCTCTCCGTTCGCGCAGCCAAGGGATGAGGCCACCTGCCAGGAGCATGTCCACCTGACGGCTGGAGAGACTGTGCTGCACAGGGTAGACCTCGTCTCGGGTCCGGTTCTCCACGAGGATCTCCTTGCCTGTGAGCAGGGCGTCGTGTATCCCTGTCAGCGCGAGCACATCGTCCTGTTCGATGCGGTCATGATCGGCCGCATTTGTGAACTCGACTGCGAGGACGCCGAAATTGGCCAGGTTCTGCCAGTGGATCCGCGCGAACGAGACGGCCACCACTGCGCGCAGCCCGAGGAAGCGCGGGGTGATAGCTGCGTGTTCCCGTGAGGATCCCTGGCCGTAGTTCGTGCCGCCGACCAGGATGTGCCCGGTGGAGTCGCGGGTTTGGGCGGCGCGGGCGGCGTAGGTGGGGTCGAGCTGGTCGAAGGTGAATTCGGCGAGTTTGGGGATGTTGCTGCGGTAGGGCAGAACGCGCGCACCGGCTGGCAGAATCTCGTCCGTCGAGACATCGTTGCCCACCACCAAGGCCACTGGTGCCTCGATGCGGTCGGCGAGTGGGCCGAAGACCGGAAGCGAGGAGATGTTTTCGCCCTTGACCAGCGCTACTTTGCCGGCTTCCTCCGGCGCCAACGGCTCCTCCAGCATTGCCACGTTCACGCTCGACACCGCGGGAAGTTCGATCTCGGGATACTCAAGGTCGAAAAGCTCCGTCAGGTCCCGCGGGTCGGTGATAATTCCGGTGAGCGCAGCAGCCGCAGCCGTCTCCGGTGAGCACAGGTAGACCGAGTCTTCCTTCGTGCCCGAACGGCCGGGAAAGTTGCGGGGCATGGTGCGCAGGCTGTTGCTTCCGTTCGCGGGGGCCTGTCCCATCCCGATGCAGCCCATGCATCCGGTCTGATGCAGTCGGGCTCCGGCGCTGATCAGATCAAACGTGGCCCCCATCCTGGTGAGGTCCTGCAGGATCTGCCGGGAACTCGGGTTGACGTCGAAAGACAGTCCAGGGTGGCACTGCCGTCCCTTCGTGATGGCGGCGACAATTGCGAAGTCGCGCAGGCCCGGGTTCGCTGAGGACCCAATCACGACCTGCGCCACCGGCCTCCCAGTGACCTCCCGCACCGGAACGACGTTCCCGGGCGAGCTGGGCAGGGCGATGAGCGGCTCGATCGTGGCCAGGTCGATCTCGTCGGTCACGTCGTAGGTGGCACCGGAATCGGCGAGGAGTTCGGTGAAATCGTCCTCGCGCTGTTCGGAGCGCAGGAAGGCCCGGACCCGGTCGTCGGCCGGGAAGACCGTGCTCGTCGCACCGAGTTCGGCGCCCATATTGGCAATCACGTGCCGGTCCATCGCGCTCAGTGTGGCGAGGCCGGGACCGTAGTACTCGATGATCCGGTCCTTGCCGCCCTTCACGCCGTGCCGGCGAAGCATTTCGAGGATGACGTCCTTGGCACTGGTCCACGGTGGCAGTTTGCCGGTAAGCCGCACGCCCCAGATCTCCGGCATCTTCAGGTAGAGCGGCTCGCCCGCAATGGCCAGGGCCACCTCGGTGCCGCCGACCCCGATTGCCAGCATCCCCAGCGACCCAGCGGCCGGGGTGTGACTGTCGGAACCGACCATGGTCGTGCCCGGACGGCCAAACCGCTGCATGTGGGTCGGATGGGACACCCCGTTTCCGGCCTTCGAGAACCACAGACCAAACCGGCGGCAGGCCGAGCGGAGAAAATCATGGTCCTCAGCGTTCCTGCTGTCGGCCTGCAACAAGTTGTGGTCCACGTACTGCACGGATACTTCAGTTTGTGCCCGGTCCAGCCCGATGGCCTCCAGCTCGAGCATGACCAGCGTCCCGGTCGCGTCCTGGGTGAGGGTCTGATCGATATGCAGGCCAATCTCACGGCCGGGAATCATCTCCCCGGCCACCAGATGGGATGCGATGAGCTTTTGGGCCACGTTGTAGGCCACGGTGTGTTCCTTACTCGATGGCGAGGCCGGATGCCTCCGCCGTCAACGAACCGGACACCGGGCACTCCCCTTTATCCCCAAATTAGCCCACTCCGGGCGCCGGGAACAGTGCGGATTTGACGCTCATCGTGGCCCTGCCGGAAACGGTGCGCTCCTGGTGTTCAACGAGCTGAGGAAGGCCAGTGCCGCGGCCAATCCCGCACTCAGCACAACGGCTCCCAGCCACATCGACACTGGCCATTGAATCGATGCAGCCAGGGCGATCCCAGCCAGTTGGCCGGTCCAGATGAGTGCCGCCAGCACGGCGGTGACCGCCGGCAACCTGCGCCTCAGCCACGGGCCCGGCCGTCGGGCAAGCAGCAGATCCGCCGCTACCGCGATGATCGTGGCTCCGGCAGCACCGGCGACCGCGGCCGGGCGCAGCCCCGACATGGCCAGCGGCAGCCACGCCACCACGGCGACCAGGATGGTGGCAATACCGAAAGGCGGCCTTCGGGCTCCGGAGAGGGTGTAGAGGAAGGGGGCGATAATCAGCGCTGTGGTCACCAAATAGCTGGCCAGTCCGAGGGCCGGGGGCAGCTCCGCCTGGGTGTGCCCGGGGCTCCCGATCGGCGTCTGTAGATAGGGGACGGCCGGCGGGGTCCGGACGAACGCCGAGCAGTAAATGAGGAAGAAGGCTCCCAATCCGGTCATCAGCGCGAGGGACAACAATGCAGCCGGCGTCCATGAGAAGGCTTCTGCGCCGCCGGCGGCCCGTGCACTGCGGATACCGGTGCCGAGGATGAGGAAGAGGCTGAACCCCAGCAGCAGGTGGGTGGGGCTCACCAGCGCATCGAGGGAGACTTCGATGCCCAGGATCTCGTGCCAGGCCAGATCCAGGACGCCCGCGACGGCGAACAGGACCAGTCCGATGACCGTGCCCGTGTAGCCGGCCGGCACCGACCGCGTCAATGGCCGCCCGGGCTGGCGGTTCCTCCAGATCACACTTGCCGTCCACGCGGCGGTGGCCACGAGGCCCGAATAGAGTGCCGCGTGCCAGGGGGTGAAGAAGGTTTCAAGCCCGGGAACGTGCAGGTGGGCCCAGCCGTCGAGGAACACAGCCAGGAGGAGCCAGATGCCCAGCAGTTGCGTCACAAGGTCGTTCCGCGCACCGGCCCGAAGAGTCTGCGCTGCCGTGTCAACCATCGTCACTCTCCTCGCACCCGCCGTGCCGTCACCCTCGCCGTGCCATCACCCTCGCCGTGCAGTCCAGGGAGGCCGGGACGCCCACACTTGGCCCGCGTCGAATGGTTAAAGCTTGGACCTCCCGGTGTCCGACCGCCAGTGCTGCATTCCCTCAGTCCGTCGCTGGTTGTGCCGACAGGTTATGCCTGCGGGTTAAGCCTGCGGGTTATGCCTGCCCGGTGGTGACGTTTTCGAGCACGACGGCGAGGCCCTGGCCGACGCCGATGCAGATCGCGGCGACGCCCCAGCGCTGCCCGGAGGCCTGCAGGGAACGGGCCAGGGTGCCCAGGATCCGCCCGCCGGAGGCGCCGAGCGGGTGGCCCATGGCGATCGC